>JAFRDM010000062.1 GCA_017403885.1 Oscillospiraceae bacterium
ACCGAAGCGGCTCCCGCGCCGGAGACCGCCGTGGAAGAAGCGGCCCCGGAGATCGACGCGGAGCTGCCGGTGCGCGTCTATACGCTCAACGGAACCACGGGCTTCGGCATGGCCGGGCTCATCGCCGACGCGGCCGAGGGGAAGGCCGCGCTCAACTACAGCTTTTCGGTGGAGAGCGATCCCTCGGTCGTCACCGCCGCGCTGGTGAACGGGGACTGTGACATCGCCGCACTGCCGACCAACGCCGCCGCGGCGCTTTACAACAAGACCGGCGGAAAGCTGCAGGTCCTCGCGCTCAACACGCGGGGCGTGCTTTATGTCGTGACGGACGGCGCCGTGCAGCCCGAAAAGCTGGAGGATCTCGCCGGACAGACTGTTTACGCTCCGGCGCAGAATCCCAGCTTCATCCTCGAGGCGCTGTGCAAAGCCAAAGGCGTGGAGCTGACGATCGACAACAGCTATGCCCAGCCCGCCGAGCTCAACGCCGCGGTCGCGGCGGGTCAGGTCGGCCTGGCCGTGCTGCCCGAGCCGATGGTCACCGTCGCCTGCGCACAGAACCAGACGCTGCAGGTCGCGATCGACCTGAGCGCGGAATGGGACACGGTCATGGAGCCGGGAAGCCTTGTGCAGGGCTGCGTCGTGGCGCGGCGTGAATTCGCCGAGGCGCACGGCGCCGAGATCGCCTGCTTCCTGGAGGAATACGGCCGCTCCGTCGCGCTGCTCGGCGAGGATCCGCAGACCGCCGCGCAGAAGATCGAGGAGGCGGGGATCTTTGCCAACGCAGCCGTTGCCGCCAAGGCCATCCCGCGCTGCAACATCTGCTTTGTCACCGGCGAGGAGATGCAGCTTCAGCTCTCGGCCTTCCTCCGGAGCATGTTTGAAACCGCTCCGCAGTCCGTGGGCGGCAGCGTGCCCGGAGACGACTTCTATTACGAGGGATGAGACCGCCGCTGCGCAAAACGCTCCGCGCGCTCGCCGTACTGCTGTTCTGGCTGCTGATCTGGCAGCTCGCCGCCGTGCTGGCGGGGCAGGAGCTGCTGCTGCCCTCGCCGCCGCAGGTCGCGCGCAGGCTCCTTCTGCTCGCCGGAGAGGGCGAATTCTGGCTGACGCTCGGCCGCAGCATCCTGCGCGTACTGGCGGGCATCGTTTCCGCGGTGCTGCTCGGGATCGTGCTGGCGCTGCTGACCCACCGGAGCGCGGCTCTCCGGGCCCTGCTGAGCCCGCTCATGACGCTGGTCAAGAGCACGCCCGTGGCTTCCTTTATCATTCTGGCTCTGGTCTGGCTGGGGCGCGACGTCGTGCCCCTGTTCATCGCTGCGCTGATGGTGCTGCCCGTCGTATGGGCCAACGTCTCCGCGGGCCTGGACGGGATCGACCCGCAGCTGCTGGAGCTGGCGCGGGTGTATCGCCTGCCGCGCGGCCGTGTGCTGCGGCGCATCACGCTTCCCTCGGTGCTTCCGCATCTGCGCGCGGCGCTGTGCTCCGCGCTGGGTCTGGGCTGGAAAGCCGGCGTCGCCGCCGAGGTGCTGACCGTGCCTGCGCGCTCGATCGGCAAGCGGATCTACGAGGCCAAGGTCTATCTCGAGACCACCGAGCTCTTCGCCTGGACGGCGGCGGTCGTGCTGCTGAGTCTCGTCATCGAGGGGCTGCTCCTGCGTCTGGTGAAGGGGCTCGGAAAGGGGGAAAACGGACATGCTTGAGCTGCGTGAGGTTTTCCTCCGGCTGGGAGACAAACAAGTCCTGCGCGGCTGCGGCCTGCGCCTTTCCGCAGGCGAACGGATCGCGCTCATGGGGCCCTCCGGCTGCGGCAAGACCACGCTCCTGCGTGTCGCGCTGGGGTTGCAGGCGCCGGACAGCGGAGAAGCGAGATGCTCCTTCCGCCGGATCGGGGCCGTCTTTCAGGAGCCGCGGCTGCTCGGCTGGTGCACGGCGGAGGAAAACATCAATCTCGTCCTCTCGGACAAGGCGGAAACCATGCGCGATGCGGCGTTTTGGCTGGACGCGCTGGAGCTGGGCGAGGTGCGGACGCTCTACCCCGACGAGCTCTCCGGCGGCATGCAGCAGCGTCTCTCGATCGCGCGCGCGCTCGCCCTGCGGCCGGAGCTGCTTGTGATGGACGAGCCCTTCAAGGCCATGGATGAGGCGCTTGTTCTCCGTGTGAGACAGACGGTGGAACGGTCGCTCTCCGCCGCCGCGCTTCTGCTCGTCACGCACAGCGAGGAGGAGGCGCAGGCCCTCGGCTGCAGGATCCTGCGCTTTAAGGATGGAAGATTCGAATAAAAAACCGTTCAGCGTGCCTTTTCCGGCCGAAACGGCCGCCCCATCCGAAGGGGCGGCCGTTTCGTATTGCCGACGCCTTATGCTCTTCCGTCGCGGTACTGCTGCGGCGTCCGGCCGTTGTATTTCTTGAAAATCTGTGTGAAATAGCTCTGCGAGGGGTAGTTCAGATAGGACGTGATCTCCGAAAGAGAATAATCCGTGTGGCGCAGGAGGTATTCCGCCTCGCGCAGCTTCTCGCGGTGGATGTATTCCGGGACGCCCATGCCCAGCTCGGACTTGAAGCGCAGGGAGAGACTGCGGCCGCACAGTCCGCAGTGCCGGGAAAGCTGCTCGAGCCCGATCGGCTCGTGCAGATGGACGGAGATATAGTCCAGACACTTTTCGATCACCGGCGAGGCGGCGGGCTGCTTGCGGATCTCGCGCACCTTGCCGCAGAAGTCCATCAGCATCGTGAAGGTGAGATTCTGGATCAGCGGGATCTCGGCGAGCATGTCCGCGCGCTGGCAGTAGAGATCGCTCAGACTGAAGGCCGTCTCCGCCGGCAGGCCGCCGCGGATCGCTGCGCGCGAGGAGAGCGTCGCTATGCTGATGAAGGCATATTTCTGCTGCCGCAGATCGTTGACGGACATGCGTCCGACACGCCCGCGCTGCGGCGCGAAAAGGCTCCGCTCCAGCATGACGCGGTCTCCGGCCTCCACGGCGGCGCAGAGCGCCGTTTCAAAATCCACCGGCACGTGGAATTCCGCTTCCTCGCGCTGCTCAAACAGAGCTTGATCCAGACGCGAAACGCCGAGCTTTCTGCTCGAGACGTTGTCCACGAAAAGGATGTCCTCCGCGGCGATCTCCGTGCCGAGCAGCCTCGAGGTCAGACAGATCAGATCCTTGAGCTTTTCCAGAGACACCGGCGGCTGGCGGAGCAGACGGTCGCAATACTGCTGAAGATAGGCGTGGGGAACGGCCTCGCCCGCTATTTCCAGAATCTCGGCGCGCGAGTGGACGTAGGGGCTTACAAGGCCGATGAGCACAAAGCGCTCCTCCTCCAGCTCGACGACGCCCAGCAGGAAGCCCGGATCCAGAAAGCTGATGAGAGGATGGCGCGCGTCGCGCTTCTGCAGCCGGAAGTCTTCGATGGCCGCCGCGCCGCTGGAGGGCAGGAGCGCCTCCTCGTCGAAGCTCGGCCATGTCCGCAGCAGGCGGCCCTCCCCGTCGAGCAGGGAAAAGGGGACGTCCGTTACGGCGCTTAATCTCCCGCATGTTTGCATGATCTCCCGCATCTTTTTCACCTCGGGCAGATTTTATCACAAAATCGACATATAAATCAATATTTTTATATACCGCAAGGGATGGGCTTGCTATACTGGTACCAGGATTAATCGAAGGAGGAAAGCCCTAATGAAGCTGCCTGCGAGTCTTGTCAGATCCCCGGAGGTCGCCAAAAAAGAAAAATGGCTGGGCTACCTGCTGGGGCCGGCCGGCGCGCTGCTGCTCAACGCGGTGCTCGCCACCTATCTGAACGTCTACTATACCGACGTTCTGAAGCTGACCACGCTGTGGGGCGGCGCTTTTCTGACGGTCTTCCCGATCGTGTCAAAGATCATCGACGCGATCACGAACGTCATCATGGGCCAGGTCATCGACCGCACGAAGACCCGCGAAGGCAAGGCCCGCCCGTGGCTGCTTCTCTCGGCGGTCCTCGTCCCGATCACGGGCGTCCTGCTCTTCACGGTGCCCGAGTCGAGCGACACGGTCAAGGCCCTGTGGGTCATGATCTCCTACAACCTGTTCTACTCCTTCGCCTACACGATTTTCAACATGAGCCACGGCCTGATGGTCCCGCTCTCCACCCGCGACAGCACGGCGCGCGGCGGGCTGAGCGTTTTCAACCAGATCACCACCATCATGATGTCGGGCATTCTCGTGGCGCTGGTCTTCCCGATGGTCATCATGCCGATGATCGGCGTGGACAAGCAAAAATGGATCACGCTCATGTGCGTCCTGTCCATCGTCGCGCTGCCGCTGACGCTGCTTGAGTATTTCTTTACCAAGGAGCGCATCACGGAGGAGGCAAAGAAGCTGGGCGAGCGGGACAAGCTCTCCTTCGGAGAACAGATGAAGCTCCTGTTCACCGACCGCTATATGCTTCTGATCTACGGCTATTTTCTGGTCACCACGATCGGCACGACGATCAAAAACATCGGTCTGGTCTACTACTGCAACTACGTGCTCGGGACCTACAACGACGGCGTCACGCAGATGCTGGTCTCGGTGATCGGCGGCATCCCGATGGGCATCGGCATCTTCGCGGTATGGCCTCTTGCGAAAAAGTTCGGCAAGAGGAACGTGACCATGGTCGGCTGCGCCCTGATCGCGATCGGCTCGCTGATCTGCTGGCTGTTCCCGACGAACATGGTGATCGTGCTGATCGGCCAGTTCATCAAGAACACGGGCGGTCTGCCCGGATCCTACGTGTTCATGGCGCTGTTCGCCGACTGTCTGGACCACATGGAGTGGAAATCCGATCTGCGTATCGACGGCGCGGCCATGTCGATCTATAATATCATCGCCGTGGCGATGGTCGGCATCATGACGGGCGTGTTCAACTGGATGCTGGCCAGGGCCGGCTATCTCGCGCCCTTTACCGCCGGCAGCGCGGCGGAGGCCTCCGCGAAGCTGGCGGAGAACGGCTGGGCGGCGCAGGTGGCGCTGGAAAACCTGAAGCCAGCCGCGGACGGCGTGCTGACCGTCGCGCTGGCACAGCCGCACAGCGTCAGCTGGGTCATCTCCTTCTCCTTCGTGGGGCTTGAGGTGTTCACCAGCATCGCGGCATTCTTCCTGCTGTTCTTCCTCAAGGTGGAAAAGACCATAGGCAAAGAGCAGGCGGAGATCAAGGCGCGCCATGAGGAAAAGGAAAACGGCGGCGAGCTGCCGGCCGAACAGTGATTCCCGGATCAGGAGGATATGACATGAACGATTACGAAAGAGAACACAACCAGATCATGCGCAGCCTCGGCGCCGAGTGCGCCGTGCTGCTCAAATCCGACGGCGCGTTTCCCCTTGACGGTCCCTGCGCGCTCGCTCTCTTCGGCAGCGGCGCGCGCAAAACGATCAAGGGCGGCACGGGCTCCGGTGAAGTCAACTCGCGCTGTTTCGTCAGCGTGGAGCAGGGGCTGGAGGACGCGGGCTTTACCATCAGCAGCAAGGTCTGGATGGACAACTATGACAGTCTTTACGCCTCCGCGCGCAAGGACTTCGTGCGCGGTCTGCATGCGCAGGCAAAGGAGCATCATACGCTGGCGATCCTCGAAAGCATGGGCGCCGTGATGCCCGAGCCGGAGCACAACATCCCGCTCTGGGGCGGGGGAGAAGCCGCCGTCTACGTCCTCTCCCGCATCTCGGGCGAGGGCTCCGACCGCAGGGCCGTCCCCGGCGACATCCTGCTGACCGAAACCGAGAAGCGCGACATCCTGGCGCTCAACGCCCGATATGAAAAGTTCCTGCTGGTGCTGAACGTCGGCGGCGTGGTCGACATCAGCGCCGTTGCGGAGGTCCGCAATATCCTGCTGCTCAGCCAGCTCGGCGTGGAGACGGGCAGTATCCTGGCCGATCTCATGCTCGGCAAGGCCGTGCCTTCCGGCAAGCTGACCACGACCTGGACTGCCTGGGAGGACTATCCGCAGATCGGCGAATTCGGCGAAAAGGACGATACGCGCTACACCGAGGGCGTATACGTCGGCTATCGCTACTTTGATACCGTCGGCAGGAAGCCGCTCTTCCCCTTCGGCTTCGGTTTGAGCTATACGAGCTTCACGCTCGAAGCGGGCGAAGTGAGCGAAGAAGCCGGGACGGTCACCGTCAGGGCCGCTGTGACGAACACGGGCGCCTTCGCGGGGAAAGAGGTCGCCCAGCTCTACGTCTCCGCCCCGCAGGGCAGACTGGACAAGCCGTACCAGAGCCTCGCGGCCTTTGAAAAGACCGAGGAGCTGCAGCCGGGCGGGAACGCCGCGCTCACGCTCTCCTTCGATCTGCGTTCGCTCGCCTCCTATGACGAGGCGCGCGCGTGCTGGATCCTCGAGGGCGGCGACTACGTTCTGCGTCTGGGTGCTTCCAGCGCGGACAGCAAGGCGATCGGGATCGTCCGTCTCGACGGCGAGGCGATCGTGCGCAAGGTCAAAAACTGCCTCGGTAAGCCGGACTTTATCGACTGGAAGCCGGAGCCGCGCCGCGAGGACGCGCCCGCCGGGCTGCCTGTTATCCCCGTCGGCGCCGCCCGCCTCGGGACGGAGACGGTGAACTACGATCTTCCCGAGGAGATCGATCCGGAGATAGAAGCGCTGAGCGATGAGGAGCTCTGCTTCCTCTCGATCGGCTCTTTCGACCCGAAGAAGGGCGCGACGAGCGTGATCGGCGAGGCCTCGCAGAGCGTGGCGGGCGCCGCGGGCGAGACCACGGGCATGCTTAAGGATAAGGGAGTCCCCGCGCTGGTCATGGCCGACGGCCCTGCCGGGCTGCGCCTGAGCCGCCGCTATACAAAGGACGAAAAGGGCGCGCATGCCGTGGGCGAGTCCATGCCCGGGAGCATGATGGAGCTGATGCCCGCCCCCGCGGCCTTCGTGATGAAGCTCATGGACGGGAAGAAAAAGGCCGAGGGCGAGATCCTCGAGCAGTACTGCACCGCCATCCCCATCGGAACGGCGATCGCGCAGAGCTGGAACCTTGCCCTTGCCGAGCGCTGCGGCGACGTCGTCGGCAGCGAGATGGAGCGCTTCGGCGTGCATCTGTGGCTGGCCCCGGCGCTGAATATCCACCGCGACGTCCGCTGCGGCCGCAACTTTGAATATTTCTCCGAGGATCCCCTGATCTCCGGCAGCTTCGCCGCCGCCATCACCCGCGGCGTGCAGCGTCACCCCGGCTGTGCCGCAACGATCAAGCACTTCGCGGCCAACAATCAGGAGACCAACCGCTACAGCAATAACAGCCTGGTCAGCGAGCGCGCGATGCGCGAGATCTATCTGCGCGGCTTTGAGATCGCCGTGAAGGAGAGCCAGCCGCACGCGCTGATGACCTCCTACAATCTGCTCAACGGCGTCCACACCTCGGAGCGCCGCGATCTGATCGAAGACGTCCTGCGCGCCGAGTTCGGCTACGAAGGCATCGTGATGACCGACTGGATCATCGCCATGATGAGCGGCAAGGGCAACAAGCATGCCTGGCCGAACGCCGCGAAGATCGCGGCGGCCGGCAACGATCTGACGATGCCCGGCGGCCGTGGCGACTTCAAGGCGATGATGAAGGGCCTTTTGAAGGAGGGCCTTGTCACACGGCGCCAGCTGCAGATCAACGCCACGCGGATCGCCCGCATGGCGAAGAAGCTGACGCAGGCCCGATAAGGAGACTGCCGCATGAAAGCGATAAGGCTGAGGACAGAATATCTTCTCGATCCCCTCGGGATCGACGTGCAGCGCCCCCGCCTGATGTGGAACTGCGAGGGCGGCGTCCGGCAGACGGCGTACCAGATCGTCACCGGGAGCTGGGACAGCGGCCGGGTCGAGAGCGCTTCGATGCGCGCCGAGTACCCGAAGGAGCTGCGCGAGCGCGAGCGGGTCGACTGGAGGATCCGCCTCTGGGACGAAAACGGCGAGCCGGGCGAGTGGAGCGAGGCCTTCTTCGAGATGGGCATCCGCTCGTGGCGAGCCAAATGGATCACCGGGAATTACAAGGTCGATCCGAAAAAGCGCTATCCCGTCGACTGCTTCCGCAAACGCTTTGCCGTGAACGGCCCCGTCAAAAAAGCGCGGCTGTACATCACCGCCTGCGGCCTCTACGAGGCGCGGCTGGGCGGCGAGAAGGCCGGCGATTTCGTCATGGCGCCGGGCTATACCGATTACCGCAGGCGCGTGCAATACCAGAGCTATGACGTGACGGAGCTGCTGCACGAGGGCGAAAACGAGCTGACGGTGCAGCTCGCCGACGGCTGGTACCGCGGCTCCTGCGGCGCCAACGGCATCGTGAACCAGTACGGCACGGAGACGAAGCTGCTCGCGCAGCTTGAGATCGTCTGTGAGGACGGCGGCGAGCAGATCGTCGCGACCGACGAAAGCTGGGACTGGTCGAACGACGGCCCCATCCGCTTCGCCGACAACAAGGACGGCGAGATCGTCGAGGGCTTCCGCGTGCCGCTCTGGCGCGGCAGAGCGAAGCTGACGAAGCACAGGGTGACGCCCGCGGCCTCGAACAACGTCCCCGTCCGGGAACATGAATGCTTCAAGCCTGCGCTCGTCATCACCCCGTCCGGGAAAAAGGTCCTGGACTTCGGCCAGAACATCCAGGGCTACGTCTCCTTTGCGCTGAGCGCGCGCGCCGGACAGCGCGTGTTCCTGCGCTTCGGCGAGCTGCTGGACAGGGACGGCGAGTTCACGCAGGAAAACATCCAGCTCTCCAACCGGGGCAAAACCACGCCGCTGCAGCAGGTGGAATACTTCTGCCGAGAGGGCCGGAACGAATATAAAACGACTTTCGCCGTCTTCGGTTTTCAATACGTCCTTGTCGAGACGGACGCGGAATTCAGGCCCGAGGACTTCACGGCCCACGCCGTCTATTCCGATCTCGAGCGCACCGGCTGGTTTGAAAGCTCCAATGAGCTGCTCGACCGCTTCTTCGAGGCCACTGTCTGGTCGGCCAAGGGCAACCATCTGGACATTCCCACCGACTGTCCGACCCGCGAGCGCCACGGCTGGACCGGCGACGCGCAGCTCTTCTTCACGAGCGCGGCCTATCTCTTCGGCTTTGCGCCCTTTGCCAGAAAATATCTCCATGACGTCTTCGACTGGCAGCGCAGGGACGGCAGGCTGCCGCACATCGCGCCGGAGGGCGGCTCGGACTTCTATATGTGGACGATGAACGGCTCGGTCGGCTGGGCGGACGTGGGCGTGCTGATCCCCCGGCGCTACGCGGAGATCTATCAGGACGAGTCGATCCTGCGCGAGTATTACGACGGCATGACGAAATACGCGCGCTTCATGGAAAGGCGCGTCGGCAAAACCACGCCGATCTTTTCGGAAAAGATCAGGCTCTCCAGAGAAGCGCGGAAGTACCTCGTCAACATGGGCCAGAGCTACGGCGAGTGGGCCGAGCCGGTCGAGGTCGGCGGCGGCTTCCGCTGGCAGGATTTCGTCGATCCGCACCCGGAGGTCTCGACGGCCTACACGGCGTACATCCTGCGCCTGATGAGCGAGATCGCCGAAAAGCTCGGCCATGAGGCCGACGCGAAGGAGTTCCGCCGCTGTGCCGAGGGCTGCAAAACGGCCTACCGCGAGCTGGTCTCCGGCGGGACTTACTCGCTGGACACCGACCGGCAGGCGCAGC
Organism: Oscillospiraceae bacterium; assembly: GCA_017403885.1. Lineage (GTDB taxonomy): Bacteria > Bacillota > Clostridia > Oscillospirales > Oscillospiraceae > Limivicinus. The sequence continues at coordinate 9,643 of JAFRDM010000062.1, forward strand.
TCGTCCGGCCGCTGTATATGGGGCTGCTGGACGAGAAGCAGACCGAATTTGCGAAAAAGCGGCTGATCGAGGCGCTGGAGCATTACGGCTGGCGGCTCGGCACGGGCTTCCTTTCCACGCCGCTGATCCTCTACGTGCTCTCCGACTATGACCTTGAGGCGGCCTATCGGCTGCTCGAAAACGAGGAGATCCCCGGCTGGCTGTCGATGCCGAAAGCCGGCGCGACCACGATCTGGGAGAGCTGGGAGGGCCCGAACGCGCAAGGCGGCGTCGCTTCCCTCAACCACTATTCCAAGGGCGCGGTCGTGGAATGGCTGTTCTCGACCATGTGCGGCATCCGCGTCGCGGGCGAAAACCGCTTCGTGATCGCCCCGCGTCCGGGCGGACATTTCTCGCATGCCGCGGCAAAATACAACAGCGTGTACGGCATGGTATCGAGCCGATGGGAGAAGCGGAACGGCAGGACGGTCTACACAGTGAGCGTCCCCGCCAACTGCGAGGCCGAGATCGTCCTCCCCGGCGGCGCGAAGCACGCCGTCGCTGCGGGCGAATACCGCTTTGAGGAGTAAACGCCATGGCAGACAGACCGATCGATCTGGACAGAGGGCAGACGCTCCGAGACATATATCGTCCCAACCGCTATAAGCTCGACGACCGCTTCGTGCTGCGGGACGGGCAGACGCACCCCTTCGCGGTGATCTGTCCCGGCGGCGCGTATCAGATGGTATGCAGCTTCATCGAGGGCACGCCGATCGCTCGAAAGCTCAACGAGCGGGGGATCAGCGCCTTTATCGTCTATTACCGCGTGCGGAGAAGGGCGCGCTGGCCGCATCCGCAGGACGACCTCGCCCGCGCCGTGCGGGAGATCCTCGATCGCGCGGCGGAATACCGCGTCGATCCGAAGGACTACTCCGTGTGGGGCTGCTCCGCGGGCGGGCATCTGGCCGCGAGCTTCGGCACGGAGAACATGGGCTGGCCGCGCTACGGCCTGCCCGGACCCGGCGCGATCGTGCTGTGCTATCCCGTGATCTCGATGCGCCCGGAGCTGAGTCACGGCGTGACGCACGACAATCTGCTCGGCAAAAGGGCGACCGCGGCGATGGAGCGCTTCACGTCCGTCGACGAGAATGTGACGGCGTGCTATCCGCCGACCTATATCTGGTGCGGCGCTGCGGACGCGACCGTCCCCCCGGACAATACCCGCCGCATGGCCGCGGCGCTCGCGGACGCGGGCGTGCCCTGCCGCTGCGAGATCATCCCCGGCGTCGACCACGGCGTCGGCCCCGGC
>JAFRDM010000063.1 GCA_017403885.1 Oscillospiraceae bacterium
CTGCGCGCCGCGCGGCGCGAGCGCACGCGCTGCGCCGAGGCGGCCTGCGCCGTGCTGCGCGAGGAGAAGGCCCTGCACGACGAGCTGGAGAGCGTCTGCCGGCCCTATATGGACTTTCCCTCTCTCGACGCCTTCACCGCGCAGGAGCTCGCCCGCGTCTTCGCCTCGAAATAAAAAAGGACCGCCCTCAGGGCGGTTCTTTTTTTCTTTACTTCTTCCCCAGCAGGCCGCCGAGCAGGCCGTCCTTGAGACCGCCGAGCAGACCGTCGCCGGAGCCGAGCCCGCCGAGCAGACCGTCGCCGGAGCCGAGGCCCTCGAGCTTGCTGTCCAGCTTGAGCAGCTTCATGATCTCGGGCAGCTCCAGCTCCTCGCCCTTGAGGATCTTCAGCGCGTTCTTCTTCGCGTCGGCGGAGGCGGCGCGATAGGCCTCCAGCAGCTTCTTCTCGGCCGCCGTCAGTTCCGTCTCGGTCTTCTTGGCCGTCTCGGTCTTCTTGGCCGCCGTCTTTTTGGCCGTCTCGGTCTTTTTTGCCGTCCCGGTCTTTCCCGCCGCGCCCGGCTTCTTCACGGTCTCGGCCTTTTTGGTGGAGGCGCCGCTGCCCTTCGCCGCGGCCAGCAGCGAGGACTGCGTCACGCCCGTGGCCTTGGCGATCTCCTTGAGGAGGGCCTGCGTCAGCTCGGTCTCGCCGCGCTCGGCCTTGCCCAGCTCCGCGGCGGAGAGGCCCTTGATCCTGCGCGCCAGCTGCTCCTGCGTCATGCCGGCGTTCGTGCGCGCCTCCTTGATCAGCGTTCCGACTTTCTTTGCCATTTCGTTCAGATCCTTTCCGTGTTATGGTTTTTCGTCTGAAAACAGCATAGCACGATTTTCCTCCCCGCGCAATATTTGACTTTTCCCGCCGCGCGCTTTATGATGGGGACAATATTTTTCAAGGGGGCCCGAATATGATCGACCTGTCCTGTGATTACAACATCGGCTGCGCGCCGGAGCTGCTCGCTGCCCTGAGCGCGGCGAACGACGCGCCGCAGGCCACCTACGGCTTCGACGGCTTCTCCGCGCGGGCGAAGGACAAGATCCGCGCCGCGGCGGAAAACCCCGGGGCGGACGTGTACCTGCTCGTCGGCGGCACGCAGACGAACGCCGCCGTGCTCGCCGCGATCCTGCGCCCCTGGGAGGGCGTGCTCGCCGCTGCGAGCGGCCATATCGCCGTGCACGAGTCCGGCGCGGTGGAGGCGACGGGCCACAAGGTGCTGACGCTCGGGGCGGACGAATACGGCCGTCTCTCGCCCGCGGCGCTGCGCGCGTATCTGCGCGGCTTTTACGCAGACCCCACGTATCCCCACATGGTCCGCCCCGGCGCGGTCTACATCTCCCACCCCACCGAGCTCGGCGGGCTGTACACGGCCGCGGCGCTGCGCGAGCTCCGCGCGATCTGCGACGAATACTCCCTGCGTCTCTTCCTCGACGGCGCGCGCCTGGCCTACGCGCTCGCCTCGCCGGGACCGGACGTGACGCTCCCCCTGCTGGGCAGGCTCTGCGACGTTTTTTACATCGGCGGCACCAAATGCGGCGCGCTCTGCGGCGAGGCCGTCGTGTTCCGCGAAAAGCAGCCGTGTTTCTTTTCCGCGCAGAAGCAGCGCGGCGCGCTGATGGCCAAGGGCTTCCTGCTGGGCCTGCAGTTCGACGCGCTCTTCACCGACGGGCTGTATCTGCGTCTCGGCAGGCAGGGAGTCGACTGCGCGCTGCGCCTGCGCGAGGGACTGCGCGCTCTCGGCGTGCCCTTCGCCCCCGAGAGCGCGAGCAACCAGCAGTTCCCCGTCCTGACGGCGGAGCAGCTGGAGAAGCTGCGCGAAAAAGTCCGCTTCGAGATCTGGGAGCGGCGCGCTGACGGCTCGGCCCTCGTGCGGATGTGCAGCTCGTGGCACACGACCGCGGCGGAGATCGACGCGGTGCTCGCAGCGCTGAAATAAGACGAAAGCAAAAAAAAAGAAGCAGGGTATCCGCGGATACCCTGCTTCTTTTTCATCCTCACAGATCGAAGAGATTGATCTGGTTCGTCTCGGGCAGATCGCCGAGCGCGCCGAGCGCGCGCAGCGTGTCCAGGTGCGTCTGGCTGACCTTGGGGCAGTCGCCACCGAGGTCCTGCAGCGAGATGTAGCGCTTGCCGCTCCGGCCGCAGCGGGCCAGATCCTCCGCCGCCGCCTCGCCGAGACCGGACACGGAGATGAAGGGCGGGCGCAGCGCGCCGTCCTCGATGAGGAACTTCGCCGCGTCGGAACGGTACAGGTCGATCGGCAGGAAGGAGAAGCCGCGCATATTGAACTCGTACACCGCCTCGAGCGTGACGAGCAGGTCCTCCTCGTTCGCGCTCAGATCGCGGCGGCGCATGTCGTTGATCCGGCGGCACACGCTCTCGGCGCCGCCGCACATCATCTGCGCGTCGAAGCCGCCCTTCTGGCTGCGGCGGTAGAAATAGGCCGAGTAGAAGGCCAGCGGCTCGTGCACCTTGAACCACGCGATGCGGAAGGCCATCATGACGTAGGCCACGGCGTGCGCCTTCGGGAAGAGGTACTGGATCTTGCGGCAGGACTCGATCCACCAGTCCGGCACGCCCAGACCCTTCATCTCTTCCTCGATGCCCTTCGGCCAGGATTTGCCCTTGTGGATGGCGCCCTTGCGCACCGCCTCCATGAACTGGAAGGCCAGCGAGGGCTGCATCCCCTTCTGGATCAGATAGAGCATGATGTCGTCGCGGCAGCCGACGGTCTCGTTGACGGTCGCCGTGCCGTTGAGGACCAGATCGCGGATGTTGCCGGCCCACACGTCGGTGCCGTGCGAGAAGCCGGAGAGCCGCACCAGCGTGTCGAACTGCCGCGGCTGGGTGTCCACCAGCATCTGGCGGGTGAAGGGCGTGCCGAACTCCGGCACGCCGATCGAGCCGGTCTTTCCGATGATCGGGTCGTCGTCCGGCAGGCCGAGCACCTCCGGCGAGGTGAAGATCGACATGGTCTCGGGGTCGGAAAGGGAGATCTCCCGCGCGTTCACGCCGGTCATGTCCTCCATCATGCGGATCATGGTCGGGTCGTCGTGGCCCAGCTCGTCCAGCTTGAGGAGGTTGTCCTCCATGCAGTGGTATTCAAAGTGCGTCGTGACGACGTCGCTGTCGGGATCGTCGGCCGGGTGCTGGACGGGGCAGAAGTCCGTGACGTCCATATCCTGCGGGATGACGACAAGGCCGCCCGGGTGCTGGCCGGTCGTGCGCTTGATGCCGACGAGCCCCTGCGTGAGGCGGTTCTCCTCGGCCTTCGTGGCGCGGATGCCGCGCTCCTCGAGGTACTTTTTGACGTAGCCGAAGGCCGTCTTGTCCGCGAGCGTCCCGATCGTCCCGGCGCGGAACACGTGGTCCGAGCCGAAGAGCGTTTCGGTGTATTTGTGCGCCCGCGCCTGGTATTCGCCCGAGAAGTTCAGGTCGATATCGGGCGTTTTTTCGTTGCCCGGGAAGCCGAGGAAGGTCTCGAAGGGGATGTCGAAGCCGTCGCGGCGCATGCGCGCGCCGCAGTCCGGGCAGTTCTTTTCGGGCATGTCCGCCCCGCAGCCGTAGCTGCCGTCGGTCACGAATTCGCTGCGGCGGCACTTCGGGCAGACGTAGTGCGGCGGCAGCGAGTTGACCTCGGTGATGCCGGACATGTAGGCCACGATCGACGAGCCCACGCTGCCGCGGCTGCCGACGAGGTAGCCGTGCTCGAGCGAGTTCTCCACCAGCTTCTGCGCGCTCATGTAGATGACGTCGTAGTGGTGCGAGAGGATGGTGTTCAGCTCGGTGTCCACGCGGCTTTTCACGATCTCGGGCGGCTCCTCGCCGTAGATGCGGTGCATCTTCGAATAGACCAGCTCCTTGAGCTGCTCGGCCGAGTGCTCGATCTTCGGCGGGAAAAGGCCCTTGGGTAGCAGCTCGATCGGCTCGACCATGTCGGCGATCGCGCGCGTGTTCGTAATGACGACCTCGCGGGCCGTCTCCTCGCCCAGATAGGCGAATTCGGCGAGCATCTCGTCGGTCGTGCGGAAATAGATCGGACAGTCGCGGTCGGCGTCCGAGAACTTCTTCGCCGCCTGCAGGATCTTGCGGTACTGCTCGTCCTCGGGGTCGAGGAAATGCACGTCGCTGGCCGCGACGACCGGCTTGCCCAGCTTGCGGCCGAGCGCGAGGATCGTGCGGTTATAGTCCTGCAGCACGGTCTCGTCCCTGACGGCGCCGTTTTCCACCAGAAAACCGTTGTTGCAGATCGGCTGGATCTCGAGATAGTCGTAGAACGAGGCGATCCGCTCGAGCTCCTTTTGGCTCGCGCCCTTCATCACCGCGCCGTACAGCTCGCCCATGCCGCAGGCCGAGCCGACGAGGATGCCCTCGCGGTGCTGGACGAGCAGGCTCTTGGGGATGCGCGGGACGTGGTGGAAGTACTTCAGATAGCTCTGCGAGATCATCTCGTAGAGGTTCTTCAGCCCCTTCTTGTTCAGGACCAGCAGCACCATATGGAAGGTCTTTTCCACGTCCGTGCGGCGCAGCGTGTGATAGACCGTCTCGACGTCGTCCACGGTCCGCGCGCCCTGCGCGGCGAGCATGGGCAGGAATTTGCCCATGATGCGCGCGACGACCATCGCGTCGTCCGAGGCGCGGTGGTGGTTGAACTTCGGCAGGCCCAGATGGTTCGAGACGACGTCGAGCTTGAAGCGCTTCAGCTCCGGGCACAGGGCCTGCGAGAGCGCCAGCGTGTCGAGGAACACCGGGGAAAAGCGGATGCGGTGCCGCCGCGCGGCGGCGCTCATGAAGCCCACGTCGAAGTGGGCGTTGTGGGCGATCAGCGGCCGGTCGCCCGCGAAGTCCATGAAGAGCCGCAGGGCCTCCTCCTCGCGCGGCGCGCCCTGCACGTCGCTCTGCCGGATACCCGTCAGCTCGGTGATGTCCGCGGGGATGGCCGTCTCCGGGTCGACGAAGGTGTTGAAGGTCTTCCTGATCTCGCCGCCGGAGAAGATCACCGCGCCGATCTCGGTCATGCGGTCGCTCTGGGCGTTGAGACCGGTGGTCTCGATGTCGAAGGCCACGAACTCTCCGTCCAGCGGGAGACGGCTCTTGCCGATGACGGCGCTGTTGCCGTCCATGTCGTTGGTGAAGTAGCACTCCATGCCGTAAATGATCTTCACGCCGTACTTCTTCCCCGCCGTCCACATGTCCGGGAAGGCCTGCGCCACGCCGTGGTCGGTCACGGCGATGGCGGGCATGCCCCAGTAGGCCGCGCGCGCGACGATCTTCTTCGGATCGGTCAGCGCGTCGAGCGCGGAAAAGCGCGTGTGCATGTGCAGCTCCACCCGCTTTTCCGGCGCGTCGTCGGTGCGGATATGCTTTTTGCCCTTCATGATATGGCGCGGGTCGATCACGAGATCGTCGTCGTATTTGCTGAACACGACCTCGCCCTGCACGAAGAGGTGCATGCCCTTTTCGACCGCGTTGATGATGGATTTATCGTCGTCCGAGCGCAGGAACCTGCTCACGCGGATCGAGCCGGTATTGTCGGTGATGTCGAAGCAGAGCACCGCGCCGCCGTTCTTCACCGTGCGGCTCGTCACGTCGATCACGTCGCCCTCGACGCAGACCTTGCCGGAGTCTATGCCGAGCATGCGCATCTCGACCGTTTTGGCCTTGATGGTCTTGCCCATCAGCACCTGTCCCTTCGGCGGCTCGCCGGGGCGCTGCGCGGGCTCCGCGGCGGGGGCCGTGGCGCTCCTGGGGCGCGGATAATCCGGGATGATCGCCGCGCCGAGGATGGCGTAGTCGCGCTTGAGGCGCTCGGTGAGCAGCGCGATATCCGCCATGGAGGGCATGGCGGGAAAATGCGCGCTGACCGTCAGGAGCTTTTCGGCAAAGTCGATCTGCACGTCGGTGACGTAGCTTTTGTCCAGCCCGCCGCCGCACTCGCGCAGATCGGCGCAGCCGGGGAACATCGTCAGAAAGGGAGTATGCTCGCTCATGCCCCGCCGTCCTTTTCGATCATGTCCAGCAGCGCGCCGAACAGCTCGTCATAGGGCCAGGTCCCCACGACGCTTCCCTTTTTGAAGATCAGGCCCTTGTCGCGGCCGCCGGCGATGCCGTAATCGGCCTCGCGCGCCTCGCCCGGGCCGTTGACCACGCAGCCCATCACGGCCACGGTGATGTCGCGGTCTATATGGCTGACGGCTTCCTCCACCCGCTTTGCCAGCGAGATCAGGTCGATCTCCGTGCGCCCGCAGGTCGGGCAGGAGACGAACTTCACGCCGCCCGTGCGCACGCCGGCCGCCTTCAGGATCGCGAGGCCCACCCTGACCTCCTCGACGGGATCGGCCGTCAGCGAGACGCGGATCGTGTCGCCGAAGCCCTCGCTCAGCAGCGTGCCGATGCCGACGGCGGACTGCACCGTGCCGTTGAAGAGCGTGCCCGTCTCGGTCACGCCCAAATGCAGCGGATAGGGAAAGGCCTCGGCCGCGGCCCGATAGCTCGCGATCGTGAGCGGCACGGAGGAGGATTTGAGCGAGAGGCAGATGTCGTCGAAATCGTATCTGTTCAGCAGCGCGATATGGCCCCGCGCGCTCTCCACGAGCGCCTCGGGGCAGGGATGACCGTATTTTTCGAGCAGGATCTTTTCCAGGCTGCCCGCGTTCACGCCGATGCGGATGGGGATGCTCCGTCTGCGGCAGGCCTCGGCTACGGCCCGGACGTTTTCCTCGGCGCCGATGTTGCCGGGGTTGATGCGGATCTTGTCGACGCCCCGCTCCGCCGCCTCGAGCGCGAGACGGTAATCAAAGTGGATATCGCCCACGAGCGGGATGTGCACCCGCTCTTTGATCGCGTCGATCGCCTTCGCCGCGCGCATGTCGGGGATCGCCAGGCGCACGATCTCGCAGCCCGCCTCCTCCAGCGCGAGGATCTGCGAGACGGTCGCCTCGACGTCCCAGGTGCGGGTATTGCACATCGACTGCACGCTCACGCGCGCGCCGCCGCCCACGGCGACGCCGCCGACGGAGATCCTTTTGGTGTTCTCTCTCTTCATCGTCTTGTCACTATCCTGAAAATATCGTGGAACAGCACGTAGGCCATCAGTCCCAGCAGCAGGATCATGCCCGCGGCGTGGACGTAGCCCTCGTATTTGGGATCGAGCTTCTTTTTCGTGACGCTCTCGATCAGCGCCGTCACCAGCAGGAAGAAGATCCTGCCGCCGTCCAGCGCCGGGATCGGCAGCATGTTCATCACCGCGAGGTTCACCGCGATGAAGGCGCCGAGATAAAAGATGTCGTACAGCCCGGCGGAGACGCTCTCGGCCTGCTCGCCCGTCTCGGCCATCATGTCCACGATGCCCACCGGGCCGGAGAGGTCGTTGACCGACACCTTGCCGCCCGCGAGCTGGCGCAGCGCGTCCCAGACCATGCGCACGAACTCCATCGTCGTGGCCCCGGCGTAGCGCAGCTTGTTGGGAAGGGTCGGCTCGTCGACGCCGAAGTAGAAGCCGTACATCTTCCGTTCCTGTCCCTCGTACTCGACGGGGACGAGATGATAATCCTCCAGCCTGACGCGACGGCCGCCGCGGCGGACGACGACGTCGTGCTCCTCTCCTCCCTGCGAGAGCAGATCGCCCACGTCGTAATACTGCCACACGCGCTTGCCGTCGATGCGCAGGAAGCGGTCGCCGGCCTGAAAACCGTCGGCGCTCTCGTAGGGGCAGCCCTCCATGAACGCTTCGATCACCGGGGCGCGGAAGCCCCCGGCGCCCGAAAAGAGGATCAGCACGATGAGATAGCCCATCAGGAAATTCATCGCCGAGCCCGCCGCGAGGATCAGAAAGCGCTTCCAGGCCTTCTGGTTGGTGAAGGCGCGCGGATCGCCCGTGTCCGCGTCCTCGCCCTCCATGGCGCAGTAGCCGCCGAAGGGGATGCAGCGGATCGAATAGAGCGTCTCGCCCTTTTGTTTTTTGACGATCGCCGGGCCCATGCCGACGGCGAACTCGTTGACCTTGACGCCGCAGGCCTTGGCCGCGGCGAAATGTCCGAGCTCGTGCACGGCGACGAGCAGGCCGAAGATCAGGATACCGATGAGGATGTACAGCAGGCTCATTTACAGATACTTCTCCGTTACGAAATTGCGCGCGGCGCGGTCGGCCTCGAGGATCGTGTCAAGATCGTCCGCGCGCGCGTGTCCCAGCGCCTCCACCGCGGCGGCAGCCGCGTCGTAAATACGGTTGTAGCCGAGCTCCCCGCGCAGAAAGGCGTGCACGGCCACCTCGTTGGCCGCGCTCATCACGCAGGGGGCGAGACCGCCCTCGCGCGCGCAGTCCATCGCGAGCCTGAGACAGGGCGTTTTCTCATAATCCGGCGCCTCGAAGCTCAGATCGCGCAGATGATAAAAGTCCAGACGCCCGAACATGCTCGCGCGTCTTTCCGGGTAAGTCAGCGCCAGCTGGATCGGCAGGCCCATGTCCGCCGCGCCGAGCTGGGCGATGACCGTGCCGTCGACGAGCTCCACCATAGAGTGTATGACGCTCTGCGGGTGGATGACCACTTCGATCTCGTCCGGCGTCACGGAAAACAGGTGCATGGCCTCGATGAATTCCAGGCCCTTGTTCATCATCGTCGCGCTGTCCACCGAGATCTTCGCGCCCATGCTCCAGTTCGGGTGGCTGACGGCCTGCGCGGGCGTGACGTTCTCGAGCTCCGCGCGCGGCCTGCCCCGGAAGGGCCCGCCCGAGCCGGTGAGCAGGATCTTTTTCAGCTCGCCCTTCTCCCGGCCCGTCAGGCACTGGAAGATGGCGGAATGCTCGCTGTCCACTGGCACGATCTCCGCGCCGTGCTTTTTCGCCTCGGCCATGACCAGCTCGCCGGCGCAGACCAGCGTCTCCTTGTTGGCCAGGGCGATGCGCTTCTTTTGGCGGATCGCCTCGAGCGTGGGCCGCAGGCCGATCGCGCCGGAGACCGCGGTCACGACGCAGTCGCTCTCCCCGAGCGACGCGGCCTCGATCAGGCCCTCCAGCCCGCTGCCGACGCGCAGGTCCATGTCCGCGACGGCGACGCGGAAGCGCTTCGCCGCCTCCTCGTCGTAGACCGCGACGAAGGAGGGCCTGAACCTTCTCGTCTGCTCCTCGAGCAGGTCGATCTTTCTCTGGGCGCTCAGCGCCGCGACGCGCAGCCCCAGATGCTCCGCCACCGCGGCGGTCTGCCGCCCGATCGAGCCGGTGCAGCCGAGTATGGAAATGGATGATACCATAACGATTCCTCTTTATTTGTCCTTGAGCGTTTTCAGATACGCCTTTCTCTCGTCGCTCACGCGATAGCTCTCGCAGGCCTTCTGGATCGTCTTGTTGTGCGTCCAGCGCTCCAGACGCCGCTCCTCGAGGATGCGGATCGTGCTGTCGTACTGCTTGGCGAGGGCCGTGGCGAAGTACCAGGCCTGCATCATGCGCACATAGTAATGCTCCGAGCGGATCGCCGCGACCTTGTCGAGCTGGGCGGGGTCGAAGGCCTCGCCGAGATAATACGCCATCAGCATCTCGATGCCGAAGCGGACGGTGTAGGGATGCTCCGAGGCGAGATACGCCCCGATCACGCGCTCGAACGCCGGAAGATGCTTTCTGACCGCGTCGGGGCGCAGCGTGTCGCAGGTGGACCAGTTGTCCACGAAGGGCAGAAAGGCCTCGAGCGCGGCGAGCAGCGCGTCATAATCCCGTATGCCGGAGAGCAGCACGGCGTGGAGATTGTTCTCCTCGAAGGTCTCGTGCGGCAGCGCGGCGAGAAAGGCCGCCGCCTCCGGCGTGCCGCGCAGCTCCTTTGCCAGCGCGCGCAGCGCCGGAAAACGCACGCCGAGGATCTTCTCCCGCGCCACGTCGGGCGCGAGAGAGGCGACGAAGTCGGCGTTCTTCGCGTCGGAAAGCGCCTCCAGGCGCTCGCGGATACTCATTTGACCGCGCCGAAGCGGCGGTCGCGGCTGTGATACGCCGCGATCGCCTTGTCAAGCTCGTCGGTCGTGAAATCCGGCCAGAGCACGTCGGTGAAGTAAAACTCGCTGTAAGCGCACTGCCACAGCAGAAAGTTGGAGATGCGCAGCTCTCCGCCCGGGCGGATCAGCAGCTCGGGGTCGGGGATCCCGGCGGAATAGAGGTAGCTTCCGAAGCTCTCCTCCGAGAGCTCCTCCGGCGCTCTGCCGTCCCTCACGTCGGCGGCATAGCGCATCGCGGCACGGACGATCTCGTCCCTGCCGCCGTAGTTGAGACAGATATTGGCCTGGAAGCCCTCGTAGCGCGCCGAGATCTCGTCGGTCTTCGCCACGAGCGCGCGCAGCTCCTCGCTCAGGCCCTCGACGTCGCCGAGGACCTTCATTTTGATGTGGTCCCGCTCCATCGTGTCGATGGCCTCGTGGAGATATTTGCCCAGCAGACGCATGATCGTTTTGACCTCGTCCTCGGGCCGCTTCCAGTTTTCGGTGGAAAAGGCGTAGACCGTCAGGTATTCCACGCCGATGTTCTTGCAGTAGGTCGCGATCTTCCGGAAATTCTCCGATCCCACGGCGTGGCCCGCCGTGCGCGGCAGGCCGCGGCGTCTGGCCCAGCGGCCGTTGCCGTCGAGAATGATCGCGATATGGCGGGGAGGAGCGGGTCTGTCCGCTCCCCCCGTGGAGATATTCTTGTCCGCCATCAGATCTCGCTCAGTTCCCTGTCCTTCTTCTCGGTGATCTTGTCGATCTCCTTGATATAGTCGTCGGTCAGCTTCTGGATGTCCTTCTCGGCGATCTTATAGTCGTCCTCGGTGATGTCCGAGGCCTTCTGCTGCTTCTTGAACTTGTCGATCGCGTCGCGGCGGATGTTGCGGATGGCGACCTTGGCCTCCTCGCCGTATTTTTTGGTCTGCTTGACGAGCTCCTTGCGGCGCTCCTCGGTCAGCGGGGGGAAGACCAGACGGATCATGCGCCCGTCGTTCTGCGGATGGATGCCGAGATCGGAAGAGAGGATGGCCTTCTCGATGCCCTTGAGGATAGAGCCGTCCCAGGGCTGGATCAGCAGCGAACGCGGATCGGGGCTGCCGATGGACGCCACCTGGTTGATGGGCGTGGGCGAGCCGTAATAGTCCACCGTGATCTGGTCGAGGACGGCGGCGTTCGCCCTGCCGGCGCGGATGGTCGCGAACTGCGTGGTCAGCGCGTCGCAGGTTTTTTTCATCTTGTCTTCGAATTCTTTGTAGTCAGACATGTCGTTCCCTCCGTTCAGTCAGAATGTATATGAAAAGAATTACCTTACCAGAGTGCCGAGCTTTTCGCCCTGCAGGACGCGCAGGATGCTGTCCTCCTCGGCCAGCGCGAAGACGATCACGGGGATGTCGTTGTCCATCGCGAGACTGGTGGCCGTCGAGTCCATGACCGCGAGCCGCTGCGCGAGCACCTCGGCGTAGCTGATCTCGTCGTATTTCACTGCGTCGGGGTTCCTGCGCGGGTCGTCGCTGTAGACGCCGTCGATGTTCTTGGCCAGCAGGATCGCGTCGGCGTGCACCTCCGCCGCGCGCAGCACCGCCGCGGTGTCAGTGGAGAAGAAGGGGTGGCCCGTACCGCAGCCGAAGATCACGACGCAGCCGCTCTCGAGGTATTCGATCGCCTTCTTGGCGTCGTAGCGCTCGCCCACGCCCTGGATGTCCACGGCGGTGAGCACCTTCGCCTTCACGCCGCAGCGGGAGAGCACGTCGCCGAGCGCGATGCTGTTGATGGCCGTGGCGAGCATGCCCATGCGGTCGGCGCTGACGCGCTCGATCGTCCCCGCGCCGTCCTTGACGCCGCGCCAGAAGTTGCCGCCGCCGACCACGATGCCGATCTCGGCGCCGAGCGCGGCGCAGCGCTTCACCTGCTCGCATACCGCGGCGACAAAACCGAAGTCGTAGCCTGTTTTCTTTTCGGCGGCGAGCGCCTCGCCGCTGATCTTGATGAGGACGCGCCTGTAAGCGACAGCCATGTTCATCCGCTCCTTATCGTTCATATATCCAGTATACCCAGGATCACGATGCCCGCAACCACGGCCGCGATCGAGAGATAATGCTTTGCCGAGAGCTTTTCCTTCAGGAAGATGCGGCTCCAGATCACGCTGGCCACACAGTAGGCCGAGATGATCGGCGCGGCGAAGGCCACGTGCTCGCTGTCGGCGAGCGCGTAGATGTAGAAGAACTGTCCGGCGGTCTCGAAGATCGCGCCGGCGTATTTGGGCGCTTCCATCCCGGGGACGAGCTTCTGCTTCTTCACGCCCAGCACCCAGACCGCGCACAGCGCGCCGACAAGGAGAAAGGTCAGCTCATAGGCGCAGTTCGCGCTGTCCTCGTCGAGGACCTCCAGCACGCGGCTGTCGGCGAAGGTGCCCAGCGCGTCGAGCAGACAGTAGACCACCGGGATCGCCAGGGCGATCCAGCTTTTGGCGTAGCGGTGGTTGGAGGCCTCCTGACGCTTGGCGCGCAGCTCCTCGTCCTCGTTGGCCTCGACAAAGCCGAGGGCGATCACGCCGACGCACACCAGCGCCACGGCGACGAGCGCCACGGGGGGCAGATCCTCGCTGATGCCCGCGGTGATGAGCGTCAGCACCGCGACGATCGCGCCGGAGGAATTGCAGATCGGCGAGGAGATCGACAGCTCGATGTAGCGCAGCCCCAGATAGCCGATGGCCATCGAGAGGATGTAGAGCATCGAGACCGGCAGATAGGTCAGAAAGACATGGGCGTCGACTTCCACGCCCTTGAAAAAGATCTGGTAGAGCGCATGCAGTCCCATCACCACGCCGACGGCCATGACCATTTTCAGATGGCTGTATTTGTCCTTCGTGTCCTGACAGCCGATTTTCGAGAAAAGGTCCGAGCCGCTCCAGCAAAGGAGAGCGACGACAGCAAAGGTAAACCACATGATCCCGTTTCCTCTTTTCTTCTCATTCCAAATGATTTTACCACAGCCTTGCTCTTTTGACAATTCCTTATTTCTCCCAATGCTCCCTTTGCGTCGAAAACGGCGGAGAGACGCCGCATCTCCGCAGAGAGGATGCGCCGCGGCGCGGGGCGCAAATGACAAAAAAAGCGCCCGGCGGGGATGTATAATCGCCCCATGAGGATCGTTTGGGCCGAAGTATGCTTTGCGATAAACTTCTGCGCCGATTATCTGATCTGCCTGCTCGCGGCGCGCCTGTGCTCCGCGCCGCTGCGGCGC
>JAFRDM010000064.1 GCA_017403885.1 Oscillospiraceae bacterium
ACGGGCAGGCCGATCCAGGCGGCTTCCTTCACGCCGGAGAAGTCGACGTTGCCGGTCACGGCCGCGAGCAGATAGGACACCAGGACGCCCATCAGGATCGGGACGATCTTCATCATGCCCTTGCCCCAGATGTTGCAGACGATGACCACGACGATCGCGGTGAGGGCGATGAGCCAGTTCGAGGAGCAGTTGTTGATGGCGGAGGGCGCGAGGATCAGGCCGATGGCGATGATGATCGGGCCGGTGACCACGGGCGGGAAGTAGCGCATGACGTTCTTCGAGCCGAAGGCCTTGCAGATCAGAGAGAGGACGAGGTAGAGCAGACCCGCGCAGGCGACGCCGACGCAGGCGTAGGGCAGGGATTCCGCCTGGGACAGGCCGAGCTCGGCGCCGGAGGCGACGACGGAGAAGTAGCCGCCGAGAAAGGCGAAGGAGGAGCCGAGGAACACGGGGACCTTCTTGCCGGTGACCAGGTGCATGAACAGCGTGGCGAGGCCCGCGAAGAGCAGGGTGGCCGAAACGCTCAGGCCGGTCAGGATCGGGACGAGCACGGTCGCGCCGAACATGGCGAAGAGGTGCTGCGCGCCGAGGATCAGCATTTTCGGCGTGCCGAGAGTGCGCGCGTCGTAGATCGGGCCGTCGACGGCCGCTTTGTTTTCATTGCTCATTTTCATTTTATCCTTTCTGAATAAATTAATGAAAATATATGGAAAGGCTCATTCCTGAGCCAGGTCCATCAGGAAAACGCCCGTCTCGCCGTCGAACTCCGGCACGCGGACCTCCACGAGCTCGCTGCGCGAGGTCGGGATGTTCTTGCCGACGTAGTCGGGGCGGATGGGCAGTTCGCGGTGGCCGCGGTCGATCAGCACGGCCAGCTGGATCGAGCGCGGACGGCCGAGGGAGAAGATCGCCTCGATGGCGGCCCGGGCCGTGCGGCCGGTATAGATCACATCGTCGCAGATCACGACGTCGCGGTCGGTCACATCGAAGGGCAGCTCGGCGCGCCGCGTTTCGGGCTGCTCGGAGAGGAGGCTCAGATCATCGCGGTAGTATTTGATATCCAGGCTGCCGCAGGGGACGTCCTTATCCTCGATCTTGTGGATATTGCCGCGGATGCGCCGGGCGATGGGCTCGCCCTGGCGGCGGACGCCGACGAGGACAACGTTGTCCACGCCGCGGTTATGTTCGTTAATCTCGTGGGAGATGCGCATGAGCGCGCGGCCCACCGCCGCTTCGTCCATGATCTGTGCTTTGAGCTTCACGAAAATCTCTCACCTCTCAATAGGGCTTTTCGCGTTCAGAGCAACAAAAAAGCCTTGCCGTTACCGGCAAAGCACAACAAAATAGGGGGGTACGTCCATGGCACCCGATCTATATGAGCGATTTTGCCGGTCTCTCGTACCGCGCTTAAAAATCTGTTTTCTGTGTGGGAGTATACCCGAGAGGCCGGGAAAAAGCAAGCTTTTTTCTCCTTTTTTTCACAGTTCGTAGGCTCCTCCAATTTCGCTGCGAAAGCTCTCGGTTTATTTCTGTGAAAAGCGACAATTTCCACAAACCGCTTTCTTTCTTTTCGTTTCCGGATCGTAGTTTCTCGTCTTTTTCCGGGTGGGACGCCCCTCCCTAAAAAACAGGGCCGGGAGCGGATGCTCCCGGCCCTGCGCCTTATGAAAACGATCAGAACTCCAGATTCTTGTCGGTCTCCTTGGAAAAGACGTGCGCGACGTTGCCGCCGAAGGTGAAGTGGACGGTGTCGCCCATGGCGTAATGGCCCTTCATCTCGATGGTCGGGACGATGATGATAACGTCGCGGCCCTCGGCGGACACGTGCAGATGGACGGAGGAGCCCATCATTTCGGACACGTCGACCTTCGCCTCGACGCCGCTGTCGCCGATCTCGGTATGCTCGGGGCGGACGCCCAGCGTGATGTCCTGAGACTGCACGTTGTTCTTGAGCAGGCGCTCTTCCTTCTCGGGAGCCAGCTCGACCCTGTAGCCGCCGAGCTCGACAAAGAACTTGTCGCCCTCGCGGATCAGCTTCGCGTCGAAGAAGTTCATGACGGGCATGCCGATGAAGCCCGCGACGAAGAGGTTGGCCGGGTGGTTGAACACGTCCTGCGGCGTGCCGATCTGCTGGATGTAGCCGTCGCGCATGATGACGATGCGGTCGCCGAGCGTCATGGCCTCGGTCTGGTCGTGGGTGACGTAAATGAAGGTCGTGTTGATGCGCTCGCGCAGCTTGATGATCTCGGCGCGCATCTCGTTTCTCAGCTTGGCGTCGAGGTTCGAGAGAGGCTCGTCCATGAGCATGACCTTCGGATCGCGCACGATGGCGCGGCCGATGGCGACACGCTGGCGCTGGCCGCCGGAGAGAGCCTTCGGCTTGCGCTCGAGGTACTGGGTGATGTCGAGGATCTCGGCCGCCTCGCGGACCTTCTTGTCGATCTCGTCCTTCGGGGTGTGGCGCAGCTTGAGGGAGAAGGCCATGTTTTCATACACGGTCATGTGCGGGTACAGGGCATAGTTCTGGAAGACCATCGCGATGTCGCGATCCTTGGGAGCCACGTCGTTCATCAGCTTGCCGTCGATGTACAGCTCGCCGTCGGTGATCTCTTCGAGGCCGGCGACCATGCGCAGCGTCGTGGACTTGCCGCAGCCGGACGGGCCGACCAGCACGATGAATTCCTTGTCGGCGATATCCAGATTGAACGCCTGGACGGCGACGACGCCTTCATCGGTGATCTGGAGGTTGACTTTCTTCTTCTCGGGTTCGTCAGCCTTTTTCTTTTTCTTTTTCTGCTCGCCGCTGATGAAGGGGTAGACTTTCTTGATGTTCTTCAGTTGGACAGTT
This sequence comes from Oscillospiraceae bacterium, assembly GCA_017403885.1. Lineage (GTDB taxonomy): Bacteria > Bacillota > Clostridia > Oscillospirales > Oscillospiraceae > Limivicinus. The sequence goes on from JAFRDM010000064.1 coordinate 2,849, forward strand.
GCCATGTTTCTCGACTCTGTGCGTTCTGCCTTCGCACGGAACGCACTCACGGCCGTCCGCAAAGGGGCGTGCCGCCAATACGACAGGTCTCCACACTGCCGCAGCCCGAGTCCGGGCTTGCTGTTTCCTCCTTATTAAAGCTCCGCACGGCTTGAAAATGGAGAGCCGTACAGGCAGTCAGGCTGGCGGACACGCTCCGCCGCATGGTATAGTTTATAGGAAAAGCCGCCTTTTTGCAAGGTTTATTTTTGCCGTATCCTGTCTCTCGTCGGCTTTTTTGCCTTCCTTCTCCCGAAATCGGGTCTTTTTCGTTTCTCTGCGGCATATCGTTAAGCGCAGTTTCCCTGCAAGGAGGTCTTTTGAAAGTGAGAGTTCTGCGTTTTTCCGACCGCGGCCCGGCCGTGCAGCTGCTGCAGCTCGCGCTTGACCGTGCGTCCTTCGGCCCGTTGGAGACGGACGGGATCTTCGGCCTGCGCACGCAGGAGGCCCTCAGACGTTTTCAGCTCTCGCGCGGTCTGGCGTCGGACGGCGTGGCCGGCCGGGCCTCGCACGAGGCGCTGCTGCCCTGGTACACGGGTTATCTGCGCCACCGCGTCCGTGCGGGCGAGAGCTTCTATTCCATCGCGCAGCTCTATGGCGCCCGTCCGGAGGCCGTAGAGCTGGCCAACAGCACGCTTGAGCCGGGCAACATCCCCATCGGCGCCATGGTCACGGTGCCCCTGCCCTTCGACGTCGTGCCGACGGACATCGACTTTTGCTCCGCGCTCGCGGCCTATTGTGTCCGCGGGCTCTGCGCGCGCTATCCCTTTCTCTCCTGTGCTTCGGTCGGGCGCAGCGTGCTGGGCCGTCCGCTCTGGTCGCTCACGCTCGGCGCGGGGGAGAATCGCGTGCTTTACAGCGCCGCTCACCACGCCAACGAATGGATCACGACGCCGCTGCTGCTCTCCTTCGCGGAGGAGCTGGCGGAAAGCTTTGCGCAGGGCGGGATGATCTTCGGCCAGAGCGCAGCGGAGCTGCTCGATTATGCGCGGCTGTGCCTGGTGCCGCTCGTCGACCCCGACGGGCTCGATCTTGTGACGGGCGAGCTCCGGCGCGGGGAGGCCTTCGAGAGCGCCCGCTCGATCGCCGGGCAGTATCCCGGCGTTCCTTTCCCGGCGGGCTGGAAGGCCAACATCCGCGGGACGGATCTGAATTTGCAGTACCCCGCCGGCTGGGAGACGGCCAGGGAGATCAAGGCTGCGGCCGGGGTCCGCGGCCCGGCGCCGAAGGATTACGTCGGCCCCGCTCCTCTTTCCGCGCCGGAGAGCCGGGCGATGGCCGCCCTGACGCGCCGCTTCGACCCCGCGCTGACGCTCGCCTTCCACACGCAGGGCGAGGTGATCTACTGGCGCTACGGCGACTATGAGATCCCCGGCGCGCGCGACATCGCCGCGACCTTCGCCGCCGTATCCGGCTACAGTCCCGAGGACACCCCCTATGCTTCCGGCTTCGCGGGCTATAAGGACTGGTTCATCCAGAGCTTCCGCCGTCCCGGCTTTACGATCGAGTGCGGACGCGGCGTCAATCCCCTGCCGCTGACGGAGCTTTCGGAGATCCGCCGCCGCTGTCTCGGGATCCTGACGCTCGGAGCCCTTGTGACGTAAAATACGCGCAAAAAAAGGAAGCGGTTTTCCGCTTCCTTTTTGGATCGTTTTTTATAACTTTCAGTGGATTCCCGTTCCGCCGGGCTGGTAGTACATGGCGAAAACGTCGCGCATCTCAAAATAGGCTTCATCCTCGCGCCAGCCGCCGCCGGTCGAGCCGTCCGGGTCGGTGTAGGGGCAATAGACCTGCGTGTCGGGCAGCGCTTCCTGCAGCGCCGCGCCGCGCCCGGGGCCGAGTCCGGCATACCAAAGCCGCTTGAGCTGCTTCATCTCCTTGAGCGGACTCAGATCGAAGCCGTAGCAGTAGCACATGTTCAGCTGCTCCAGCTTTTTGCAGTTGAGCAGCGGGCTGATGTCCTTCGGCGAGGTCTGGAATATTTCAAGGTATTTCAGATCCGCCAGCGAGCCGATCGGCGTCATGTCGCGGAAACGCGCGCCGACCAGGATCAGATACTGCAGCTTCGGCATGTTGTAAAGGAAGCTCAGATCCGAGATCCACATGTGGCCGAGGTCGAGCGCGATCATGTCGCGGCAGTAGCGGATCGGATAGAGCTGCGCATCGCCCAAAACCGGCGCGTCGTAGTTGAGCTGCGGCACGTCGGCGGCGCAGAAAAAGGTCGCGTCCGTGCGCAGGGAGTAGATACTGAAATAGATCGTCCAGACAAAACGGATGTCCTCATGCCGCTGGTCGAGCGCGTCCATTTCCTCATCCGGGACGCCGCAGTCGCTCATGATCACCTTTTTCAGCTTCGGCATCAGCGTCGCGGCCGTCTCCACCTCGGCAAGGTCGTCGATCCGGCATCCGCTGAGATCCATTTCCGTGCAGTCGGCCGTGAAGATCCGGCCGCAGAGGCGGACCACGTAATCCGTCTCGAGCCCCTCGCAGAGCGGCAGAATGCGCGCGAGCTGCGCGGGTGTGAGCATGCAGTCGCGCAGATCCAGCTTTTTCAGCCTTTGAAGTCTTCCCAGCGCCGCGGCAAGCTCCTCCGTGTCGCCGGAGACCTCCGCCCCGAGACGCAGCTCCTCCGCGTCGCCGGGGACGTCAAGTCCCCAGAGCGGGACCGTGTAGATCGTTCGCAGCTCTTCATGCGCAGCGGCGAAGGCGTCCGTCTGTTCTTCACTGAAAGCCGAGGCGCGCAGGTCGACAGTCTCCAGCCGCGGCAGCAACGCCGTCAACTGTTCGAGTTCCTCCGGGCCGAGGCCGGCGGCGTCGAGCGTTTCGGTGTTGCCGTCGATCGCGCCGGCCGAGCTGGGCACGGTCCAGATGAAGCGCAGATCATCCCGCTCCGCCGCCGCCTCCGCGAGCGCGGCATAGTCCCGGCAGGGGCGCGCGTCGACCGTTTCCAGATAGGGGAAATAGCCGAGACGGCCGATCTCATCCTCCGGCAGGGAGAAGAGCGTCAGCGTTTCGGAAAAGCTGTCGTAGCGGTCCTCTCCGATCGGGACGCTCCAGCGGATCGTTTTCCCGCTCTGGCGGGCGGACGCCTCGTCGTATTCCTCACAGCTGATCGAGGCGCTGCGCAGATCCGCCACATCCGTGCAGAGATAGAGCCTGCCGCCGACGCGCACGGTGAAAAGCCGCACCGCCGCCGCGCAGAGCGCCAGCGCCAGCGCAAAGAGCACAAGCGCGAGAAGGCCCTTGCCGCCGATGTTTTTCTTTCTCACCTGTTCGTCCATACCTCTTGTTGCGTCCTTCTTTGCGTTTTTTCCATTGTACCTTTCTTTTTCCGAAAAAGAAAGTCTCTTTCTGATGCGGAAAGAGACTTTCTTCTTAATTTTTCTTATTCTGCCTTCTCTTCGTTTTTTCTCCGTTTCAGCCGGAAGAGAAGCGCGAGATACGCCGCGCTGCCCGCGAGTGCGAGCGGTACAAGCGGCAGAAGCGTCTCCTGCTCCGGGTCCGAAGAGGGCGCAGGCTCCGGCTGCGGCGTCGACGCAGGCTCCGGCCGCGGCGTCGACACAGGCTCCGGCTGCGGCGTCGACACAGGCGGGGGAGCGGGGGTCGGGACGGGAGCGGGCTCCGGCGTCGGCTCAGGCAAGGGGTGCGCGGCCCTGTATTCGGCGTAGTCCATCGCGATGCGCGCGATCTCGCTGATGATAAACTGCGCGCCGCTGATGCCGTAGCTCATCACGCACAGCGCGAAGGGGCGCTCCGCATAGATGATGCCGCAGTCACAGATATAGCCCTCGTCTGAGCCATACTTGTGCGCGACCTCGATCTCGCCGCGGTAGCGGCTGAAATAGTCGTCCGGCCGCGCCTGCTTCAGCAGATCGAGCACCAGCGCGTATTTCTCCTCGTTTTCATAGAGCGTACGCAGCACGCCGATGAGGAAGCGCGGCGAATAGCTGTTGCCGCGGAAATAACTCTCCGGCAGCTCGCTCTCGTCAAGGCCGCCGTACGGGATGATCATCCGCTTGAAGTCCGTGACAAGCGGCGACAGGTTCGTCAGCAGCTTACTGCTTGCGAAGTTGTTGGAGTCGATCAGCATCTTCTCCAGCGCGTCTCTCAGCACGTAATGGCCGATCTTGTCCTCCTCTGTGAGCTCGCCCGCGGCGATCTTGTCGGCATAGACCATCGCCAGAGGCATCTTATAGGTGCTCGCGACATCCAGAAAAAGATCCGGGTTGTAATACCATTCCTCGCCGCTGTCGAACTCATACCAGCCGATCGCGATGAAGCTTTTCGGCAGGCTCTTTTTGGCCAGATAGCGCTCGAGCGCTTCGCCCAGCGTTTCCTGTGAGAAGTCGGCGTCAAAATGGTATTCCCATTTCGGCGTCTCTTTTTCCGCAAACGCGCCGGCGCAGGGCAGCAGCAGCGCGAGGACCAGCAGCAGGCAGAGCGCTCTGCACAGCTTTTTCATCTTCCGTATTCCTCCCGTGCTCAGCCCTCGCCGGGGTAGGCGCTGACGAAGCACAGCGCGTCGCTGATCTTCTTTTCCCAGGGCTTCTGCAGCGGGTTAATGACCTCGCCGCGGAACACGGTGTGCGCCGTCTCGCCGCCGTCGAGGGCGTAGGCCTTCACGCAGCCGTGGGCAAGCATCGCGTCGGTCGCCTGGCGGAGTGTGGCGAGATAGTAGTGGATGGGGCTGTAATTGATGTCCATCGTCAGATAGTGCCGCTCGCCGAGCATACCGATCGCCGCGCGGGCGTAAGTGTCGTTGATCTCGCCGAAGGGGTATTTCTCCGGCGTGACGTCTTTGCCCTCGTCGATCAGCACCGGGCCGAAGGACAGCGAGAAGACGATGTCGTTGTCGGCGATGAACTGTTCGCAGGCCGCCTCGTCATCGAAATACTCGGGCGGGACGAAGATCATATCGCCCTTTGTGTCGAAAAAGCAGGTGTCGACCTTCTTCTGCCAGAACTGGACGATCCTGCGGTTCTGCACCTCCAGGGCGCTGTCGCGGTAGACGAACATGTAAAAGTCGCCGCTGATGGCCAGCACGGCGTTGCTGTCTTTGGCAAAGGTGGTCGTGAACTTGTACTCCTGCGCCTTTCCGTCGTCGCCGGTGATGCGGCGGATCAGCTGCGACCCGTCGGCTACGATGATTTCGGAGAAGGTGCCTACCGCCTTGTCCGTCAGCTCCTGCCAGGTGAGGACCAGGATCGTCTCGTCGAGGTAATAATGGATCGGCGTGTCGTCCAGCAGTTCGATGCTCTCGTTCCACGCGAGCGTCTGGCCGCCGATGAGGGCCTTCGCCTCCGGCCGCTCGAGAAGGGCGCGGATCTCGCTCTTGTCGCGCGTGCTGCCGAAGTTCTCCTCCAGCGGCTTCTCACCGGCCAGAACGCCCACGGGAAGAGAATAGCGCTTGGGGACATAAACCAGCTCTGCCGTGGCCTCGGCAAAGAGCTTTTCCGCCGCGGCGTCGGGGTCGGCGAGCTCGGCGGGGAAGAGCGAGGCCGTGAGTTCGGCGGCGTTGTCGAGCGTCCACACGCCCTTGTCATAGCTCAGGCGCGCCGTGAGCGGCACGCTGCGGCGGTATTCGGCAAGATCAAGCTCTCCGGAAGAGAGCCGCTCGGAAAAGACGCGGCGCACAAGCTCGCCGCGGAACTGCCAGTTCTCGTCGTAGACCTCGGAAGCGACGCGCGCATTTTCGACCGCGTCAGCCAATGCGCCGTTGACCGCGGCGTTCAGCGGGGCGGAGAGCCTGCTCACGTCGAGCGCCGTGATCTCGACGGGCAATTCGGCGTTCGTCCCGTCGGGGATCTCGGAGCGCGCCGCGCCGATCGAAAACAACTCCGCGCTGAGCTTGAGCAGCGCACGGCCGTCCTCCGTCGCGGGGGCCTTGACCCCGGCCGCGGCGGCCAGCTCGTCGGCGCTCATCGCGCCCAGGGAATCGAGATACTCCGCCAGCACGGTCTGGGGCGGCACGGCGTTTCTCTTCTGCAGCGCGCCCCGGAGGAAAAAGCCCCCTCCTGCGAGCAGCGCGAGGATCAGCACCGCGGCGACGATCGCGCCGACGGGGCTCGTTTTCTTTTTCTTGCCGTGCTTTCCGCTCATGAATCCTGTTCTCCTTGTTTTCCGTAAAAGAAGGCCCCGGCGGTCCCGCGCCGGGGCGAGCTCGCTCCGCGCCGGGCCGTGAAGGGTCTGTCGAATATTTTTATTAAAGTGTATCGACGAGAAACAGCATACCAAAGCGGCCTTTTTTCTATATCCCGATTTGGTATTTTTTCGCACTTTCGCCGCCCCGGGCCCCGCCGCCGGGCGGGAGGGAAGCGGGAAGAGGTGGGAAAGGAGAAGAAAAAAATCTGCAGAAAACGTGCGTTTTCTGCAGATTTGCGGGTGTTTTTTTCTGCCGCTCCGCTCTTAGAAGTCGGCGTTGCCGGTCGTGCGCGGATGCAGTTCGACGTCGCGGATGTTGGACACGCCCGTGAGGTACATGACCATGCGCTCGAAGCCCAGGCCGTAGCCGGCGTGGCGGCAGCTGCCGTAGCGGCGCAGGTCGAGATACCACCAGTAGTCCTCCTTGCGCAGCCCCAGCTCGTCCATGCGCGCTTCCAGCACGTCGAGACGTTCCTCTCTCTGGCTGCCGCCGATGATCTCGCCCACGCCGGGCACGAGACAGTCGGCCGCCGCGACGGTCTTGCCGTCGTCGCTGAGGCGCATATAGAAGGCCTTGATCTCGCGCGGGTAGTCCGTGACGAAGATCGGCTTCCGGAAGACCTGCTCGGTGAGATATCTCTCATGCTCGGTCTGCAGGTCAATGCCCCATTTGACCGGATATTCGAAGTCCTTCCCGCTCTTCTCCAGGATCTCGACGGCCTCGGTGTAGCTGATGCGGCCGAAGTCGTGCGAGACGACGTTGTGCAGCCGCTCCAGCAGGCCCTTGTCCACAAAGCTGTTGAAGAATTCCATCTCCTGCGGGCAGCGCTCGAGCACGCGGTTGATGATATATTTCACCATCGCCTCGGCGGTGTCCATATAATCGTTCAGATCGGCGAAGGCCATCTCTGGCTCGATCATCCAGAACTCGGCCGCGTGGCGCTGGGTATAGGAGACCTCGGCGCGGAAGGTGGGGCCGAAGGTGTAGACGTCGCCGAAGGCGAGCGCGAAGTTCTCGGCGTTGAGCTGGCCCGAGACCGTCAGGTTCGTGGCCTTGCCGAAGAAGTCCTTGCTGTCGTCCACGGTGCCGTCCTCTTTGCGCGGCAGGTTGTTGAGATCCAGCGTCGTCACGCGGAACATCTCGCCCGCGCCCTCACAGTCCGAGCCCGTGATGATCGGGGTCTGGACGTAGACGAAGCCGCGGCTCTGGAAGAACTCATGCACGGCCTGGGCCGCGACGCTGCGCACGCGGAACACGGCGGAGAAGAGGTTCGTGCGCGGCCGCAGATGCTGGATCGTGCGCAGAAACTCGACGCTGTGGCGCTTTTTCTGCAGCGGATAGTCGGGCGTGGACGCGCCCTCGACGCTGATCTCGGAGGCCTTGAGCTCAAAAGGCTGCTTGGCCTCGGGCGTGAGGACGAGCGTTCCGCGCACGATCAGCGCGGCGCCGACGTTCTGCCGGGCGATCTCGTCGTAATTATTCAGTCTGTCCCTCTCAAATACGACCTGCAGCGATTTGAAGCAGCTGCCGTCGTTGAGTTCGGCAAAGCCGAAGTTCTTCATGTCGCGAACGGTTCTGACCCAGCCGCAGACCGTGATCTCACGGCCGTCGAAGGCGGCGGCGTCAGCATAGATCCCCGCGATTTTCTGGCGTTTCATTTCTCACTCGTCCTTTCTTTGTATCTCTCCGGGAGATACGCATATTTTTTGGGCTTACAGGCGGCCCATGAATTAGTATTATAACCAGTATCGCAGAGGATTGCAAGCGCGAAATAGCCGCTCCGCCGCGCTCTCGGGCCCTTTTCGGCCCCTCCGTCTCTTCCCCGGCGCAAAACGGGCCCGGCGGACGGAGCATATCGAAAGGATATGATACGGGTCCTGCCTTTCGTATGGTGCGCTTCGCCGCGCCTTGACAGCAAAAAGCGCGTGTGATATCCTTTTCGTATCATAAATATCGTGTTTTTCCATGTTCTCCGGAGCCAGGGGCCTAGTGCCCCCTTAAGGCGTCGGAGAATTCTTTTTGCCTGTAAAAACGGAGGGATAACACATGGCGAAGTATATTTTCGTGACCGGCGGCGTGGTGTCCGGTCTGGGCAAGGGGATCACGGCGGCCTCGCTGGGGCGGCTGCTCAAATGCCGCGGGCTCAAGGTCGCGGCGCAGAAGCTCGATCCCTATATCAACGTCGACCCCGGGACGATGAGTCCCTATCAGCACGGCGAGGTCTATGTGACCGAGGACGGCAGCGAGACCGATCTTGACCTGGGGCACTATGAGCGTTTCATTGACGAGGATCTGAACAAATACTCCAACCTCACGACCGGCAAGGTATACTGGAACGTTCTGAACAAGGAGCGCCGGGGCGAATATCTCGGTCAGACCGTTCAGGTCATCCCGCACATCACGCAGGAGATCAAGGACTTCATCTACGCGCTTGAGGAAAAGACCGGCGCGGACGTGATCATCACGGAGATCGGCGGCACGACCGGCGACATCGAGAGCCAGCCCTTTCTGGAGGCCGCGCGGCAGGTCGGGCTGGAAAAGGGGCGGGAAAACACGCTCTACATCCATGTGACGCTCGTGCCCTTTCTGCGCGGCAGCGACGAGCACAAGACCAAGCCGACGCAGCATTCGGTCAAGGAGCTGCAGGGCATGGGCATATCTCCGGACATCATCGTGCTGCGCTGCGACGAGCCGCTCGAGCCGGAAATCTTCCGCAAGATCGCGATGTTCTGCAACGTAAAGAGCGACTGTGTGATCGAAAACCGCACGCTCCCGATCCTCTACGAAGCGCCGCTGATGCTGGAAAAGGAGGATTTTTCGCTGATCGTCTGCCGGGAGCTCGGGCTGTGGACCCGCGCGCCGGAGCTGGAGGAATGGCGCGCAATGGTCGAACGCATCCGCTCGCTCGAAAAGACGGTCACGATCGCCCTGGTGGGCAAATACATGCAGCTGCACGACGCTTATCTCTCGGTGGCAGAGGCGCTGCGCCACGCGGGCTATGCCTGCGGCGCGCAGGTGGAGATCCGCTGGATCGACAGCGAAACGGTCACGGACGAAAACGTCTCGGCGATCCTCGCGGGCTGCGACGGACTGATCGTGCCGGGCGGCTTCGGCAGCCGCGGCGTCGAGGGCATGATCGCCGCGGCGCGATGGGCGCGCGAGCAGGATATCCCCTATCTCGGCATCTGTCTCGGCATGCAGGTGGCCGTGATCGAGTTCGCCCGCCACGTCTGCGGTCTGAGCGGCGCCGATTCCGGTGAATTCAACGCCGATTCTCCCGACAAGGTCATTGACTTTTTGCCCGATCAAAGCGATACTGTTTCCAAGGGCGGCACGCTGCGGCTGGGCGCCTGGCCCTGTCGGATCGAGCCGGGCAGCCGCATGGCGGCCTGCTACGGCTGTGAGCTCATCTCCGAGCGTCACCGTCACCGCTACGAGTTCAACAACGATTATCGCGATCTCCTCTCCGGCGCGGGACTGCGGCTCTGCGGCCTGTCTCCGGACGGACATATCGTCGAGGCCGTCGAGCTCAGCGACAGGCGTTTCTTTGTCGGCGTGCAGTTCCACCCTGAATTCAAGAGCCGTCCCAACCGTCCGCACCCGCTGTTTCTGGGTCTGACGGAGGCGGCCGTGAAAGGAAAACAATAAACGATGCAGAAAGTCTTGATCCTGGATTTCGGCGGACAGTACAACCAGCTCATCGCCCGACGCGTGCGTGAACACAAGGTCTACTGCGAGGTGCATCCCCACGACATGCCTCTCGAGGAGATCCGCCGCTTCGATCCCATCGGTCTGATTTTCACCGGCGGGCCGCACAGCGTGTATCTGGCGGACGCGCCCAAGGTCGACCCGGGCGTGTTCTCTCTTGGCGTGCCGATCCTCGGCATCTGCTACGGCTGCCAGCTGATGGCGCAGATGCTCGGCGGACGCGTCACGGCCGCGCAGGATGATTCCGCGCGCGAATACGGCAAAACGCCCACCGTCTTTGATCCGGAATGCTGCCTTTTCCGCGGCATCGGCGGGGAGAGCGTCACCTGGATGAGCCACGGCGACTATATGGCTGCGATCCCGCAGGGCTTTCGTCTGGCCGCGCGCAGCGCGGCCTGCCCGACGGCGGCGATCTGCGACGAAGCGCGCGGCCTTTACGGCGTGCAGTTCCATCCGGAGGTGGCGCACACCGAGCGCGGGAGCGACATGCTGCACAACTTTCTCTATGAAATCTGCCGCGCCGCGGGCGACTGGACGATGGCGGACTATAAGACCCAGGCGATCGAGGCCATCCGCGCCAAAGTCGGCGGCGGACGGGCGCTGCTGGCGCTCTCGGGAGGGGTGGATTCCTCGGTGGCCGCAGCGCTGATGAGCGAAGCCATCGGCGATAAGCTCGTCTGCGTGTTCGTCGACCACGGCCTGATGCGCAAGAATGAGGGCGATGAGGTCGAGGCGGCTTTTTCGCACCGGGAGCTGAACTTCATCCGCGTCAACGCCGAAGACCGCTTCCTGTCCCGCCTCGCGCTCGTCGAGGAGCCGGAGAGGAAAAGAAAGATCATCGGCGAGGAGTTCATCCGCGTCTTCGAGGAGGTCGCGCATGAGGTCGGCGCGGTGGACTTTCTCGTGCAGGGCACGATCTACCCGGACGTGATCGAGTCCGGAAAAGGGGACGCCGCCGTGATCAAGAGCCATCACAACGTCGGCGGGCTGCCGGACTGCGTGGATTTCCGCGAGATCATCGAGCCGCTGAGGCTGCTGTTCAAGGACGAGGTGCGCCAGCTCGGGCGCGAGCTCGGCCTGCCCGAGGCGCTCGTGAGCCGCCAGCCTTTCCCCGGCCCGGGTCTTGCGATCCGCGTGATCGGCGCGGTCACGAAGGAGAAGCTCGACATCCTGCGCGAGGCCGACGCGATCTTCCGCGAGGAGATGGCCCGCGCCGGGATCGCTGCCGACCAGTATTTCGCCGCGCTGACGAACCTGCGCTCGGTCGGCGTGATGGGCGACGGACGCAGCTATGACCGGGCGATCGCGCTGCGCAGTGTGCAGACCGGCGACTTTATGACCGCGGACTTCTCGCGTCTTCCGTGGGAGCTCCTTGACCGTGTGTCGGTGCGCATCGTCAACGAGGTGCGCGGCGTGAACCGCGTGCTCTATGATATCACCTCCAAGCCGCCCGCCACCGTGGAATATGAATGATTCGAAAGAGAAGGAGCGGCGCATGCTCAAACTTACCGAAATAAACGAGGACAACTGGCTCGCTTTCCGCTCGCTGTCCGTCGGGGACGATCAGCGGGGCTTTCTCGACAGCGCTGTCGGCATCCTGGCGCGCGGCTATGCCTACCGCGCCTGCCGCGCGCGGGTCCTCGGCATCGCCGAGGACGGCGCGGCCGTCGGCCTTGCGCTGGTGCGTGATCTGGACGAGGAGCCGGCCTGCTACGATCTGCAGCAGTTCATGATCGACCGGCGGTTTCAGGGCAGGGGCTATGGAACGGAAGCTCTGCGCCTGATCCTCTCCGGGCTGGAGAGGGAAAGGAAATACGGCTGCGTCGAGGTCTGCGTCAGACGGGACGACGCGGCGGCGCTGCGGCTGTATGAAAAGCTCGGCTTCGTCGACACCGGTTATATCGACGACGACGCGCCGGACTGTCTGAACCTCATGTATACTTTCCGCTAATTCAAAAGGCCGCCCCGGGCTGTATCCGACAGCCCGGGGCGGCCTTTTTCATTCCACGGTGACGCTTTTGGCAAGGTTGCGCGGCTTGTCGATGTCGCACCCGCGCTGCAGCGCCACATAGTAAGCGAAAATCTGCAGCGGCACCACGCCGAGCGAAGCTGTGAAGATCGGATGCGTGTCTGGGATCGTGAGGATGTTCTCCACGGTCTTTGACAGCGCTTCCGACATGCTCTCGTCCGTCAGGGCGATCACGTCCGCGCCGCGGGATCTGACCTCGACGATGTTCGAAACGCTCTTGTCGAAGAGCGCCTTGTACGTGCACAGCGCCACGACCAGCGTCCCGTCCACGATCAGGGAGATCGTGCCGTGCTTGAGCTCGCCCGCAGCGTAGGCCTCGCAGTGGACGTAGGAGATCTCCTTGAGCTTCAGGCTTCCCTCGAGACCGAGCGCGTAGTCGAGGTTGCGGCCGATGAAGAAGATCGAATCGCGGTTGAAGGAGCGCGAGGCGAGATACTTGATCGTCTCGGTGTTCTCCAGCACGCTCTCCATCTTGGCCGGGAGCGCCAGCAGCTCGCCGATGAGTTCGTCGTAGGTCTCGGCGCCGAGCTTCCCGTGCAGCTCCGCGAGATAGATCCCGAACATGTCCAGCAGCACAAGCTGCGTGCTGTAAGCCTTCGTCGTGGCCACGGCGATCTCCGGCCCGGCCCAGGTGTAGAGCACGTCGTCGCTCTCGCGCGCGATCGAGCTGCCGACCACGTTGACGATCGAGAGGATCCGCCCGCCGAGGCTTTTGGCCTTGCGCAGCGCCGCCATCGTGTCGAGCGTCTCGCCCGACTGGCTGATGACGATGACGAGCGTTTTTTCGTCCACCAATGGGTCGGCGTAGCGGAACTCCGAGGCCAGGGCGATATCAATCTGCATCCTCAGCAGCCGTTCAAGATTGTATTTGCCAACCATGCCCACATGATAGCTCGAGCCGCAGGCGACGATGTAGAGCTTGTTGAAGCTCCGCAGCTCCTCCGCACTCATTTTCAGCTCGTCGAAGACGATGCGCCGATCGCGGATGCGCGGAGAGGTCGTTTTGCGGATGGCCTCGGGCTGCTCCATGATCTCCTTGAACATGAAGTGGGCGTAGCCGCCCTTTTCCGCGTCGCTGACGTCCCAGTCGACGGTGTGGTGCTTCTTCTCCACCTCTGCGCCGAGGGCGTTGTAGACGACGATCTTTTCCGGCGAGAGGACGGCAACCTCGCCGTCCTCCATATAAGCTACGTCGCGCGTGTGCTTGATGATCGCGGTCACGTCCGAGGCAATGAAATGACAGCCCTCGCCGTAGCCGAGCAGCAGCGGCGCGTCCCTGCGCGCGGCGATGAAGCTGTCGGGCAGGTCTGCGCAGAGGATCCCCAGCGCGTAGGCTCCCTCGATGCGGTCGAGCACGCGGTAGACCGCGTCGAGGATGCTGCCGCAGCGCGTGTAATAGTAGCCCAGCAGCTGCGCGACGACCTCGGTGTCCGTCTCCGAGCGAAACCGCACGCCCGTGGAGACGAGAAAGCTTTTGAGCTCAACATAGTTTTCGATGATGCCGTTGTGCACGACGGCGATGCGTCCGTCCTCGCTCAGGTGCGGGTGGGAATTGACGTCATTGGGTTCGCCGTGCGTGGCCCAGCGCGTGTGTCCCACGCCCATCGTGCCGCCGAGACTCCTCCCTCCGTCCGTCAGCGCGGAGAGAACCTTCAGCCGACCCTTGGCCTTGCGGATCTGCAGGCCCTTTTTCGGCGAGAGCACCGCGATGCCTGCCGAGTCGTAGCCGCGGTATTCCAGGTGCTCCAGCCCGTCGAGCAGGATCGGCCCCGCCTGCTCCCGTCCCGTATATCCGACGATCCCGCACATGGCGTCGACCTCCTTTGCTTTTCTCTCGCGCTTGATTGTAGCATGGCGGGGCAGGCGCTTCAACAGTCGCGCATATGCATGGCTTGTTGTCATACGGATTTTGTATGATAAAAGGCAGATTCCCGCTATGATAAAAAGTCTCTGTCCCTCTCCGGGACTTGCAGGTATCATACGCTTCCTGTATAATCGGCAGCATAAATGAGCGAAAAGCGAGGTGTAGGATATGGATCTGCGATCGCTGCACTATTTCACGGTCGTGGCCGAGGAGCTGAACATCACGCGCGCGGCGGAGCGGCTGAATATGAGCCAGCCGCCGCTTTCGAGCCAGATCAAGGGACTCGAGGAGGAGCTGGGCGTACGCCTCTTCATCCGCGGGAAACGGCACCTGACGATCACGGAGGCCGGTTCGCTCCTATACCGCCGGGCCAGGCAGCTGCTGGAGCTCTCCGAGCAGACGCAGCAGGAGATCCGCTCGCTGGAGGGGCTCTCCGGCGATCTTAACATCAGTCTGGTCGAGGGCCGCGCGCCCTATCTGCTGGCTCGCTGGATCGCGGGCTTCCGCTCGGAGTATCCGCAGGTGGCCGTCCATCTGTGGAACGGCAGCGGCGACGAGGTCATCGAGCGCGTCCACCGCGGCCTTGCCGATCTCGCGCTGCTGGCCGCTCCCTACAACGCCGAGTTGCTCGACGGCTTTTCCGTCGGGCGCGAGCCCTGGGTGGCCATGATGTCCAAAGACCATCCCCTGGCCGAGGGAGGCGGGGACCTCCTGCCGCTGAAAAAGCTGGTGGGGCAGCCGCTGTTCATCCCGAACCGCCGTTCGCGGGCCGAGGCCGTCCGCGCCTGGTTCGCCGAGCTGGGCGAGGAGCCCCGCATCGCAGGAGATCTGTCCAACTACATCGACGCCGTCGCTCTCGCCGAGCAGAATGCCGGCGTCTGTATCTATCCGATGACCACCTACAACGAAAACGACCTGGTGGTGAAGAAGATCATCACGGACAGCGCGCGGCAGATCGAATACGCGCTGGTCTGGCCGCGGAGCGCGCATCTCTCGGAGCTTTCCGAGGAGTTCATCAATTTCGTGCGGGACTGCATGGAGGCCGAACGCCTCGGCACCCAGCCTTACCGTATGCCGGAGATGGAATTCCTCCCGCCGGAGGACACGCGGTATCTGTAAAACGCGGGCAGCCGAAAAAGAGGGGGACTTCCCCGGGGCGCTCTCCGCGGGAAAGCGCTTTCCGGACGCAATTCCCGGCACACACAGTATGATCGGCGTGACCGCAATGGTCACGCCGATTTTTTCTCGCCGCGCGGGTTTTTGAGAGGGCGGAATCCGACGCCAGTCATACCCGCGGACGGCGGCGCACCCGCTCATGTGCCGCTTTGGCAGGGCCGTCCCTGCATCTCACCTGCGTTTTTTTGCCTCTTAGCGCCAAACAGATGACAAAAGGCGTCTGCCCGGGTATACTGTTCTCAGTTAAGCTGATGCGCACGCAGCAGGAAGGAGGATCTCTTATGCAGGTCAAGATCGAAGTTTCGCCGGAGCATACGCCTCCGCGGGCGGTCATCTATACGGATCGAATAACACCGGAGATTCAGCGTGCTCTGGACATACTGCAGGCAAAAGACGCTCCCGTCCTGGCAGAACGCAACGGACGCACGTTCCTGCTTTCCGGGCAGGATATCTACATGGTCCGGGTAGTGGACAAAGAAACCAGGCTCTATACGAAAAAGGAAGAGTTCAGCACGCGAAAACGCCTGTATGAATTATTGGACCAGCTGGGCGGCGGTTTCCTGCAGATATCCAAGTCCTGCGCCGTCAACCTTTCCTATGCGGAGAGCGTGGAGGCCGGTTTTGGCGGAAGCCTGCTCCTGAAGATGAAAAACGGGCTGTCTGATTACGTTTCCCGAAAGTACTTGCCCGATCTCAAAAGCTATTTGGGGATATAGGAGGAAAAAACAATGAAGAAAAAAGACCGTATGGCGTTTATGGTCCATCGAACCAAAACTGCGGTGGCGATCTCCTCGTTCCTGTTTTTGCTCAGCTCCCTGATCGCCGACCTCAACATGGGCGGCGTCTATTCCGCTTCCGGTTATTCCGTCACGAAGATGGCTCTCGGCAGCCTGGGGATCGGGCTCGGCTTCGGCCTCCCCTGTATCATTTACACCAACGAAAAGCTGAGCCGTTCCGTGCAGATCTCACTCCACATGACGACCGGCTGCACCATTATGCTGGCAATCGCGTTTCTTGCCGGCTGGATCCCGACGGATAAAGGCCTGCTTCCCTCTCTGCTGGCGGTCCTCTCCATGCTCCTGACCGCCTTTATCGTTGCCGTTTTAACGTACCGCCGGCAGAAGAAGCTGGCAGAGAGGATCAATCGGGAACTGGAGCAAAGACGCAGCTGAAGCGCCCGCATGCCCGCAAAAAGCATGCCGCTTCATCAACACCCGCCGCAAATCAACGCTTGAAGGGGGCACTTCCTTGTGAAGTGCCCCCTTCAAGGACGTTTCCTGTTGCTTTTTTCAGAAGATCAGCTCGACGGGGGCGGGGTAATTGCGCAGCGTCAGCTCCGTATGGGAGCCGCCGTCCTCGCCGTCGCGCGTCCAGGGCACCGGCTTTTCAAAGCGGAAAGTCGCCTTCGTCGTGTGCAGAATCAACAGGTCGGGACAGTCGAAGTTCTGTGTCAGCGCGCTTGAGAGGATCGCGCCGAAGCCGTCGATCGTCTGCGGCTCGCGCACGAGCACCAGCTCGCTCTGCCCATCGCCGAGGCTGACCATGTCCTCCTTGAGCCGCAGGATGCCGGCCACGGAGGTGGAGTTGGACATGCTGCCGTAGAGAAAGCGGCCTTCGACGGCGCCGCCGTCGTATTCCACGCGAGCGTTGACGGCCTCGATCTTCGGCAGCGTCGCCATGCCCTGCAGCACATAGGCCAGATGGCCCAGGGCCTTCTTCTGGTTCTGCGGCGTGGCGTAGCTGACCTCCGTGAACATGCCGAAGGCCGCGATATAGGCAAAATACTCGCTGTCTCCGAAGCCGCCCACGTCGAAGGGATGGGGCGCGCCCTCGAGAATGCGGCGCGCCGCGCCGATCGTGTCGTTCTTCGGCAGATCGAGCGTCGTGGCAATGTCGTTGGTCGTGCCCATCGGGAAATAGCCGATCGGCGGAGGAGAGTCCAGTTGCATGAGTCCGGCCAGGACCTCGCTGAGCGTACCGTCGCCGCCGAGGCAGGCCACTGTGTCGTATTCCGCGCCGTACTCGGCGGCCAGCGCCGTCGCGTCGCCGCGCCCGGCTGTGAAGAACAGCGTCGTACGGCAGCCGCCCTGATCGAGCAGCTGAAGCGCGTCGGGCAGGTTGAGCTTATAGGCCCCGCGTCCGGCGGCGGGATTGATGATGAGCATCAGTTTTTTCTTCACGGTATTCCCTCATTTCATGCGAACAAGATGAACTGAATGAAACAAGTATACTCCCGCGGTGCAAAAAAGGCAAGCCGGGGAAGCCGGGACCGGCGGGAACCGCTTCTCTTGCCTCCCCCGCAAGGGGAGACGATGAGGGAATGGGGTTCAGAAAAGCAAAAAGGACGCAGAATCTGCGTCCTTGTGATTGCTGTTTTTCTTACTCCATCCCGTTGAGCTTCGCGGACATCGAGGATTTCTTGTGCGCCGCGTTGTTCTTGTGGATCAGACCTTTGCCGGCTGCGTGATCAACTGTCTTAACAGCAACTTTATAGGCACTGACGGCTGCGTCCTTGTCGCCTTCGGCAACGGCTGCGTCAAACTTTTTCATCATGGTCTTGAGCTCGGTCTTGTCGGCACGGTTCCTGGCACGGAGCTCCTTGGACTTTTCGTCTCTCTTGGCAGAAGATTTGATGTTGGCCATGTATTGCCACCTCCTCCTATAAGATTTAACATCGCATTGATGGATTATAACAAAGCGCTCGAGGAAAATCAAGCCTTTTTTTCAAAAAGCCGGGCACTTTTTTCCGCGCTGTATTTCTTGTGGCGCAACAGGTTAAGATACACTATATATAGGGAAACGCGGAAACGATCCGCTCGTCCCTCCGGGAGGGGTTTTATATGTCGAACACGGTGCGGACCGACCTGGCCTCCGAGGCCTGCGAGCAGCTCGGCGCGGAGATCTCGGCGCTCGCGGGCGTTGCCGTGCGGCGCGAGACGCTCTTCGGCGCGCCGCTGCTCTGCGTTGAAATCACGAACGAGGAGGCTTCCGTGCGGCTCGGCAAGCCTGCGGGGCGCTATTATACGCTGGAGCTGCCCGCACACCCGCGCCGCGCTTCCTCCGGCTTCGAGGGTCTCGCGCTGGCCGCGGCCGAGCTGATCCGCCGCTGCGGCGTGCCGCGCGGGGGCGGCATACTCGTCGCTGCGCTCGGCAACCCGGACATCACGCCCGATGCGCTCGGACCGCTGTGCGCCTCAAACGTACTGGCGACGCGGCACCTCAAGCAGCGGGACGACGGCGTGTGGAAAAGCTTCGCCCCTGTCAGTCTCTGCCGCCCCGGCGTGCTGGGGACGGCGGGGATCGAGAGCGCGGAGCAGATCCGCGCGCTGTGCGAGACGGTACGTCCTTCTCTTGTCATCGCCGTGGACGCTCTCGCCGGCGCTGACGCGGCGCGTCTGTGCCGCAGCATCCAGGTTTGCGACAGCGGCATTTCGCCCGGCTCGGGCGTGTGCAACGACCGCGCGCGCATCGACCGGGATTTTTTGGGCGTGCCCGTAACGGCGATCGGCGTGCCGACCGTGACGGACGCCGTCCAGCCCGACGGAGGAAAAACGTCGCCCGGGCTCTTCGTCACGCCGCGCGACATCGACTCCTCCGTCCGGGAATGCGCCCGCATCGTCGCCTATGGGATCAATCTCGCGCTGCATCGCGGACTGAGCGTCGTGGATATCGATGCGCTGGTCGGCTGAAGCGCAGGCGGTGTTTCACGTGAAACATCGCCTGCCGTACGCGGCGCGGCGCACAATTGTTTCACGTGAAACGCTAAAAATGCCTGTGAAAACTTGAAATTCGGGTTTTCAACTGCTATAATGGCTGACATCAACGAACAGGCGGATCAATTATGGCAAAAATCGTAGCGTTCGCAAATCAAAAAGGCGGTGTGGGGAAAACGACCAGCTGCGTCAATCTCTGCTGCGCGCTGCACATGCTCGGCAAGAGCGTGCTGCTCGTCGACGGGGACCCGCAGGGCAACGCCAGCTCCGGCATGGGCGTCGGCAAGTCCACCCGCCCCAATACATACGACATGCTGATCGAACACAGCCCCGCCGCCGACTGCGTTGTACGCACCCCTTACGGCGACGTGATTCCCACGGGCAAGGAGCTGGCCGCCGCCTCGGTCGAGCTGATCGGGTGGGAGCGGCGCGAGTTCGTCATGCGAGACGCGCTGCAGACGCTCTACAGCGATTACGATTATATCCTCATCGACTGCCCGCCCTCGCTGGAGCTGCTGACGGTCAACGCGCTCGTCGCGGCCGACAGCGTGCTGATCCCGATGCAGTGCGAATACTACGCGCTCGAGGGACTGGCGGATCTGATGACCAGCATCCGTCTGTGCAAAAAACGGCTCAACCGCCGTCTCGACGTGGAGGGCATCGTGCTGACGATGTACGATGGGCGCATGAATCTGACCGCCCAGGTCGAGGAGGAGCTGCGGAAGTATCTCGGCGGCAAGGTGTACGAAACCGTGATCCCGCGCAGCGTGCGTCTGGCCGAGGCGCCCAGCCACGCCCAGCCGGGCGTCGTCTATGATCGGCTCAACCGGGGCAGCCGCGCCTATATGGATCTGGCGCGGGAATTCATCGCAAGATGCGAGAGGTGAAAAAGACCATGGCCGCAAAGGAAAAGAGAGGTCTCGGAACGGGATTGGGCGTCCTGTTCGGAGAAAACGAATACGGCGACGAGAACGAGCTCAGGCTTCTGCCGCTCACGAGGCTCGAGCCCAGGCAGACGCAGCCGCGCACCGTCTTTGACGACGAATCGCTCGCGGAGCTCGCCGAATCGCTCAAGCGCTACGGCGTGATCCAGCCCGTGACGGCGCGAAAGCTGTCCTCCGGCTACTATCAGATCATCGCGGGCGAGCGCCGCTGGCGCGCGGCGCGGCTCGCGGGGCTCGAGGAGATCCCGGTGCGCGTCATAGAAGCCGACGACCGCCGCACGGCGGAGCTGGCGCTGGTGGAAAATCTGCAGCGCGAGGATCTCAACCCCATTGAGGAAGCGCGCGGCTATCAGACCTTGATAGAGGATTACGCGCTCACACAGGAGGAGGCTGCGCAGAGCGTCGGGCGCTCCCGCCCGGCCGTTGCGAACGCTCTGCGGCTGCTGACGCTCGACCCCGGGACGCTCGCCCTGGTGGAGGAGGGAAGGCTCTCGGCCGGACACGCGCGGGCGCTGCTGCCGATCACGGAAGAAAAGGAGCGCTGCGCCGCCGCGAACGAAGTGATCCGCAAGGGGCTCTCCGTGCGCAAGACCGAGCTTTTGGCCGCCCGCCGCGTCAGAGAGAAGGCGAAACGGGAGAAGGAGAGCGCGTCGGACGCGGTGGACTATGCCGCCGACGTGGCCGAACAGCTCTCTTCCCTGCTCGGGCGGCGCGTACGCCTCGTCGAGGGATGCAGCGCGGGCCGCATCGAGCTGAGCTTTTACGGCGCCGACGACCGCGAGGCGCTGATCGAGGATTTGAAAAATATGGGCCGCCGCAAGGCCGGCAAGGAATAAGGACAGGACGGTACAAAAAGATGCTGGATATCAGATTTGTCCGGGAGAACCCGGAACTCGTCAGGGAGAACATCAAAAAGAAGTTTCAGGACGCCAAGCTGCCGATGGTGGACGAGGTGCTTGAGCTCGACGCGAAAAACCGCGCGGCCATCACCGAGGCCAGCGAGCTGCGCGCCAGAAAAAATCAGCTTTCCAAGGCCAACGGCCCTCTCTTCGGCAGACTCAAGAAGGCCGTCGGCGAGGAGAAAACCGCCATCCAGGCGCAGATCGACGCCAACATGGCCGCCGTCAAGGCCAACGACGAGCGCCTTGCTGCGCTTGAGCGCATGGAGGAGGAGTACGCCGCGCGCATCCGTACGCTGATGCTGAACATCCCCAATATCATCGATCCCTCCGTGCCCATCGGCCCGGACGACAGCGCAAACGTGGAGGTTCAGCGCTTCGGCGAACCGAAGGTGCCCGACTTCCCGATCCCCTACCACACCGAGATCATGGAGAGCTTCAATGGCGTGGACATGGACGCCGCCGGGCGCGTGTCCGGCAACGGCTTCTATTACCTTATGGGCGACATCGCGCGGCTGCACTCTGCCGTACTGGCCTATGCGCGCGATTTTATGATCGGCAAGGGCTTTATTTACTGCATCCCTCCCTTTATGATCCACGGCAATGTGGTAGAGGGCGTCATGAGTCAGACCGATATGGACGCGATGATGTACAAGATCGAGGGCGAGGACCTGTATCTGATCGGCACTTCCGAGCATTCGATGATCGGCAAGTTCATCGACCAGATCATCCCGGAGGAGAGCCTGCCGCAGACGCTCACGAGTTATTCCCCCTGCTTCCGCAAGGAGAAGGGCGCGCACGGCATCGAGGAGCGCGGCGTGTATCGCATCCATCAGTTTGAAAAGCAGGAGATGATCGTCGTCTGCCGGCCTGAGGACTCGATGGACTGGTATGAAAAGATGTGGCGCTTCTCGGTCGAGCTCTTCCGCAGCATGGACATCCCCGTGCGTCAGCTCGAGTGCTGCTCGGGCGATCTGGCGGATCTGAAGGTCAAGTCCTGTGATATCGAAGCCTGGTCGCCGCGGCAGCAGAAATACTTTGAGGTCTGCTCCTGCTCGAATCTGGGCGACGCGCAGGCGCGCCGTCTCAAGATGCGCGTCAAGGGTGCGGACGGAAAAATGTATCTGCCACACACGCTCAACAACACGGTCGTAGCCCCGCCGCGCATGCTCATCGCGTATTTGGAAAACCATCTGCTCTCCGACGGCTGCGTGACGATCGCCGAGGTGCTGCAGCCCTACATGGGCGGCACGAAGATCCTCGTGCCGAAAAAATAAGTCTTTCATATTATTTTGATAAGGAGTGCGCATCATGAAAAAGTTCTTCGAAGAATTCAAAACCTTCATTACCAAGGGCAACGTCATGGACATGGCGGTCGGCGTGATCGTCGGCGGAGCCTTTGGCGCGATCACGAGCTCCCTCGTTGCGAACGTCATCACGCCTCTTCTGGCCTTCCTTTTCGGAGCCCCGAATACCGACGCGCTGAACATCACGCTGCGCGCGGCCGAGACGGACGCCTCCGGCGAGGTCGTCAAGGAAGCGCTGGTCCTGGGTCTGGGGACCTTCGTCGGCGCGATCCTCAATTTCCTGATCATCGCGCTGGTCCTCTTCTCCGTGATCAAGGCCATCAACAAGGCCCGCGATCTCGCCGAAAAGGCCAAAAAGAAAGAGGAAGAGGAAGCCGCCGCGGCCGCAGAGCCCGAGGAGCCGAAGCCCTCGACGGAGGAGCTGCTCGGCGCGATCCTCGAGGAGATCAAAAGGAAAGACTGATTACTCTCTTTTCGACGGAAAAGACCCGGGCGTTTGCTCGGGTCTTTTCCGTTTTTTTGCATGTCCGGAAACATCTCTTTCTTCTTTATTATATTATTAGTTCTTCTTGCCAAGAGAGTGAGAAAGTGTTATAATAATGTGGTTAAAGCATCCCTGTTTTTCCACACGATTTTTGACCACGGAGGTGTTTGTCATAAACTCTCTCAACGACGTTTGGAACGAGGTCGTCAAGGCGCTTTCCAAAGACATGACGCCCACTGCGATTTCGACCTGGTTCTCCGAATGCGAGCCGATCGACATCGACGGCAGCTGCCTGATGATCCGCATCCCCTCCGACTTCAAGCGGAGCATCATCTATTCCCGCTTCGGCGGAACGATCCGCGCGGTGCTCTCCGACCTTTTCTCATCGGACTTTGATTTTCAGCTGCTGCTTCCGGAGGAGGCGGACAACTATACGGAGCATAAGCCGGAAAACGACAGTCTTCCCGAGATGGCCGGCTATACCTTCGACCGCTTTATCGTCGGCGGCTCGAACAAGTTCGCACACGCCGCGGCGCTCGCCGTGGCCGAAAAACCGGGCCAGGCTTATAATCCGCTGTTCATCTACGGCAACTCCGGTCTCGGAAAGACGCATCTGCTGCTCGCTATCGGCCAGTATATCCGCGAGCACTATCCCGAGAAGAAGATCGAATACATCAAGGGCGACGACTTCACCAATCAGATGGTCAAATCCCTCAAGGAAGGCAAGGCGGAGGAATTTCGCATGCGCTACCGCAACGTCGATCTCCTCCTTGTGGACGACATCCAGTTCATTGCCGGCAAGCCCTCCACTCAGGAAGAATTTTTTCACACCTTCAACAATAATTACGAGGCAGGCCACCAGATCGTCATCACCTCCGACCGGCCGCCGCTGGAGATGGCCCTGCTGGACGACCGGCTGCGCACCCGCTTCGAGGGCGGCTTGATGGCCGATATCCAGCCGCCGGATCTCGAGACGCGCATGGCCATCACGCGCAACAAGGCCGCGCAGCTGGGGCTGATGCTCTCAGACGAGGCGGTGAGCTATATCGCAGAGAACGTCACCGCCAACATCCGCCAAATCGAAGGAGTAATCAAACGTCTGACGGCCTATAAAGAGATCCTCAATAGTGTGATCGACATTGACGCCGTAAAACGCGCGATCGGAGATGTAACGCGCATCGGCGAGGATATCCCTTCTCCAGACAAAATCATCAGGGAAACGGCCCGTTATTACAATATCACGCCCGAATCCGTACGCGGACAGGACCGCTCGCGTATCCCGACGCTCGCCCGTCAGATTGCGATGTACCTCATCCGCACGCTGACGAACTACTCTCTCAACGAGATCGGCGCCGAATTTGAGAGCCGCAACCATGCCACGGTGCTCACCTCCATCCGAAAAATAGAGGATCTTATTAAAACAGACCCGCGCATGGCAGCTACGATTCGCGCGATCTCTTCAAACATCAATTCCAATTGACCACATTTTTCTGTGGAAAAATCAAAAGCGGTCTGTTGAAAGTATACTGTACGAACGCCCTGTTGATGTTTTAAACCTTTTTAAACATTTTTGTACACAAGAAAAACCGCGCCGCGGCAACCCGCCGCGATCCTTTTCCACATTTTTTTGCTCTACTACTATTTCGACTAAAAAAAAATATTTTTTCTTTTATCAGCAGAGAACGGAGGCAAGAAAAACATGAAATTCAGCTGTGAAAAATATCTGATCCAGGCAGCCTGCGCCGTCGCCTCGCGCGCGACCGCGTCCAAGAGCACGATCCCCGCTCTCGAGGGTCTCCTGCTGGAGGCCGATCTCGGCCTGTGCGTAACGGGCTACGATCTGAAAAAGGGCATCTATACCCGCATGGAAGCCGACGTGGCCGAAAAGGGCTCGATCGTCGTCGGCGCCCGCTTTCTCGGCGAAATGCTGCGCCGTCTCGGCGACGGGATCGTAACGATCTCCTCCGACGAGAACATGAACGTAAAAGTAAAATGCGGCCGCAGCGAATTCAACTTTGTCGGCATTTCTCCGGCGGACTTTCCGGAGATCCCGGCCGTGGACGGAGTAAACAACATCACCGTTCCGCAGGGTATTCTGCGCAGTATGATCAACCAGACGATATTCGCCGTGGCCACCAACGACGCGCGTCCGCTCTATACCGGCACGCTGTTTGAAATCAGCGGCGAAGAGCTGACGCTCGTATCCGTGGACGGATACCGGCTGGCCAAGCGCAGCGAGAAGATCGAAAAGGGACGCATGGAGGATTGCAGCTTCGTTGTGCCCGGCAGCGCGCTGAGCGACATCGAGCGCATCTGCACGGACGACGAGGGAGAAGTTTCCATCGCCGTGGGCAGCAAACACATTCTCTTTACGATCGGCGATACGGTCGTCGTCTCGCGCCGTCTCGAGGGAGAGTTCCTCAACTATCGCAAGTCCATCCCTGAAAACTTCCGCTATACCGTCACGACGGACAAAGCCGAGTTCATGAGCTCGATCGACCGCGTGGCGCTGATCATCAGCGAAAAGAATTCCAGCCCAGTGCGTCTTACCTTCGGCGAGGACGGCATCAGATGTCTGTGCACGACTCCGCTCGGCAAGGCCGAGGACCTCTGCTCCTGCGAAGGCAGCGGAGAAGGGATGGAGATAGGCTTCAACGACCGTTATCTGATGGACGCGCTCAAAGCAGCGGCGGCCGAGAAGATCGCTCTTTGCCTCAACTCCGCTTCTTCTCCCTGCATCGTCCGCGCTGCGGACGGCAGCGACAAGTTCACCTATATGATCCTGCCCGTTCGTCTGCGCGCGGGCGACTGAGAGACCTATGGAAAAGATCAGCATCCAAACCGAATACATCAAGCTCGACGCGCTGCTGAAATATGCGGCGCTGGTCGGCTCCGGCGGCGAGGCCAAAACCGTGATCGTCGAGGGCCTCGTCAAGGTCAACGGCGAAGTCTGCACGATGCGCGGAAAAAAGCTGCGCGCGGGCGACCGCGCGGAGTTTGACGGGAGGACCGTCACGGTCGAGCAGGGATGAGAGTAGACAAGATCGCCCTCAACGGCTGGCGCAACTATGCCTGGGAGAGCGTTTCCTTCGATCCGGGAACGAACGTCGTCACCGGTCCCAACGCGCAGGGAAAGACCAATCTGCTCGAGGCGGTGTACATGCTCGCCTGCGGCAGAAGCTTCCGCACGCGCTTCGATCGCGAGACCGTGGGCTTCGACTACCCCTCGGCAGAGCTGCTCGCCGACGTGTTCGCCCACGGGCGCGAGCAGACGATCCGCATCCTCATCCGGCCCGGACAGGGCAAGAAGATCGAGGTAAACGGCGTCAAAAAAACGGCGGCGGAGCTGGGAGAGACGCTCAACGCCGTGCTCTTCTGCCCGGACGATCTCAACCTCATCAAGGAGGGAGCCTCCGTAAGGCGGCGGCTGCTCGACAACGCGATTTCCCAGATCCGGCCGAAATACGCCGAGCTCCTCAGCGAATTCAACCGCCTGTACGAGCATAAGACGCGCATCCTGAAGGACTGGCGGGAGAAGCCCTCGCTGCTCGACACGCTCGACGAGTTTTCCGACGCGCTCTGCCGCATCTCCGCCCAGTTGATCCGCTACCGCGCGGCCTTCACCCTGCGTCTCGACGAGGCGGCTGCTCCCATCCACAGGGAATTTTCCGGCGACGGAGAAGAACTCTCGATCCGCTACAGCACCGTCTCGACGGTCACGGACGCCTTCGCCCCCGCCAAGGAGATCTATTATCAGATATGCGAGCATCAGGAAAAGCACCGCCAGGCCGAGCTGGAAAGTCAGCAATGTCTCACCGGCGCGCATAAGGATGATCTGGAGATCTTCGTCAACGGCCGCAGCGCGCGCTCCTTCGCCTCACAGGGCCAGACCAGGACGGCGGCGCTGTCCGTCAAGCTGGCCGAGCGGGAGATCTTTCTGGATGAGACGGGCGAATACCCCATCCTTCTCCTGGACGACGTGCTCTCGGAGCTGGACGAAGGCAGGCAGGCCTTCGTGCTCAACCGCCTCGGCGGCGGGCAGACGCTGATTTCATGCTGCGAGGACGAGGGTATTTCCTCCCGCACGGGCGGCAAGGTGCTTGTCGTGGAGAAAGGCAGGATACGCTGAATGTATCTTCACCTCGGAAAGGGAACGGTCATAAACGAAAAGACGATCGTAGGGATCTTTGATCTCGACATCACGTCCCAGTCGCACCTTACGCGCGCCTTCCTCGCCGCGGCCGAACAGGCCGGCGAGGTCGAGAACGCAGCGGATGACATCCCCAAAAGCTTCGTGGTCTGCCGTGACGGCGAGACGCGGACGGTTTATCTGAGCCAGCTGTCCTGTTCCACCCTGCTCAAGCGAGCCGCGGAGGGCCTGTAAAACGCCCTTTTATAAAGGAATTATCAAGAAAAAACTCATTTTATCTCCTATGGAGGAAAATATGGCAGAATATACGGAAAAAACGGAAAGCCTCGATCAGATCGAACAGGCGGAGAAGAGCTATGACGCGTCGCAGATCCAGGTCCTCGAGGGCCTGGAGGCGGTCAGAAAACGTCCCGGCATGTATATCGGCTCGACCTCGTCCTCCGGTCTGCACCATCTGGTCTATGAGATCGTCGACAATGCCATCGACGAGGCGCTGGCCGGCTTCTGCACGCATATCTACGTGGCGATCAACGCCGACGGGACGATCACCGTCACCGACAACGGCCGCGGCATCCCCGTTGATATCCAGGCGCAGACCGGACGTCCCGCGCTGGAGGTCGTCTACACGGTGCTGCATGCCGGCGGCAAGTTCGGCGGCGGCGGTTACAAGGTCTCCGGCGGCCTGCACGGCGTCGGCGCCTCGGTCGTCAACGCGCTGAGCGAGTGGCTGGAGGTACAGGTGCACCGCGACGGGAAGATCTATGAAATGAAATTCTCCCGCGGCGCGATCACCGAGGAAATGAAGGTCGTCGGCACGACCGAGCACCACGGCACCCACGTCACTTTCAAGCCCGACCCGCAGGTCTTCGACGACACGGTCTACGACTATGAGATCCTGCACACCCGCATGCGCGAGCAGGCATTTCTGAACGGCGGCCTGACGATCACCATTGAAGACAGACGGGAAGGCAAAGAGCAGAAAGACGTGCTGTATTACGAGGGCGGCATCCGCGAGTGCGTGCGCTTCCTCAACAAGCACACATCCCCGCTGCACGAGGACGTGATCTACCTCTCCGGCTCGAAGGGTGACGCGATCGCCGAGATCGCGCGGCAGT
>JAFRDM010000065.1 GCA_017403885.1 Oscillospiraceae bacterium
CGGTCGTGGCCGGCGCGGGCGACAACGCGGCGGCGGCCGTCGGCACGGGCGTCGTGGGCGAGGGCGGCTGCAACCTCTCGCTCGGCACCTCCGGCACGCTCTTCATCTCTTCACAGAAGTTCGGCGTGGATCCGCACAACGCGCTGCACGCCTTCGCGCACGCCGACGGCGGCTGGCACCTGATGGCCTGCATGCTCTCGGCGGCCAGCTGCAACAAGTGGCTGTGCGAGGATATCCTCGGCACCTCGGACTACGCCGCCGAGCAGGCGGATATCACGGACGAGAAGCTCGGCCGCAACCATGTGTTTTTCCTGCCCTACCTCATGGGCGAGCGCAGCCCGATCAACGACGTCAACGCCCGCGGCACCTTCATCGGCATGACGATGGACTCCTCGCGCGCGGATCTCGTGCAGGCGGTGCTCGAGGGCGTGGCCTTCGCGATCCGCGACAGCTTCGAGGTGGCGAAGTCGCTCGGCATCGCCATCCCGCGCAGCCGCATCTGCGGCGGCGGTGCGAAATCCCCGCTCTGGCGCAGGATCTTCGCCAACGTCCTCGGCATCCCGCTCGACATGGTCAAGACCGAGCAGGGTCCCGGCTACGGCGGCGCGATGCTGGCGATGGTCGGCTGCGGGGAGTATCCCAGCGTTCAGGCCGCGGCTGACGCGCTCGTCGAGCTCGCCTCCACGACCGAGCCGGACAGCGAGCTCACGGCCCGCTACGAGGCACGCTATCAGCAGTTCCGCAGGATCTATCCGGCGCTCAGAGAGCTGTTCCCGGAAATTCGATAAAGGAGAAGCAAGATGCACATTTATTCCGTCACCGATCCCGAATTCCGCTCCTACGGCAAGGTGCTCGAGGGCTTCGACACCGCCGAGCTGCTCGCCGCCATGGAGAAGATCCCCCTGCCCGAGAGCGGCACTGCCTACCGTCCGGGCATTGAAAGCCTGGAGGACTGCGCGATCTTTTCCGAGCTGCGCGACCGCGCTTACGGCGGCATGCCGATCCAGCTCGGCATGTGCTGGGGGCACAACACCCGCCTCAACTGCCTGGAGTATCACCGCGACAGCGAGGTGAACATCGGCACGAAGGACTTTATCCTGCTGCTCGCCAGGCAGGATGAGATAGAAAACGGCGTGCTCGACACGGCGAAGGTGAAGGCTTTCCGCGTCCCTGCGGGCGCGGCGGTCGAGGTCTGGGCCACGACGCTGCATTACGCCCCCTGCCACACCTGCCCGCACTGCGGCTTCCGCGTGGCGGTGGCGCTGCCGAAGGGCACCAACACGGACAAGCCGGTCTTCGAGCCGAAAGCCGAGGAGGACAGATGGATGACCGCCCGCAACAAATGGCTGCTGGCGCATCCGGAGAGCAATGAAGCGAAAAAAGGCGCGCACATCGGTCTGCGCGGCGAAAACATAGACATCAAGGAGGATCTGTAACATGATGAGCAACATTCCCGAAGTCAAGCTCGGCATCATCGCCGTTTCACGCGACTGTTTCCCCATCGCGCTTTCCGAGAAGCGCCGCGCCGCCATCGTCAAGCAGTGCCGCGGCGGTCTGTACGAATGCCCGGTCACCGTGGAAAATGAAAAGGACATGCTCAAGGCCGTCGAGGACGTCAAGACCGCGGGCTGCAACGCGCTGGTCGTGTTCCTGGGCAACTTCGGCCCCGAGACGCCCGAGACCCTGATCGCCAGGTATTTTGACGGTCCCTGCATGTTCGTGGCGGCCGCCGAGGGCGACGGCGACCTGATCAACGGCCGCGGCGACGCCTACTGCGGCATGCTCAACTGCTCATACAACCTCGGTATGCGCCGCCTTAAGGGCTATATTCCCGAATACCCGGTCGGCCGCGCCGGCGAGCTCGGCCCCATGATCCGGGACTTCATTCCCATCGCCCGCGCCATCATCGGCGTGAAAAACCTCAAGATCATCACCTTCGGTCCGCGCCCGCAGGACTTCTTCGCCTGCAACGCGCCCATCAAGGGCCTCTACGAGCTGGGCATCGAGATCGAGGAAAACTCCGAGCTCGACCTGCTGGTGAGCTACAAAGCGCATGCCGGCGACGCCCGTATCAAGGACGTCTGCGCCGACATGGCCAAAGAGATGGGCGAGGGCAGATACTTCCCCGACCTGCTCGAGCGCATGGCGCAGTTCGAGCTGACGCTGCTCGACTGGGCCGAGGAGCACAAGGGCGTGCGCAAATACGTCGCCTTTGCCGACAAATGCTGGCCCGCCTTCCCGGAGCAGTTCGGCTTTGAGCCCTGCTTCGTCAACTCGCGCCTTGCCTCCCGCGGCATCCCCGTGAGCTGCGAGGTCGACATCTACGGCGCGCTCAGCGAGTACATCGGCGCCTGCGTCTCGCTCGACGCGGTCACGATCCTCGACATCAACAACTCCGTCCCCGCCGAGATGTGGGAGAGCCAGATCAAGGACAAGTACGATTACAGCCTGACCGACACCTTCATGGGCTTCCACTGCGGCAACACCCCGAGCTGCAAGATGTGCGCCGACCGCGCGGTCAAGTATCAGCTCATCCAGCACCGTCTGCTCGAGCCCGCCGGCTCCGAGCCCGACTTCACCCGCGGCACGCTCGAAGGCGATATCGCTCCGGGCGAGATCACCTTCTTCCGTCTCCAGTGCGACAGCGAGGGCGTGCTGCGCTCCTACATCGCCGAGGGCGAGGTGCTCCCCGTCGCGACGACCTCCTTCGGCGGCATCGGCGTGTTCGCCATCAAGGAGATGGGCCGCTTCTACCGCCACGTGCTGATAGAGAAGCGCTTCCCGCACCACGGCGCGGTGGCCTTCGGTCATTACGGCAGGGCGCTGTTTGAAGTGTTCAAGTATCTCGGCGTCGGCGACATCGGCTACAACCGGCCGAAGTCCCTGCCCTACCCGACGGAGAATCCCTTTGCCTGAGCGCAGTGAGATGCCCGCGCGGCTCCGTGGGCTGTACGCGGACTATTGCGCGAAGGTCGCCCAGCTCGAGCGCGAGCGCAAGCCCGGCGCGGGGATTTTCGGGATGAAGGGCGGCCCGGCGGACGATCCCTGCCACGACCGCTTTGCCGAAGCCGTCCGCGGCCTTTACGAGGAGTTCATGGCCCAAAAGCCCGACAGCGCCGCCGTGCGCGAGCTGATGGCCTACGCCTGCTCGGCGCCGCTCGAGCACCAGGAGCCGCGCATGGCCTATTGGATGCTCCTCGCCGTACAGAGCCTGACGCAGCCTCTGATCGGGCTGCTCTCACCGCAGGACGCCTGCGCCCTCGCCGCGCTCTATGAAAAGAGCTATCGGCGCCGCGAGCGCATGCCCGCGCAGATCAAGCTGATCAAGGCTCTCAAAGCCGCGGCGGAACAGTGAAAAAAAGACAGGATGTGTCGAACACATCCTGTCTTTTCTTTGCCGCAGAGGAGACACCTGCCCTCCCGTCCGTTATCCCACGATCTCGCGGCGGTACTGCTTCGGCGCAAAGAACAGCGGTTCATAGGCGCTGCCGACGAGGTGCAGCAGGTGGATCGCGTCGCGCTCCGAGCGGTAAGGCGCGCGCAGCCGGACGCTGACCGGGACGAGCGAGGGCTCCTCCTCTCGCAGCGTCTCCATCAGACGTCTCTGCGCCTGCTCCATCGTCGCGCCGTGGGCGTAGATATACAGCGCGGCGAGATCGTCTCCGCCCTGCTGCGGACGGACGACGCGGCGCAGGCGGCCCCTGGGCAGCACGGCGCGCAGACTGTGCTCGATCTCCTCGATCCGCCCGTAGGGGGCGATGATCTTCAAATAGACGATCTCCGCCGGATCATAGATCTCACCCTCGAGATAGCTGCGATAGGGCGAACGGCGCATGCGCTCGAGGACGACGCGCTCTTCTTCGCGGTATTCGCCGTTGTGGAAGACACAGGCCTTGTCGTTGTGGATCGTGTAGATGAAGAAGCTGACGCCCAGCGCGGCGAGCCGCTCACGCACAGGCGCCGAGTCCTCCGGCGGGATCGTCAGGGCTTGCAGATAACGGTTCTCGTTCGCGTCGTAGACGGCCGCGCCGTCCATGACGATCAGCGGCGCGGAGAGCTTGACGCCGCTCATCTGCAGGGCGAAGAAGGCGGGCGCGTGTTCGCTCATCAGGCAGATCTTCGCGCCGTCGCCATAGAGATAGTTCAGCTGCATCAGCGCCGTGCCCGACAGGTGCGTGAAGCGGTCGGGCGCGAGGTCCTTCATGCGCAGAAAGAACACCTGTTCGGGGCGTTTCCTCCGCGGCAGGCGGAAAACGTTCACGGCGGTGGCCACGGCCGTGCCGACGAAGACGCCGAGGATGCGGTGCGCGGCCTGACGCAGCGGCGCTTCGACGTCGGGGAAGGAGATCACGATGCACAAGAACACGATCGAAGCCAGACCGGAGGCGTCCGGCGTGCGAACGAGCACCGCGCTGTACAGCGAGAGCAGCACGCCGACAGCCATCATCGCATAGAGCAGCAGCACGCTCGCGCCGAGCGAAGGGAAGTCGTTGAGCAGCAGCAGGAGCAGCAGCCCCCAGAAGGCGCCGATCAGCGTGCCGACAAAGCGGTTGAGGGCATAGGCCCCTGTGTCGCGCACATAGGGCTGCATGCACAGGATGGCCGTGATCGCGGCTTCGGTGGGCATGTCCTGCCCGCGGTAGCCGCGCAGATAGTAAAACAGAAGACACAGGAAGACCGCGACGGTCGTCTTGACGATGCGCTGCCCGAGATGAGGCAGCACCCAGGGCTCGTCGTCCTCCCGGTGAAGAAGTCGGGGCATGGGATCCCTCCTTTCAGATTGCGCATCATAGCACAAGCGCGCTGTCCCGTCCAGTCCCCGGACGGTAAACTTTCTGTGAAGAAAAAAGGAAAAGCGCCCTGCGCGGGGCGCTTTTCCTTTCCTGTGTCAAAACAGCAGGGCGCTGGCGATCCCGAAATAGACCAGAAGCGACAGCGCGTCGACGATCGTCGTGATGAAAGGGCTCGCCATCACGGCGGGGTCAAAGCCGATCTTCTTGGCCGCCATCGGCAGCGAGCAGCCGACGACCTTGGCGATCAGCACGGTCAGCGCCATCGTGAAGCAGACCACGAAGGCGGTCGAAAGCGTGATGTCGTCGTTGCCGAGCAGCATCCGGTCGAAGAGGATGATCTTGATGAAGCACAGCGCGGCGAGCGCGCAGCCGCAGAGCACGGCGGTGCGGATCTCCTTCCATACGACCCTGGGCGCGTCGGCAAAGTCGAGCTCGCCCAGGCTCAGCGCGCGGATGATCGTGACCGAGGCCTGCGAGCCGGAGTTGCCGCCCGTGTCCATCAGCATCGGGATAAAAGCCGTCAGTACGACCTGGGCGGCCAGCGCGTTTTCAAAGCGGGTGATGATCAGCCCCGTAAAGGTGGCCGAGATCATCAGCAGCGCCAGCCAGGGGATGCGGTGCTTGAAAAGATCCCAGGGCGTCGAGCGCAGATAGGTCTTCTCCGAGGGGAGCATACCGGCCATCTTCTCGATATCCTCCGTGGTCTCTTCGACAAGGACGTCCATCGCGTCGTCAAAGGTCACGATACCGACCATGCGCCCGTCCGTGTCTACGACGGGAAGCGCAAGAAAGTTGTATTTTGAGAGCATCGTCGCGACCTCTTCCTGGTCGGTCAGCGTGCTCACGGAGATGACGTTCTCGTCCATCAGCGACGAGACCTTCGCCTCGTCGTCGCTTGCGAGGAGCAGGTCCTTGACGGAGACCGCGCCGAGGAGCTTGCGCCCCTCCGTGACATAACAGGTGTAAATGGTCTCCTTGTCCACGCCTGTTTTGCGGATGCGGGCGATCGCCTCCGCCACGGTCATGCCGGGACGCAGCGAAACGTACTCCGTCGTCATGATCGAGCCGGCGGAGTTTTCGGGATAGCGCAGGATCTCGTTGATCTCCTTGCGCATCTGCGGATCAGCCTGAGCTAGGATGCGCTTGACGACGTTTGCGGGCATCTCGTCCACGAGATCGGCCGCGTCGTCCACGTACAGCTCGTTGACGAGCTCATGCAGCTCGCGGTCCGAGAAGCCGCGGATCAGCAATTCCTGGTTCTCGCTCTCGAGCTCGGCGAAGGTCTCCGCCGCCGTCTCCTTGGGCAGCAGGCGGAACAGCAGGGGCATGCGCTCGGCGCCGAATTCTTCGAGCACGGCGGCAATGTCCGCCGGCTCCATGGTCACCAGCACGTCCTTGATGGTCTGATACTTTTTCTCGTCGAGCAGCGTTCGAAAGGTCTTTTCAAAGGTTGCGGTTTGCACTGCCATCGGTTTCTTCCTCCTTTGCTTGATCAGTCCGGATCGGAAGTCCGACGCGCAGGCCGATGTTATGTTTTCATACCGGAAACGCCTATGGCGCGCTTCCGCGAGCGACTTCGGCCTGCCAAAGCGCCGGTACTGCTTCCGTCGTCCATGACGTTTCCCCCTTTTACAAGATTTGGGTCAGGCCCTATGCTCAGAATACCGTTTCGGCAGGCGTTTGTCAAGCCTTAAACTCATTCTGCGGCAAGACTTTCAAGCCTTTTTTCGACAGGCGGGACGGAAGACTTGCGCAAGGCGTTTCCGCATTGTATAATCGAAGGGGACAGGCGCGGGAACGACGCCCGGGGGGAAAGAAAGGCATATCGACGGCCCCGGGAAATCGCCTTTGCGGGCTCCCGGTCTGCCCGAAAAAAGAAACGCAGCGTTGGATTCAAGGAGGAGAGGACACATGCTGTTTGTCTGCTACCCGCAGTGCACGACCTGCCGGAAAGCGAAGGCCTGGCTGGACGGGCACGGACTGCGCGCGGAGATACGCGATATCAAGCTCGAACGCCCCACGGCGGAGGAGCTGCGGCTTTGGCAGCGCCTCAGCGGTCTGCCGCTGCGCCGCTTCTTCAACACGAGCGGCCTGCAGTACAAGGCCCTCGGTCTGAAGGAACGGCTCGACTCCATGAGCGAGGACGAGCAGCTCGCCCTGCTTGCCTCCGACGGGATGCTCGTGAGGCGTCCGCTGCTCGTCTGCGGCGATACGGTGCTCGTGGGCTTCCGCGAGGCGGAATACGAAAAGCTGCTGTAAAGACAGCAAAAAGCCGCGTATCCGAAGAGATACGCGGCTTTTTGCTTCTCTGTCTTATTCGATCGCATAGCTGGCGATATATTCATGATCCGACGGGGCGGGGAGAGCGGGATCGGCGATCGAAAAGCGCAGGGAAAGCCCCACCGCCTCCGCGGCGAGGGCAAAGTGGCAGAGGGCGATGCCGAGGTCGATCTTCTGAAGATCGCCCGTTGCCTTCGAGCTCAAGCCGAAGCTGTGTTTAACATAGAAGTGTACGTTCTTTCCGCAGCGCACGACGCGCCAGGGCTGGCGGTTGACGGCGGATGGCGCGCGCTGAACGGCCTTCAGGGGCTCGCGCAGCTCTCCCGCGGCCTCCTCGGTCAGCGGCTTGACAAAGCCGCCGTCGAAGAACAGCGAGGAAAAGCTTTGGCGCGACGTCGCCACGGTCCCGCGGCGCATCACGGTCTCGCGCAGGCTCATCTTCTCCGCCGGACGGCCCACGGGGCTGACGCAGGGCATGATCTCGCCGCTCTCGAGGTCCATCGCGCGCTCGAAAGCCCTGCGGTCGAGCGTCCCGCCGAGCCAAACCGTGCCGAAGCCCATCGACAGGGCATAGAGCATCAGCATCTCGAACGAGAAGCCGAGCGCTTCCTCCGCGTGCGGCACTTTTGCGATCTTCGCGGCCAAATAGGCCGTCTCGCCCTTGATCACGGGGCTGGAGAGGACGTCCTCCTCTTTGCTAAGCAGCCGGAACTCCACCCAGCGGCCCCAGGGGTTTTGAATGCTGTCGGCAAAGCTGCGCAGGGCGCGCTTCTCCTGGGCGGTCAGCTCGCTGCCGTCGAAGCTGCGGACGCTGCGCCGCTCGCGGATCAGCTGAAGAACGTTTTCCATAGTCGTTTCTCCTTTACAAGCAGGACTTCGTTTGATATGATTTTAGCGTGAAAAAAACACGAAGTCAACGGAGGAGATACAAATGGAAAGAATTTATCTCGCAGGCGGATGCTTTTGGGGCCTGCAGAAGTTTTTCGACCAGTTCGCGGGCGTCGGACGCACCGAGGTCGGCTACGCCAACGGCCCGGATGCGGCGCCGAGCTATCAGGAGGTCTGCGCCTCCTCCGGCCACGCCGAGACGGTGCTGGTCGAGTATGACGAGAAAACGATCGGCCTCGAGAAGCTGCTGGACTATTATTTCATGGTCATAGACCCGCTGAGCTATAACCGCCAGGGCATGGATATGGGTGTGCAGTACCGCACGGGCGTGTTCTACACCGACGAGGAACAGCTGCCGCAGATCCGAAAGGTCTTTGCGCGCGAGGAGGAAAAGGCGGGACGGAAGCTTGCCGTGCTGTGCGAGCCGCTGCGCAATTTCTTCCCGGCCGAGGAGTATCATCAGAAGTATCTCGAAAAAAATCCGGGCGGATACTGCCACATCCCGCCGCGCTTTTACGGATTGGGGGACGGGACATGATCGCGGAAGTCAACGGCGTCAGCCTGTTTTATGAAAAGAGCGGCGAAGGGCGACCGCTCGTCATGGTGCACGGCAACGGCGAGGATCACACGATCTTCGACGAAGCGGTTCGCGCGCTGCGGGACGAATACTGCTGCTACCGCATCGATTCGCGCTGCCACGGACAAAGCAGCGACACGGCCGAGCTGCACTACCGCGACATGGCCGCGGACGTGATCGCTTTTCTCGCGGCGCTCGACCTGCGCGACGTCATTTTCTACGGCTTCTCCGACGGCGGCATCATCGGTCTGATGGCTGCCGCGCGCTGCGAGCGCATCACGACCCTGATCGTCAGCGGCGCGAACACGTCTCCGAAGGCCGTCAAATGGTGGCTGCGTCTGGTCATCGCGGCCGGGAAGCTGGTCACGAAGGACAAAAAGCTCAGACTTATGCTTTGCGAGCCGGACATCACGGACGAGGAGCTGCGAAGCATCCGCGCCGCGACGCTCGTCCTCGCCGGCAGCGGCGATCTGATCCCGGAAAAGGAGACGCGGCACATCGCCGAGGCGATCCCCGGCGCCGAGCTGCAGATCCTCAAGGGGGAGAACCACGGCTCATACATCGTCCACAGCACGAAGATCGCGGGTCTGATCCGGGATTTCGCCCGCGGCACAAGGGAGGCATAACAGATGAAGATAGCCGTTATCACGGGCGCGTCCTCCGGCATCGGACGCGAATTCGTCTACGCAGTCGACAAACAATACAGCCTCGACGAGATCTGGGTCGTCGCCCGCCGCGCCGAACGGCTGGAGGAGCTGAAGGACAAGTGCCGCAATCCCCTGCGCCCCGTCGCGCTCGACCTGGCGGACGACGGGGGGCTGAAGGCCTTTCAGGCCCTGCTGGACCGGGAAAAGCCGGAGATCGCGCTGCTTATCAACGCGGCGGGCTGCGGCGTATTCGGTCCCTTTGCGGAAAAAGAGCTTGACGCGCTGCTGCACAGCGCGCGTCTCAACGCCCTGTCGCTCACGGCCATGTGTCATCTGTCCCTGCCTTATATGAAGAGCGGGAGCGCGATCGTCAACATGGGCTCGAACTCCTCCTGGCAGCCCGTGCCCTATCAGGCGGTCTACGGCGCGTCGAAGAGCTATGTGCTCAGTCTCTCGCGCGCGATCGGCCGCGAGCTGCGCCCGCGCGGCATCCACGTCATGTGCGTCTGCCCCGGCTGGATCAGGACCGAGTTCCAGCAGCACGCGCATCACGACGACTATATCCGCTACGTCGACCGCTGGTACGGCCCCGAGGAGGTGGCCGCGCAGGCGATGATCGACCTGAAGAAGAAAAAGACCGTGTCCATCCTCGGCGCGCCCGTGCGCCGGCAGGTCGCGCTGGTCAAGCACCTGCCCGTGGACATGGTCATGGACATCTGGTGCAGACAGCAGGGCTTTGAATGAAAACGGGACACGGCGTGTCCCATCGATAAAAAAAGGGCGATTGCTCATTTCGTGTCCTGTACTTCGTGGGGCGGAAGCGCTATGCTTGCGCCGGAAAGGAGGCCGAAGGCCATGGATCAGATGCAGATCGGTAAATTCCTCCAGACCCTTCGCAGAGAAAAGGGGCTGACGCAGGAGCAGCTTGCGGAGCGGCTGTGCGTCGCGCGCCGGACCGTCTCGCGCTGGGAGACCGGCAGCAACCTGCCGGATCTGGACCTTTTGATCGAGCTGTCCGATCTCTACGCCGTCGATCTCCGGGAATTACTGAACGGAGAAAGGACACAGAAGAAAATGGACAGAGAACTGGAAGAGACCGTCATGAAGGTGGCGGAATACAGCAACGCGGAAAAAGAGCGGAGCGCGAAGATCGTGCGCGTCTACTTTGTCGTGGGGATCCTCGCGCTGGCGGTCAATGCGGTCATGAGCTTCATGGAGCTCGGCGACACGTTCTGGACCGGCTTTGGGAAGGGTTCCACCATCGGCATGGCGCTGGCTGCGATGCTGATGGGGCTTGCGTATCTCAACGGCTGGATGGAAAAGATATTCGCCTTCAAAATGCGCCTGCTCGGACGGGAGGAAAAGCAAAGGGATTGAACGCCTTCCAATCGATCGGCCTTGCGCTGTTTTCCCTGACCGTCGTGATCGAGCGCTTCGTGCTTCCGCTGCCGGATTGTCTGGCCGTCGGGATGACCCTCACCGCGCTGGTTTTCCTCACAGCCGGCCTGCTCGTGGGGAGGAAAAAGAAGAATAACGGCAAAAAAAGAGACGAGAGTACCTTTTGAACTCTCGTCTCTTTGCTTTTTCGGAGAAAACGCTTTACTTGGTGCCGAAGATACGGTCGCCTGCGTCGCCCAGACCCGGGACGATATAGGCGTTTTCGTTGAGATGATCGTCCAGCGCGGCGACGAAGATATCGACGTCGGGGTGATCCTCCTGCATCTTCTTCACGCCCTCGGGCGCGCCGATGATGGACATGAGCTTGATGTGCCTGGCGCCGGATTCCTTCAGAAAGCCGATCGCCGCAGAGGCCGAGCCGCCGGTGGCGAGCATCGGGTCGACGACGATGACGTCGCGCTCGGCAATGTCGGCGGGCATCTTGTAGTAGTACTTCACGGGCAGCTTCGTCTCGGGGTCACGGAACAGTCCGACGTGGCCGACCTTGACGTTGGGCATCATGCTGACCATGCCGTCCACCATGCCGAGACCTGCGCGGAGGATGGGAACGATAGCCAGCTTCTTGCCGGCGATGCGGCGGCACTTGGCCATGGCCACGGGGGTCTGCACGTCGACCTCTTCAAGAGGCAGGTCGCGGGTCGCCTCGTAGCACATCAGCATGGCGATCTCGGAAACCAGTTCGCGGAATTCCTTGACGCTGGTGTTTTCGTCGCGCAGGATGGACAGCTTGTGCTGGATCAGCGGGTGGTCGAATACGCATACTTTGCTCATATCTCGATCTCCTTCAAAATAAAAGTGAATAAGGTTATTTGCCTTTCTTTTCCATGCGCTCCTGGCGTTCGCGTTCGGCCTGGGAGAGCCGCAGATAGACGGGCAGCAGTTCGGCTCCGGAGACGGGCGTTTTCCCCTGCGCCGCCATCGCGACGCCCCATGCGTCCTGCCAGACGAGATCGTCCGGCGCGAGGCGGCAGGGAAGGCCCTGCGCGTCGAGAAAGGCTTTGGTGACGGCCGCGCCGTCGCCGACGAGAAAGACGCTCTCGCCAAGACCGCGGAGCTCCCCGGCCAGGTCCTCGAGCGAGATCGCCCGGTCGGGACAGAGACGGACGGGCCGTCCGTCCCCGATGCGGAAGAGGGCGTTGTAGACCTGCGCGCGCCGCGCATCCATGACGGGGCAGACAAGCCCGCCCGCGCTCAGCCCGTGCCAGG
The DNA here is from genome assembly GCA_017403885.1 of Oscillospiraceae bacterium. GTDB lineage: Bacteria > Bacillota > Clostridia > Oscillospirales > Oscillospiraceae > Limivicinus. The sequence continues at coordinate 11,850 of JAFRDM010000065.1, forward strand.
CCATGGCCTCGAGCGTCGATACGCCGATACAGGGCTTTTCCGCGCCCCAGCACAGACCCTTGACCGTGGATACGCCGATGCGGATGCCGGTAAAGGAGCCGGGACCCTGCGCAACGGCGATCGCGTCGATCTCCGCGAGCGTCAAGCCCGTGTTTTTCAGCAGATCCTCACACATCGGCAGCAGCGTACGGCTGTGTGTCAGCGCGCTGACCTGCAGGCTTTGCGCGAGCAGCTTTCCGTCGCGCACGAGGGCGACGGAGGCTGGCCTGGCGGAGGATTCGAAGGCAAGGATCAGCATGGCGTCTTTTCTCCGATCGTGATGATGCGTTCGTTCTCGCCGCATTTTTCGATGCGCACGGGGATCTCGTCGCCCCAGAAGGCGTCGGAGACGTTCTCGCTCCACTCCACGGCGCAGACCGCGCCGCGGGCGAGGTAATCCTCCCAGCCGATGTCGAAAAGCTCGTCCGCGGAGGAGAGACGGTACATATCGAAGTGGATCAGCTCCCGCTCGCCGAGGTATTCGTTGACGATCGTGAAGGTCGGGCTGGAGACGCGGCAGTCGATGCCCATCCCGCGGGCCATGCCGCGCACGAAGGCCGTCTTGCCTGCGCCGAGCTCGCCGCTCATCGCCACGACCGTCCCGCCGGGAAGACCGCGCGCAAAGTCCGCGCCGATCGCCTCGGTCTCGGATTCACTTTTGGAATGAAATACCGCCATCGAAAAGCTCCTTTTTGTCCGGTGGTATTATAACATCCGTCTGCGGCTTGCGTAAAGAGCAAATCTGTGCTAAAATGAGCGCCGTATGAGGTTTTCGTTTCGGCTTTTTTTCACGAAAGGAAAGTGAGTACGATCAAAAAGGTCGTTTTCCATATCAAGGATTTCTTCCGGCGGGCGGACATGTTCCTCTTCGTCCTCTGTTTTGCCTGCGCATGCTTCAGCGTATACGCCGTGTATATCGCCACGCTCGGCATGCAGGCCGGCGGCGTTATCATCAGCCCCACCCGCTGCGTCATCGTCCAGATCTTCTCGATCGGGATCGGCGTCGTCGCCTTCGTGCTGTTTACGATCATCGACGCGGACATTCTCGGCGAGCAGTGGCGCTGGCTGTGCGTGATCGACGTGCTGCTGATGATCGCGCTGGTCATCTTCGGCACCGAGGGCGAAAGCGGCAGCCGCAGCTGGATCCGTCTGGCCGGCATCAACGTGCAGCCCTCCGAGATTGTAAAGGTGCTATACATCATCGTCGCTGCCCGGCAGATGACCTATCTGAAGGAGCATAAGGACATCAACGCTTTTACCTCCGTGCTGCAGATCGCGCTGCACTTCGTCATCATCTTCGGCATGATCGTCGTCGTCGGCGACGACCTCGGCAGCGCGACGATCATCCTGGCGCTGTTTTTGATGATGTTTTTCGCGGCCGGCGTAAAAATGTACTGGTTTGCCATCGGCGGGGCCGCCATCGCGGCCGTCATCCCGATCCTGTGGAACTATTTTCTCAAGGATTATCAGAAAAAGCGTCTGATCGCGCCCTATGACAAGTCGATCGATCCCGACGGCTGGGGCATCACCTGGCAGACCACGCAGAGCCGCTATTCCCTGATGGCCGGGCGCATGACAGGGGCGGAGGCGGATCACCGCGCCACGGTCTTTACCGGCAAGCACACCGACTTTATCTTCGCCAGCATCGGCGAGCATCTGGGCATGATCGGCTGCATCGCGGTCGTGATCGTGCTGACGGTCATCATCATCCGCTGCGTCTATGTCGGGCTTCACGCCGGGCGCATGTATGACATGCTCATCTGCATCGGCGTTGCCGGCGCGCTCGCGTTTCAGACCTTTATCAACATCGGCATGTGCATCGGCATCACGCCGGTTATCGGCATCCCGCTTCCCTTCTTTTCATACGGCGGTTCGTCGATGGTCACGCTCTTCGGCGCGGTCGGTTTGGTATCAGGCGTGCATTACAAGCCGAAGCCGGAGCATTTCTCGATGATTTACTGAACAAAAAAACTCCCCCTCCGGGGGAGTTTTTCTTTACATATAGGGGTTCTGTCCCGATGCGGGGGCGACGGTCACGGGCTTGCCGGCGAGCGCCATGTAGTAGAGCACATAGGTCGTGTTGATGTAGGGCGTCGTCCAGAGCATGACGGCATAGCCGACGTAGGGGATCGCGGTAAGGAGCCACCAGCCGAGAAAGCTCAGATCCAGAACGAAGCATTCCCACTTGTGCCCCTTCATCATTTCCTTGCTGCTGCGGATGCAGTCCATCACGCCCATGTCGGGGTTGTCCAGCAGAAGGAACTTGGCCATGCGGTAGCGATAAGCGGCGATGATGCCGGGGATGACGAGCAGCAGCGACCACAGGAAGATGAACAGGCCTTCGAGCAGCGCCAGCAGGATCAGCTTCACCGCAAGACCGAAGCCGTCCAGCAGGTTGCCGTAAACCGCGCCTGCGCTCTTTACCGTGTTGAGGATAAAGATCAGAAAGCCTGCGCCGAAGAGGTAGAGGACGATCTGGATCAGCGAGTTGATCAGATAGGCCGTTCCGGGCGGCTGCATGCTTTCGCTCATACGCAGGATGGCCTGATAATCGCCGTTTGCGTAGTAGTTCATATACTGTCGGATATCGTCGGCGGTCATGTTCACGCCGAGCACACGGCTCGAGAGCATGTTGAGCAGCAGCGAGACGGCCACAAAAATAAGACCGGCGGTCAAAAGCGAGGGCTTGGCCGTTTTGACGATGATCCTGGCGTTGCTTTTCAGAAGAGGACGCGATGTGTACATTTTCTCCCACCCTTTCTGCCGTCCAATATATCACTTCCCGGTGGGGAATGTAAAGAAAAAATACGCGCGTCGCCCGGCGCGGCGGCGCCGTTCCCGTCCCGCCGGGACGGAAAGACGGAGCTCCCTCCGTCCGACGTTATTTTTTTCTTGACAACAAAGGGCGGGGATGCTATGATAACAAAGCTCACAAATGCGCGAGTGGTGGAATTGGCAGACTCGCTAGATTCAGGTTCTAGTGCTCACTCCGGGCGTGCGGGTTCAAGTCCCGCCTCGCGCACCAAAAAAGTTCCGAAAATTACTCATGATTGAGCGTTTTCGGAACTTTTTCTTTTTCTTCACTTTTTGCGCTTTCCTCAGTTCTAATGGAGTTCTAATACAAACACGTTTTTCGGGCGTTCACGGTTTGTTGCAGTACGAAAAAGAAACTGTGTCCAGAATACCACAGCAGAAAGAAAAAGAATGGCTAAATGTCTCGCTCGGCAGGGACCGGCACTTGCGTGTCTCCCAGCCGGGCCGTTTCTTTTCATGACTTGGATATAAATGAGATATACGCGATACAGTCTGAAAGACGTTCGCTGTTGGCGATAACACCGAGGTAGACGGCGTCCGGAAATCCGGCGCGAGCAAACAGAGGCAGGCTCGAAACATCCAGAGCGTTCCGTACAGTCTCGGTTTCGACCTCAAGCGTCTCCGCCTCGCCGAGCTGATATTCGATGCTGTTGTCGGAGAGGACTACCTCATTGGACGACAGGATCGGAAGAACCTGCGCATACAGCGCGGCGTTTTCCGTGAAGAGAGCGGGAGACAGCTCCAGCAAATAGCCGCTGCGGGAGAGCAGATCATAGGCCTCCCGGTTCATCAGCACCAGATCCAGCTTCCCCGCGCTTACGGCGCCCATCAGCTTCATTTTGGAGGCGTAGGCGTATTCGTGATTCAGCGTGTCCGCGTCGTCCGACAGATACAGATCGCGGTAGAGATAAACCTCCCGCTTTTTCGCATCCGCACCGAGAAAACGCAGAAAACCGTCCGTCAGATCTTCTTCCAGATCCTCGCCCGCAACGACGTTGGCAAAGGCCAGATAGAGCACAGGCTCCTTTTTCCCGAGCTCCCTGTGCAGCGCGGAGCCGAGGACGATCAGAGCAAGCAGACCCAGCAGGATCGGCCACTTGTAATACGTCCAGACGTGATCCAGCTTCTCCGCCGCTCTCATGTTCCGAAAAGCCGCCCGACGGGCGGCTTTTTCCTGTTCGGAGAGCTTCATGGCGTATCCTTCCCCGTCTCTTCCTCCGGCGTTCCGGAGACGGAAATCAAAACGCCGTTGAGCAGCCACGCGCTGATCAGGGCGCAGAGCCCCTCGCCGAAGACGATCAGCGGCGTGAACCAGGCCACGACCACAAAGAACATGGCGAAATGGACGGCAAAGACCAGAATCGTGGCAAAGAGATAATGGGTGCCGATCAGAAAGGCGTTTTTCAGCATGGCCCGGTTGGTGTTCGATACGCTGGCAAGCAGGGGAAAGACATATTCCAGCACGATCACGTACATCACGGCCGCGGCAATGACGATCGCGAGGATCAGCGTCCAGACGACGGCCAGGGGACCCTCCGCGATCTGCCGCAGATGATAGAGGATATAGCCGTCCCCGGCGAGGAACAGCCCCGCGCCCAGCAGGATCAGCCAAAGCACGGTGGCCTGCCTGAAGTTTTCCCGAAAGGCGCGGAAGAAGGTGGGGCCCACGTAGCTCTCCTCGCCGCGGATGATCTTCAGAGAAGTATAGTACAGCGCTGTGGCGGAGGCGCCGATCGTTACGATCGGGAGCGAGCAGACGAACCACAGCAGATTCAGATAGCAGGCGTAGCAGAGCTTCAGCAGCAGCTGGCTGAACTTGCTTTCATAAGAAAATAACTTCATCTTGCCTCTTCGGTCCTGCGATCGGTCGACTCCCGCTCGATCAGGTCCGTCTGGGTATGCACGGTGCGGAAGTCGAGCGAGGGCTCTTTTATGCGGCTCATAAGCAGATGCACCGCCTCATAGGCCATGATCTGCGTATGGATATGGACAGTGCTCAAGGTCGGGCGGCTGTGTCGGGACTCCGCGGAATCGTCAAAGCCAAGCAGACGGACATCCTCCGGAACGCTCTTCCCGATGGAAAACAGCGCGCGCATGACGTCGCTCGCCACAAAGTCGTTGGCGCAGATGAAGACATCGGGCAGCTCGTCCAGCGCGTACAGCTTTTCTGCGATCTCATCCGGGCGATTATACCGGATCACATATTTGTCGCTGACCGGCTCGCCCGCCATGAGCATGGAGAAACGGAAAGCGGCATAGCGCTCAAAGAAGGACTGGCAATGGTCGGGATTCCCGATAAAACCGATGCGCCGATCCCCCCCGCGCAGCGTGTTGCCGACAAAGCGCGCGATCTCCGTAGTGTTGTCCATATACAGCTGATCGGCGGGCAGAGAAAAGCCATCCCGCTTGACCGGTCCGTCCACGAACAGAACCGGAATGCCCATTTCACAGACCATCTCGTCATAACGACAATCAAACATTTCGATGCAGATGATGGCCTTGACCTGCTCCGGCCGGAACGTGAGCGGCAGCGTTCCCTCCCGCAGGTTCTCTTCGGTGACACGGTGCGTGTTCATCGTATAGCCGAGCTGTGAGATCTCACGCTGGAATTTGTCCAGCATCAGCGAGGCAAAATGGGATTGCGTCAGAAAAACCGTGGTGAACAGCGCGATCTCGCCTTGAAAACCGTGGAAAGGCCGCGTCTCGCCGGAGGGATTCTCGGCAAGAGAGGCGAAGGCGCTGACATAGGAAAACTGCTTGTAGCCCATCTCCACGGCCTTTTGCAGGATCTTTTCCCGGGTGGCGTCTGCCAGACCCTCCGAATTGTTGATAGCCTTGGATACCGTATTGCGGGAGATCCCTAGGGCTTCCGCAATGTCCTGTATGGTGACTTTACTTTTCATTTGAACACTTCCGTCCCTATGCTTTCGTTGACAGTTTATCACAGGACAAAAGAAGATGTCAAACAAAACGCTGTTGCAAAGGTGTGCAAATGTAAACATACTTTTATATGCACATTGACGAAGGGGGGACAAGTCCTTTGAACAAATATACCAAAAATGATGCAAATGTAAAATAATGATTGACATCATCTCCCACCAAATGATAAGATGAGAGTGCAAAAATCCCCATATAAGTGTGCAATTACACAAACGCCCTCGCCAAATCTGTACACTGGAATAGAGAAGAGGAGGAATTATATGAGTAAGGCTCCGGCTGATGCCCTTGCCGCCAAGGGCGGCGGCAGCAAATGGCACAACACGCTGGTCTATCTCCGTCAGCACTGGCAGCTCTACGTGATCTTTATGCTGCCCGCGTTCCTGCTGACGGTGATCTTCCGGTACATCCCCATGGGCGGTATCATGATCGCCTTCACGGAGTACAACCCGATCCGCGGCATCTTTGCCAGCGAATGGGTCGGCTTCGCCCACTTCAAGCGCTTCCTGTCATCCCCGGACTTCCTGCGTTACCTGATGAACACCCTCAAGCTGAGCGTGTACGGTCTGCTCTGGGGCTTCCCGGCGCCGATCCTGCTGGCCTTCCTTCTTAACCGCATCCTCTCCAAGAGCACCAAGCAGAAGATCCAGCTCGTCCTGTACATGCCCAACTTCATCTCCGTCATCGTGCTCTGCGGTATCGTGCGCATCCTGCTGGCCCCGACCGGCATGATCAACCAGCTGCTGGGCACCAGCACCAACTTCATGACGATGCCCTCCGCCTTCCGCACGATATACATCGCCTCGGGCATCTGGCAGGGCGCCGGCTGGGCCTCCATCATCTACACGGCGGCGCTGTCCAACGCCAGCAAGGAGCTCAAGGAGGCGGCCGTCATCGACGGCGCCAACATCATCCAGCAGATCAAGGCCGTGGAATGGCCCGCCATCAAGGACACGGTGCTTATCCAGTTCATCATGTCCGTGGGCAACATCATGTCCGTCGGCTTTGAGAAGGCCTACGCCCTGCAGACCGACCTGAACCTGAACGCGTCGGAGATCATCTCCACCTACGTGTACAAGAAGGGTCTTCTGGACGGCGACTACGGCTTCTCCACCGCCGTCGGCCTGTTCAACACGGTCATCAACGTCATCCTGCTGATCTCCATGAACGCCCTCGTCAAGAAGATGAACGACGGCAAGGGCATTTGAGAGGAGGGCAAGCTGTGAAAACGAAAAAGAAAAGCGAATTCGCCAAACAGCCGACCGGCGACAAGGTCCTTCTGATCTTCGGCTATATCCTGCTCGGCCTCTTCGTGGTCGCGATCATCCTGCCGGTGATCTACATCATCCTGGCCTCCTTTGTGGATCCCGTCACGCTGCAGAACAGCGGCCTGAGCTTTGATTTCAGCAAGTGGACGACGACCGCCTATGAGCGCGTGCTCTCGAACTCCCAGATCTGGGTCGGCTTCAAAAACGCGCTGATCTACTCGATCCTCTTCACGGTCATCTCCGTGGTGGTCACGCTGCTGGCGGCCTACCCCATGTCCCGCGCGGACTTCAAGGGCAAGGGCTTCTTCAACACCATCTTCGTCATCACCATGTTCTTCGGCGGCGGCCTGATCCCGACCTACCTGCTGATCGCGAATCTGGGCATGCTGGATACCATCTGGGCCATCCTGATCCCCGGCGCCTTCAGCGTGTGGAACATGATCATCGCCCGCACCTACTACATGGGCATCCCCCGCGACCTGCAGGAGGCCGCCGAGATCGACGGCGCCACCGAGATGATCTATTTCTTCAAGATCCTGCTGCCGGTCTGCACGCCCATCATCGCCACGATCTCCATGTGGCAGTTCGTCGGCATGTGGAACAGCTACTTCGACGCGATGATCTACCTCAACAGCGCCTCCAAGCAGCCCCTGCAGCTGGTCCTCCGCGCCATCCTGATCCAGAGCCAGCCCCAGCCCGGCATGGTGTCCGACATGCAGTCCACCGCCGCCCGCGCCCAGTTGGCCGAGCTGCTGAAATACGCCACGATCATCATCTCCTCGCTGCCTTTGATGATCATGTACCCCTTCTTCCAGAAGTACTTTGACAACGGCATCATGGCCGGCGCGGTCAAAGGCTGAGGCTCAAACGAAAGTGCAAGGCGCTTCCGTTTGAAAATAGCCGCGCCCTGCTGCGCGCACTTGCTTGCGTGAGACGCTCGCACACTTGCAGGGCGAGAAGAGTTTTTCCGAGGTACACGCCCCCGGAAAAACGATTCGATACGTTTTCCCGCTGCGACGGGAAAATCAGAGGGGAGACCCCTCTGAACACCCCCTATGTGCCCGACAGGAAGACCTGTTAAACAACAATATGAAAAGGAGAAAAAACATGAGAAACATGCGCAAGACTCTCGCGCTCATCCTGGCGATGATCATGGCGCTCGGTCTGCTGAGCGGCTGCGGCGGCTCCGGCAGCGCCGGCGGCGCGGCCTCCGCTCCCGTAGAGGTGCCCGAAGGCGGCTACACCTTCCCCCTGGCCGAGAAGGCCGAGATCTCCGGCCTGACCAGATACCCCGCCAACACCGAATCTGAACCCAACAACCGCACCATCTACAAGCGCCTCGAGGAGGCGACCAACGTCCACGTCAACTGGAAGACCATCCAGGGCGACCAGTGGGGCGACAAGATCGCGCTCGAGATGGCCAACATCAAGACCCTGCCCGAGTTCATTTCTCCCGCCGGTCTCGGTGACGCCGATATCCTGAAATACGCCAAGCAGGGCGTCATCATCCCGCTTGAGGACTACATTACCCCGGAACTGATGCCGAACCTCTGCAGAGTCTTTGAACAGGCACCTGAGTACAAGGACATGTGCAAGGACGAGAACGGCCACATCTGGACCCTGCCCTGGATCGAGCAGCTGGGCGTTGGCAAGACTGCCATCCAGACCATCGGCAATATGCCTTTCATCAACACCGCGTGGCTTGACTTCCTCGGCCTGAAGATGCCCACCACCGTCGACGAGTTCGAGCAGGTGCTGATCGCCTTCCGCGACAATGCCGACGCACTGAAGGCGGAATTCAAGATTGACGGCGACATCATCCCCCTGGCCTGCATCGTAAACGGCGGCAATGAGGACTGCCGTGTGCTCTGCAACGGCTTCGGCGAAGGCTACGGCGATCCTGACGACTGGCGCCACATCGTCATTACCGATGACAAGCAGGTCATCTGCGCCGCCACCACCGAAGGCTGGCGCAAGGGCGTGGAATGGCTCCACAAGCTCTACACCGAGAACCTGTTCGACCCCGATGCCTTCACCCAGGAGTGGTCCACCTACGTGGCCAAGGGCAAGAGCGGCCGCTATGGCGTCTGCTTCAGCTGGGACGTCGCCAACATCGTCGGCCTGACCATGTCTGACATCCAGAACGGCACCGCTGGCTGGGCTCCGCTGCCCATGCTGAAGGCCGATACCGTGAACCTCACCCCCAACACCGGCTCTCTCACCTCCGGTTTTGACCGCGGCCGCGGCGCTGTTCTCACCGCCAACGCCAAGAACCCCGCCCTCATCTGCGCCTGGCTCGACCAGATGTATGATCCGATTCAGTCCCCGCAGAACAACTGGGGCACCTACGGCGAAGATGACGGCTTCGATATCTTCGTGATGGGCACCAACGACAAGGGCGAGCCCATGCTCCAGCACGCCGACCTGGGCGATCATTCTCCCGTTGAGGTCCGTGAGGCCGAGATGGTCGACGGCCCGCTTGCTGTTCTCGACAGCTACTACGGCGTGTACGTCACCTGCCCGGACGACGCTCTGTACCGTCTCAACTGGATCAAGGATATCTACACGCCCGACATGCACACCAAGTATGTGTTCCCGAACGTGCTGATGTCCTCCGACGACACCAAGGAAGTCTCCAACCTGCTTGCCGATATCGACAAGTGCATTGAGACCGCCCGTGCCAACGCGATCATGAACGGCTTCTCCGATGCTGACTGGAATCAGCTCCAGAGCGATCTGCAGGCCTACAAGCTGGATCAGCTCCTGGCCATCTTCCAGAAGTACGTGGACGCCTCTTCTGACGTAGCTCTGATTGCCAAGTAAGTAACCCCAACCCATCCGCACCGCTTCAAGCGGTGCGGATGGCAGAGAGAAGGGCCCTTCCGAAGAAGAGCCTTTCTCTGTGCCAATAAGAGCAGGAGGTCGCATTATGATCAGCAAGATGCTGCAGAAAGCCCGCGATTTTGAAAGAAAATATCTTCCCTACACGCTTTCCGAGCAGCCGAAGTTCCACGTGACCGGCGGCATCGGCTGGATCAACGATCCCAACGGCTTCGCCCCCTACAAGGGCGAATATCACCTGTTCTTTCAATACTATCCCTACGACACCAAATGGGGTCCGATGCACTGGGGCCATGTCAAGACCAGGGACTTCATCCACTGGGATCGGCTGCCCGCCGCGCTGGCTCCCGATACCGACTACGATCGCGGCGGCTGCTTTTCAGGCAGTGCGATCGAATTGCCGGACGGGCGGCATCTGCTGATGTATACCGGCGTGCGCAATGTCCGACGGCGCAACGGCAAGCTCGAGGCTTTCCAAACCCAGTGTCTCGCAATCGGCGACGGCGAGGACTATGAAAAGCTTGAGCAAAACCCCGTGATCGATGCGTCCGCGCTGCCGGAGGGCGGCAGTGAGCACGACTTCCGCGATCCGAAGATCTGGCGGGAGAACGGAAAATACTATGCAGTCATTGGCAACCGTCCTGCAGACAAGAGCGGTTCGATCCTGCTTTTTGAGAGCGAGGACGCGATTCACTGGCAATATGTCAACGTCCTGTCTGCCTGCCACAATCAGTACGGTCGCATGTGGGAGTGCCCGGATTTCTTCCGTTTGGACGGGAAAGACGTGCTGCTGGTTTCCCCGCAGGAGATGGACGCGATCGGGCTGGAATTCCATCCCGGCAATGCGAACGTCTGCCTGATCGGCAAATACGACCGCTCCGCGAAACACCTCAACCGCGAGAATGTGCAGGCGATCGACTACGGTCTCGATTTCTACGCGCCTCAGACGCTGCTGACGGATGACGGGCGGCGCGTGATGATTGCCTGGATGCAGAACTGGGAGACCGCCCTCTGCAAGATCGAGGAGCTTCGCTTCTACGGCCAGATGACCCTGCCGCGCGAGCTCAGCGTGCGAAATGGCCGCCTCTGCCAGAACCCCGTGCGGGAGCTGGAGAGCTACCGCGGCGTGAAGATCGACTATTACAACGTCCTCATCAACGGCGAGGCCACCCTGCGCGGTATCAACGGCCGCTGCCTGGATATGACGGTCACACTGAGGCCGGGCAACGAGAACAGCATGTTCAAGTGGTTCCGCCTCTATGTCGCCAAGGACGGCGAGCATTTCACCATGATCCGCTACCGGCCGGAGACCGGCACCGTCAAGGTCGACCGCACGCACAGCGGCTTCCCCCACGATATCGTGAATATCCGGGAGTTCCCGGTCAGCATGCGCAACGGGGCGCTGAAGCTGCGCGTCATTCTGGACCGCTACAGTCTCGAGCTGTTTGTCAACGATGGCGAGCAGGCCGCGTCCTGTGTGCTGTACACCCCTGAGGATGCCGGCGCGATCAGCTTCTCCTCCGACGGGAGTGTCCTGGTCGATGTGGAGAAATACGATCTGCTGATGGAGTGAAAGCGATGAATAAATGCTTTGATGTGATCGCTCTCGGCGAGCTTCTGATCGACTTTACCGAAAACGGGCAGAGCGAACAGGGCAATCCACTGATGGAGGCAAACCCCGGCGGCGCGCCGTGCAACGTGCTTGCCATGCTGCAGAAGCTGGACAAACGCACCGCGTTCGTCGGCAAGGTCGGCAGGGACATGTTCGGCTCCCAGCTCCGTCAGGCGGCGGAAGGCGCAGGCATCTGTATGGATTTTCTGCTTGAGGATACGCATACCCACACGACTCTCGCCTTCGTCAAAACATTTCCAAACGGCGACCGCGACTTTTCCTTTTACCGCGACCCCGGCGCGGATATGATGCTTCGTTCCGACGAGCTTCCGCTCGATGCGATCCGCAGCACCCGCATTTTTCACTTCGGCACTCTTTCCATGACGCATCCCGAGGTGCGCTTTGCCACACGCAAGGCCGTCACGGTCGCGAAGTCAGCCGGCGCGCTCATCTCCTTCGATCCCAATCTCCGCCCGCCCCTGTGGTTCAGCCTGGAGGAGGCCAGAGAGCAGATCGCCTGGGGCCTGAGCCGCAGCGATATCCTGAAGATCGCGGACAACGAGCTGGAGTTCATGACCGGCGAAAAGGACTTTGACAGGGGGGCGGGGAAGCTGCAGCAGACATATCCCGGCATCAAGATCCTGAATGTGACCGCCGGCGCGGAGGGCAGCTACTGCTATTACGGAGACAAGCGCGTTTTTGTTCCGGGCTTCCTTCTCGGCGGCACGATCGAGACCACCGGCGCGGGGGACACCTTCTGCGCCTGCGTCCTGAACTATGCGCTGGAGCACAGAATCGAAAAACTCAACGAGAAGCAGCTTACCGAAATGCTGCGCTTTGCCAACGCGGCGGCCTATCTCGTCACGACCAAAAAGGGTGCGATCCGCTCCATGCCGGAGCGGGAGCAGATCGAAGCGATCCTGGCAAACAACTGATGTAATTTCCATGGCCCTCCGCCACTCCACTTTCTGGTCGAGGGAACATGAAAAAAGGAGGATAAAAAGCCCCGGCTCGGGCTGCGGCAGTGTGGAGACCTGTCGTATATGCAGGAGGCGCAAGCCCCTGTGAGCGTATTCGCGCGGAGGCGGGATACGCGGAGTCAGAAAACATGGCGACTGTACAGCTCAAGAACATCAAGAAAGTGTACCCCTTCGTCAGCGGCGAACAGAAGAAGAACAAAAAGAAAAAGGCTGACGAACCCGAGAAGAAGAAAGTCAACCTCCAGATCACCGACGAGGGCGTCGTCGCGGTGCAGGAGTTCAGCCTCGACATCGCCGACAAGGAATTCATCGTCCTGGTCGGCCCCTCCGGCTGCGGCAAGTCCACGACGCTGCGCATGGTCGCCGGTCTCGAAGAGATCTCCGGCGGCGAGCTCATCATCGACGGCAAGCTGATGAACGACGTGGCGCCCAAGGACCGCGACATCGCGATGGTCTTCCAGAACTACGCCCTGTACCCGCACATGACCGTGTACGACAACATGGCCTTCTCCCTGAAGCTGCGCCACACCCCGAAAGACGAGATTGACAAGAAGGTCCGCGAGGCGGCCGAGATCCTCGACATCACCCAGTACCTCGAGCGCAAGCCCAAGGCGCTCTCCGGCGGCCAGCGCCAGCGCGTCGCCATCGGCCGCGCCATCGTGCGCGACCCGAAGGTCATGCTTATGGACGAGCCTCTGTCGAACCTCGACGCGAAGCTGAGAAACGAGATGCGCGCGGAGATCATCAAGCTGCGTCAGCGCATCAACACCACCTTCATGTACGTTACCCACGACCAGACCGAGGCCATGACCCTGGGCGACCGCATCGTCATCATGCGCGACGGCTACATCCAGCAGATCGGCACGCCGCAGGACGTGTTCAATCATCCGGCCAACCTCTTCGTCGCCGGCTTCATCGGCATGCCCGTCATGAACTTCTTTGACGCCGAGCTGAAGCGCGAGGGCGACAAGTTCTTTGTCGAGCTCGCCGGCGTGAAGGTCCAGCTGGACGAGGAGAAGACTGCGCGTCTGCTGAAAAACGACGTGCAGAGCCAGCCGATCACCCTGGGCGTGCGTCCCGAGCATACGGACATCTCCGATGAGGGCGTGCCCGCCCGCGTCGACGTGGCGGAAATGATGGGCTCCTCCGTCCATCTGCACGTCAATGCCGACGGCCGCGACGTGATCATCATCGTCCCGACCATCGACATGAAGGGCAACTACGCCATCGGCGACACCGTCCGCTTCACCTTCGGCGGCAACGTCGCCCACGTCTTCTCCAAGGAGACCGACAAGAACCTGGAGTTCTGAGAAAGACCAAAACAGGAATGACAGCGCCGCGTGGCAAAAACCACGCGGCGTCTGTGCACGTATATCGTAACGAAAGGCGAAAGGTGTGTGCTCCATGCGCTGTCGAAAGAGTGCTCTTGCTTTCTTCCTGATAACGGCCCTGCTCTTGTCCGGCTGCGGATCCGCGGCAGCTCCCGCGCAGGAACCCGCTGCGGAGCAGTATGAGAGGATTCCCGATGAACCGTACGAGGCGGTCCCATATACCCTGTATCCCGCGCCGGAGGGCGGCTACGTCGGCGACGTCATGCCCTTTGTGACCGAAGACGGGCTTTTGGAAATCTACTATCTGTACGACACAGACCATAACGGTCAGGGCTATCATCCGATCCATATGTACTCCACCGACGATCTGGTGGGATACGACGATCACGGAATGGTGCTTAATTACGGTCAGATGTACGATCCGGACCCCGCCATCGGCACCGGATGCGTCATGCAGGACAGCGACGGGCTGTACCATCTGTTTTATACCGGCCATAACGACACCGGGAACGGAGGAATGGGCAGGGAGTGCGTCATGCACGCCGAGAGCAGCGACCGGGAAACCTGGGTCAAGGATGAGGCGCCGCTGTTTTTCGCGCCGGAAGGCTATTCCAGAGACGACTTCCGCGACCCGGAGGTCTTCTGGGTCGAGGAGGATGGGTGCTATTGGCTTCTCATCGCGGCCAGAAACAACACGCTGGGCGGCGTAGTGGCAAAATACAGCTCCCCCGATCTCAAAAACTGGGAGTTCTGCGGCCCCCTCTACGCGCCCCAGGCGCAGTATATGCTGGAGTGCCCCGATCTTTTCCGCATGGGGGATACCTGGTATCTCACCTACAGCTGGGACTGCGTCACCTATTACGCCATGGGCGATTCCATGGACGGCCCCTTCAAGGCGCCGCTTGACAATATCCTCGACGGCAAGGGCCTGATCGGAGGCAGCGGCTTCGTCTTCTATGCGGCCAAGACCGCCCGGATGGGGGAAAACACCTATCTCTGCGGGTGGCTGGGCCGCGCGGGGCTGAGTTCGGACTCCGGCGTATATCAGTGGGCGGGCAGCGTTATGAACCATCAGCTCGTCCAGCGCGAGGACAAGACCCTGGGCGTGAAAGCGCCGGAGACGTTTGAGGGCTACTTTGCCGTCGACAAGCTGGTCTTTGCCGCGCCGATGACAGACGGCGTCGAGATCAGCGGCAACAATATCGCCCTCTCCGCCAGCGAGGACTCCTACGCCTTGGCCGACATGGGGACCCGCCCCGCGACGATGACGCTGGAATGCGATCTGAGCTTCGACGGGGAGGGCTGCGTGGGCTTCGCCTTCGGCGGCAGCGAGAGCGATGAAACTTACACCGCGCTGTGCCTCGACGCCCGACAAGACCTGCTGCACTACGAGGGCTATGAGATCGAGGACCTGCGGAGCTTCGAGCCGATGGCGGTCACGAAGTTCGATTTCTCCCCCAGCGATACGTATCACGTGAAGCTGGTCTGTGAAAACGAGATCGTCGTTCTGTACGTCGACGACTGCAAGGCGCTGTCCTCCCGCATCACTCACTCCGTCGACGGCGCGCACATTGGTGTGTTCGCCGACGGCTGCGGCGCGACCTTCAGCAATATCAGCATCAAGATCCCCGGATGAGGAGACGTCTATAACGTTGCATGGTTTTCCGCCATGCAGCGTTATTTGAGTAAGCGGTTCCTCAAAAGGAGCCGCTGTGTTTTTGGAGGACAAAATGTCTGAACTAAATGTGTATAAGGACGCTCTGAAGCTGGCACAGAATACGCAGGAAACCCGGAACTGCAGTAATGATTATTCTGCCGGCAGGGATCTCATCAGTACCGCAAACTCTTCAGAGGAGATTTAATATGACAGAGAAATGGATTTGGACAAGAGAGCCCCGGAACTATACGATCGCCGCGGATCGCGTTGAGATCACGACCGAGCCTCATACCGATCTGTGGCAGCGCACCTATTACCATTTTCGCAACGACAACGCACCGCTGCTGCAGGTAGAAACGGATCAGGAATATTTCTCCTTCATCGTAAAAACGGATTTTACCGACAGTCATCACCGTTTTGATCAGTGCGGCGTCGTCATGTATCTGGATTCGGAGAACTGGCTGAAGGCCTCGGTTGAGTATGAAAACGGGAGCTTTCAGCATTTGGGCTCCGTCGTCACCAACCAAGGCTATTCCGACTGGGCGACGACGGCCATCCCGGCCGACGTCAAAACCATGTGGTACCGATTCAGCCGCAGGGCGGACGATTATTGCATCGAGTGCTCGACGGACGGAAAAAGTTTCTCACAGATGCGCGTCTGCCACATGTGGAAAGGTGCGGGAACGATCCGCTTCGGCATCTATGCCTGCAGTCCGGAGGAGTCCAGCTTCAAGGCGGTATTTACGGATATGATCGTCACGGGCTGCGCGTGGAAAGCGCATGACGGCCAGGAGCCGGATGAACCGGCACATAAACAGCACAAAGGAACTGTAGCAAAACGGTAAGTTAAGAGAGCTACGCCTGACACGAGTATTTCCGCCGCATCCTCTGCGAACTGATCGGCGGCTGGGTGGAAAACGGCGAGCATGTAAAAAGACATGGTACATTATATAGGAATATTCGAAGCCTTACAAAATGAGCGCGACCTTGTTTTCGTCTTCCCCCGTCGTCTTTTTTCATTTTCGCCCGCTGTCGCAAAACCGATTTCACATTTTTGTGGCACGCGGGGGAAAATGAATACCGGCAAAAAGTGTTTCGATCTCACGCAGAGAAATGCGGTTGCCGGTACCCTGGAGGTTTCCAAAGGAGGGCGGGGAAGCCTGCCTTTGGCACACGATCTTGCTCACAAGGTCTAGTGTGTTATACCTTTTGTTCCGCGAGGCGGGCAAAGGGGTGGTGCCGCCGTCTTAGGCAACACACCTTTACCAGCCGAAAACGGCAGCCAAAAACTGCGAAGGCATGAGCAGAGTTTGGCTGCTGTTTTCATAAAGGAAGCAAGGGCAAAATGAAATGCAGCCCGCGCTTCCGGCGGAACAAGAGGTATATAAGTCCTCCGTCCCGCCGCAGCGGCGTCTCTCAAAAAGATGCTTTCAGATTGATAGCACGATTCTGATTTTTCGCCCGGAGTGCTTGCAAAATGAAAGCACCGTTCCTCACTTTGCGCGTCCGTCAGATCCATCGGATAATCATTCCGCGATCTGACTCGGTGCGCGGCGCGTTGCAGGAGGGTTTGTGAACAAGATCTTCGTTCCGCAGCGATTTTTCGGTTATGCGCTGGAGCTCAATGTAGTTTTCCTTGAAATGCGCGCAGGCCTGCTGCTCCAAATCCTCGGCTCGTGTCTCGCTGAGGCCGAAATGCTC
>JAFRDM010000066.1 GCA_017403885.1 Oscillospiraceae bacterium
CGGGATGCTCTGCGCGGCGGCGGAAGACGCGCTTCTGCTGGAGCTGGCCTCCGCGCCCGGCGGCTTTGACCGCTCGCTGGCGGACAATATCGGGCTGCGCGCCGTCGCCGCGCCGGGGCTGCCGGGGCGCTGCGCGTCGCAGAGCGCGGCGGAGCTGATGCGCGAGGCGATCTATGCCTCGCTGGGGGAAGGAGATGCCTGAGATGGAAAAGAAAAAGCTGGGGCTCGCGCTCTGCGGCTCTTACTGCACCTTTGAAAAGCTCTTCGCGGCGGCAAAACCGCTCGCGGAACGCTATGAGCTGATTCCGATCATGAGCGACACGGCCGCCGAGACCGACACGCGCTTCGGAACGGCGTCCGAACATATCCGCGCCCTGATGGAGCTCTGCGGCGGACGCCGTGTCGTCACCACGATCGCGGAGGCCGAGCCGCTCGGTCCCGCGATGGGGCTCGACGCGCTGCTGATCGCGCCCTGCACGGGCAACACGCTCGCGAAGCTCTCCCACGGCGTGACGGACAGCGCCGTCACGATGGCCGCCAAGGCGCATCTGCGAAACGGCCGGCCGCTCGTGATCGCCTTTTCGACGAATGACGCGCTTTCCGGCTCGGCGGAGAACATCGCGCGGCTCCTGAATCGCAAAAACGTCTTTTTTGTGCCCTTCGGCCAGGACGATCCGCAGAGGAAGCCCTGTTCGATGCAGGCGGATTTCTCGCTGCTCGGCGCGGCGGTGGAGGCCGCGCTGGAGGGGCGGCAGCTCCAGCCGCTCCTGGTATAAAAAAACACCCCCGGAAACGGGGGTGTTCTGCTTAAAGGGCGAAGCCGCGCGAGGGATCCGAAAGCGCCACCTGCCGGAGTGCCGCTCAACGGGAAGAAGCGCGGCGCATACCTTAAGCGAGGAGTATTATAGCATGTCGGGGACCGTGCGGCCCGCGCAGTGTCATAACTCGCAGCTTTTCTGTCACGATCGGCACAGCGCGCCCGCCGTTCTGGCTGCGAGCGAGGCGTTGTTGAGGACAAGACGGATGTTGCTCTCAAGGCTCTCGCCGCACGTGAGAGCGACGACGCGCGCGAGCAGGAAGGGGGTGGTCTCCTTGCCGCGGACGCCCTGCTCTTCGCATTCGCGCAGGGCCTGCTCGATGGCCGCGTCGATGACCGCCTTCGGCATGGCATACTGTTCGGGGATCGGATTCGTCACCAGCATGCCGCCGCGGTAGCCGAGCGCGCGCTGCGCGCGGAACATGGCGGCAAGCTCCTCGGGGCTGTCGGCGCGGTAATCGACCCGGAAGCCGCTCTGCCGCGTATAAAAGGCAGGCAGCTCGTCCGTTCCGTAGCCGATTACGGGCACGCCCTTGGTCTCGAGATATTCGAGCGTCAGGCCAAGATCGAGGATGGACTTCGCGCCGGCGCAGACGACCATCACGGGCGTCTGGGCAAGCTCTTCAAGGTCGGCGGAGATGTCCATCGTCGTCTCGGCGCCGCGATGTACGCCGCCGATGCCGCC
The DNA here is from genome assembly GCA_017403885.1 of Oscillospiraceae bacterium. Lineage (GTDB taxonomy): Bacteria > Bacillota > Clostridia > Oscillospirales > Oscillospiraceae > Limivicinus. The sequence goes on from JAFRDM010000066.1 coordinate 1,503, forward strand.
CGTTGCAAAGACCGAGATCCCCGCCATACGGGCGATGATCATCGTCGTGGTGACGGTGGTGGCGCCGTCCGCTCCGCGGGCGACGAGCGCGGGCAGATCGCGGCGGCTGGCCTTGGCGACCGCGCGGCCGCTCTTTCCGAGATGCTCGATCTCCTCGCGGCTGAGGCCCGCCTTCAGACGGCCGCCGATCACGGCGATCGTCGCGGGAACGGCCCCATTGTCGCGGATCGTCTGCTCGACGCGCAGCGCGGTCTCGACGTTTTTCGGATAAGGCATGCCGTGGGAGATGATCGTGCTCTCGAGCGCGACGACGGGCTTTCCCTGCTCCAGCGCGGCTTTTACCTCGGGGGCGATATCAAGATAAGGATTCATAGCGTACTCCTGAAAAGACAGTATTCATGAAACGAAGGATATGGAGGGCTTCCATATCCTTCAGGCGGGCGGCAGAGCGCCGGCCGCCTGAAAGGCAAAACGAGAACTTTGCGAAAAAGTTCCCGTTTTGCCGTGATCGAACGATGAAAGGGGACTCCGGTCCCCTCTCTTCGCTCTCCCCATGCGCATCGAAAGCGATCCGCCGGGGCATAAGGTCTGAAGGATAACGGTCCTGCTTTCCCTGCCGGGACCGCCGCTTACTTCGCGCGGACGAAGGGGCGGCCGTTGGCGCTCGGCACGCGGGACTTGCCCACGAAGAGCACCAGCACGATGACCGTGACCACATAGGGGATCATGGAGATCAGCTGCATGTCGATGCCCGACGAGCCGCCGAGCACGACCTTGAGACCGGAGCAAAAGCCGAAGAGCAGGCAGCCCAGCAGCGCGCCGTGGGGACGGAACTTGCCGAAGATGACCGCCGCGATGGCGATAAAGCCCTGGCCGACGATGGAGATCGGACGGAACTGGTTGGAGATGGCCATCGTGACGAAGGCTCCGCCGAGACCGGAAAGGAAGCCGGAAATGCACACGCAGGCGAAGCGCATCTTCAGCACGTCGATGCCCAGCGTCTCACAGGCCTGGGGATGCTCGCCGCAGGCGCGCAGACGCAGGCCGAAGCGGGTCTTGTAAAAGACGAACCACACGACGAGCGCCGCGATAAAGACCAGATAAGTCGCCGCGTAGTTGGCGAAAACATTGTCCATGAAGCGGCCGAACACCGTGGAGGTGTCGAACACGCCGCGGAACAGGCGAGGGATCTTCATGCTGGCCTCGAGCGGGATCGTGTCGGTGGAGTTGAACATGACCTTTGCGATCATGATCACGATGCCGGGGCCGAGCATGTTGATGGCCGTGCCGGCGATGGTCTGGTCAGCGCCGAGATTGACCGTGGCGATCGCGTGCAGCATGCCGAAGAAGGCGCCCGCGAGACCGCCGCAGAGGAAGCCGATCCAGGGGTTGCCGGTGAAATAGGCCACGACCGTGCCGGTAAAGGCGCCGGCCGTCATCATACCCTCGATGCCGATGTTGATGACGCCCGAAACTTCGGAGAAGCAGGAGCCGAGCGAGGCATAGAGCAGCGGCGTCATATAGATCAGCGTCGCGTACAGCATGATGCCGAGGGTGTTCACAAGGTTTGTCATTTCTCAGCCGCCTCCTTTCCGTTGGCCTTTTTGTCCGGCGCCGGAGCTTTTGGCTTGGCAGGCTTCCTGATGTATCTCAGGCGCTGGAAGATGATCGAGATCGCGATGAAGAACACGACCGTGCCGACGATGACGTTGATCAGCTGCGTCGGTGCGCCGACAAGGTTGAGCTTGCTGCCGCCGAAGGTCAGCGCGCCGTAGAAAATGCCGGCGATCAGCACGCCGAAGGGGTTCGAGCAGCCGATGAGCGCCACGACGATACCGGCGAAGCCGAAGCCCTCCTGCGAGGAGAACACGGAGATGCGGCTGCCCATGCCCATGAGCTGCAGCGAGCCGCCGAGACCCGCCAGCGCGCCGGAGATGGCCAGCGCCGTGAGGATCGAGCGGTTGACGTTGATGCCGCCGTATTCGGCAGCGAACTTGTTCGAACCGACAGCCTTGAGCTCATAGCCCAGCGTGGTCTTTTCGATGATGAACCAGACCAGCACGGTCACGGCGATCGCCACGAGTATGCCCCAGTTGGCCGTCGGGCACAGACCGAGCGAATTGATCAGGTCCTTCGACAGCAGCGTGCTGGCGTTGTCCGAGATGTTCTTGGTCGCCTCGGCGGTGCCGTCGGAGTGGATGGCCGGGATGCCCGCGATGAAGTTGGACAGATAGAAGGCCACCCAGTTGAACATGATCATCGAAAGGACTTCGTTGATGCCCCACTTGGTCTTAAGGAAGCCGACGATCACGCCCCAGATCGCGCCCGCGAGCATGGCCGCGAGAAAGCACAGGGGGATCAGCACGATCTTCGGCAGCCCGCCGGCGAGGATACCGACCACGGCCGCGGCCATCGAGCCCATGACGAACTGGCCCTCGGCGCCGATGTTGAACACGCCCGTCTTGAACGAGAAGGCCACCGACAGACCGACGACGATGTAGGGGATCGAATAGACGATCACATAAGAGAAGCCCTTGAGCGAGGTGACGCTGGTGATAAGCCTTCCGTAGGCCTCGCCCACGGACAGGCCCATGATCGCAAGGAAGATCGCACCCACGAGGAAGCCCAGCAGGATGGAGAGCAGGATGTGGATGAAACGATTGCCCGCGACGAATTCGAGGAAGCCTTTTTTCTTACTCATGCTTTTTCCCTCCTCCCGCCATCATCAGGCCGAGTTCGTTTTCATCGGCGCCCTTGCCCGGGAGCGAGGCGACGATCTTGCCGTCGAAGATGACGTCGATGATATCGGACAGGCTCATGATCTCGTCGAGCTCGAAGCTGACGAGCAGGACGGCCTTGCCCTTGTTGCGCTGGTCGACGATGTATTTGTGTACGTACTCGATCGCGCCGACGTCCAGGCCGCGCGTCGGGTTGACGGCGATGAGCAGATCCTTGTCGTTCTGCACCTCGCGGGCGATGATGACCTTCTGCTGGTTGCCGCCCGAAAGAGTGCCGGCCGGCCGCTTTTCGCTGTTGCCCGGGCGAATGTCGTATTTTTCGATCGACTCGGTCGCATGAGCGAAGATCGGGTCGCGCTGGAGGATGTTCTTCTGGGAATACGGCTCCTTGCCGTAGTTCTGCAGGATCAGATTGTCCTCGATCGAGAAGTCCAGCACCAGGCCGTGCTTCTGCCGGTCGGCGGGGATGGAGGACACGCCGTGCTTGAAACCGAAGTTCGGGGACTTGTTGAACACGTCCACGCCGTTGACCAGCACCTTGCCGGAGGTCCCCTTGCGCAGTCCGGTGATAACCTCGACCAGCTCGGTCTGGCCGTTGCCGTCAATGCCCGCGATGCCGACGATCTCGCCGCGCCGGACCTGCAGATCCAGACCGCGGACGATCTCGATACCGCGGTAGTCCAGACAGTGGAGGTCCTGTACGTCCAAAACGACCTCCCCGGGCGTTTGCTCGGGCTTGTCTACCTTGAAGGTGACGTTGCGGCCCACCATCATGCTGGCCAGATCGCTCTCCGTCACGGTGTCGACGTCGACGGTGCCGATGTACCTGCCCAGACGGATGATCGTGCAGAAGTCGGCCGACTCCTTGATCTCCTTGAGCTTGTGGGTGATGATGATAATGCTCTTGCCGTCCTTGACGAGGTTGTGCATGATGTCGATCAGCTCGACGATCTCCTGCGGGGTGAGCGAGGAGGTCGGCTCGTCGAGGATCAGGATGTCCGCGCCGCGGTAGAGAGCCTTGAGAATTTCGACGCGCTGCTGCATGCCGACGGAGATATCCTCGATCTTCGCATCCGGGTCGATGGACAGGCCGTAACGTTCGGAGATCTCCACGACGTTTTTGCGAGCCGTGGCCATGTCGAGCGAGACTCCCTTGGTCGGCTCGGTGCCGAGGACGATGTTCTCTGTGACGGTGAAGGGCTGGACGAGCATGAAGTGCTGGTGCACCATGCCGATGCCGGCCGCGATCGCGTCGCGCGGGTTGTTCATTTCGATCTTCTTGCCGTTGACCAAAATATCGCCGGAGGTAGGCTTGAGCAGACCGTAGAGCTGGTTCATCAGCGTCGATTTGCCCGCGCCGTTTTCGCCGAGGATCGCGTGGATCTCGCCCTTGTGGACCGTGAGATTGATGCCGTCATTAGCCGTGAAATCGCCGAATTTCTTGACGATGTTGCGCATCTCGATGACGGGCGTATTCATGTCCACGTACTGTTTTGCCAAAATTGACCGCCCCCTGTATCTGAAATATGATTCTTCTCTTATCCTTCAAGCAGACGGAAGAAGGCCTCCGCCTCGGCCGCGTGCTTCCCGCGGCAGATGATGTGGTGATTGTTGATCGGCTTCGTCAGAAAATAGCTGAAGTCGTCGAGCTCGACCTTGATCTGCGTGCGGCAGAGCATATCGCTCCACGGCACGTCGACGATCCGTCCCTCCTGTGCGTGGAAGCGGCTGAGGTCGCCCTCGCACTTGAAGATCGTGCAGTCGCCCTCTTCGAAGCTGCCCTGCACGGCCACGCCGATGCCGGACTCAAAGTGGGTGTTGAGCGTGAAGGATTTCAGCATCGTCACCGGAATCGTGCAGTGCGCGAAGATCGCATAGCCGTTTTTCGTGTCGAAACGGCTTGGGTTGCAGAGGAACAGCGGCTCGTCCGTGATCGCGCCGAGCACCGCCATCGAGATCAGCGCGGGCATATCGCCCTCACAGCCGCCCCAGATGCCGCGGGCGTTGAGGATCGCAAGACCCAGACAGCCGGTGGTGAACACCGTGTCGAGCAGGTCGAAGCAGCGCACCGTCAGGCCGCAGAGCCCGTACTTGTCGACGAGGCGGCAGAAAGCGCCGTAGACGTACAGGGCCTTTTCGATCTCGGCGGCGTCGAAGTCCTGCGCGCGGAAGAGCTCCGTATATTCGTCGGGCTCGTAGCTCTTCTTTTCGATCTCGGCGAGCAGCTCCTCGATCGGGATGGAGACGAAGCCCAGACCGAGCTTGTCCATCAGGGCCTGCTCGGAGAAATTGCTGGCGATCAGCCAGTCGGACGGCGCGCCGATGCAGCCGAGCTTTTTGCCGCGCAGCCTTGCGCGGGCGCGGTGGGCCAGCGTCAGGGCGCGGATCTTGCCGGCGACGTCCTCGATATCGCCGTGGAGGATCTCGCCGCTGCCGCCGTGCTTGCGCAGGAAGCTGAGGATTTCCATCGAGGCGGCCAGCGAGTTGCTCTCGCCGCTGGTCAGGATATAGCAGTGACGGCCTTTCAGCTGCTCAAAGACCTCCAGGAAGAAGCCCTCGCTGCCGCCGGAGGCGACATAGAGCAGAGCGAAATCGTCCGCGAGATACTGCTCGAGCGGGACTTTTTGCAGCTCTTCGCCGAGCGCGGCGGACAGAGAACGGATGAAGCGGTGCATCCGCTCCTCGGTGATCTGGGAAAGGGGACTTCTGATTTGATAGAAATCGACCATGGCATTATCTCCCGCACAACAAAAGATACTTTATTGTAACATACGCCCGACGGTTTTTCTACTGTTTCTTCGCGCAAAACAGAAAAAAAGAACACGGCCCGAACGGGCCGTGTTCGATTGCCTGTATGGGATGGATCAGCCGGCGAGGGTGAACTCGGGGACTTCCTCGGCGAGCGTCGGGACGACGATCTTGCCGGCGATGATGTCGGCCTTGGCCTGCTCGACGACCGCAAGGACCTCAGCGGGGATGTGGTCGCGGGTCGGGGCGAGGTCAACGCCGCCGTTGGACAGGTCGTAGAGGTGGACGCCGGAGACGAACTTGCCGTCGGCGACAGCCTTGGAGATGTCCTGAGAAGCAACGTCAACGCGCTTCATGGCGGAGGTGATGACATGGTCGGGAGCCAGGATGCTCTGGTCGGTGTCAACGCCGATGGCCCAGATGCCTTCCTCGTTGCAGGCCTCGATGACGCCCATGCCGGTGCCGCCGGCAGCGTGGTAGATGACGTCGGCGCCCTTGGTGATCATGTCCTTCGCAGCGGTGGAGCCGCCGGCGGAGTCACCAAAGTTGTTGGCGTTGTACTGCAGAACGGTGGCGTCGGGGCAGACGGCCAGAACACCGGAGATGAAGCCCACGCCGAACTTGTTCATGGACGGGAACACCATGCCCTGAACGTAGCCGACGATCTTGCTCTCGGTGACGGAGCCGGCGACCAGGCCGACGAGGTAGGAGGCCTGCTCCTGCGCGAACATCAGGCAGGCGACGTTCGGCAGATCGGCGCAGGTGTCGTCGTCGATGATGGCGAACTTCTGATCGGGGTTGGCCTCGGCGGCGGCGCGGGTGGCGTCGGCGAGCATGTAGCCGACCGAGATGATCAGGTCGTAGCCTTCGTCGATAAAGGTGTTGATGTTGGTCTGGTAGTCAGCGTCGGTCTTGGACTCGAGGTAGTTGACTTCGAAACGGCTGTCTTCCTTGGCGAGAGCCTGCAGGCCTTCCCAGGAGGTCTGGTTGAAGGACTTGTCGTTGACGCCGCCGACGTCGGTGACCATGCCGATCTTGATCTTGGCGGACGCGGCGGGAGCGGCGGACTGGCCGCAGGCGCAGAGGGCGAAGATCATGCACAGCGCGAGGACGAGTGCGAGAATCTTTTTCATGTTTGTTCCTCCATAGCATTTTTTGTTTTGTCCCATCGGCGTGCTCTCGCACGCCGCAGAGTATTATATCATGCGCGGGTAGTGTAAATCAAGGAAAATCCGTTTCGATTTGCCGTTTTTTACAAGCTTGCCATTTTCACGGCCGTGTCGAGCGCTATTTCCATCATTTGCGTGAAGGAGGTCTGGCGCTCCTCGGCCGAGAGATACTGCTGCTTGTAGAGATGATCGGAGATCGTGCAGATGCACAGCGCGCGCTTCTTCGCGTAAGCCGCGTTGGCATAGAGCCCCGCCGCCTCCATCTCGATGGCGAGCACGCCCATGCGCTTCCACAGGTCGTTGGCGCTCTGCCCCTCGGCGGCGTAGAAGTTGTCGGACGAGAGAATATTGCCGACCATGAATTTGGCCTTGTGCTCCTCGGCGGCCTCGACGGCCTTCTGCAGCAGCGTGTAGTCCGCGATCGGGGCGTAGAGACCGGGCGTGCCGAAGGTGCTGGGCAGAACGGAGTTGGTGCAGGCGCCCTGACCGATGACGATGTCCATAACGTCGAGATCGTCGCTCAGCGCGCCGGCCGAGCCGATGCGGATGATGTTGTCCACATCGTAGTAGTGAAACAGCTCCCAACTGTAGATACTGATGGACGGGATGCCCATGCCGGAGGCCATGACCGTGACGGGCACGCCCTTCCAGGTGCCGGTGTGGCCCTGGACGCCGCGCACGTTGTTGACGAGCTTCGGGTCGGTCAGAAAGGTCTCGGCGATGAATTTTGCGCGCAGGGGGTCGCCCGGCATCAGCACGGTCTTGGCGATCTCGCCGGCCTTGGCGTTGATATGAGGGGTGGGGATGGACATGATGTTTGCCTCCTGTACAGAAGTTTTTGCAAGTTGGTATAATTATAATGGGATAAAATATAAAAGTCAAATTGAAACGGCGGGCTATGTATGCTAAAATAAAACGGAAAAAGACAATTCGCGGGGGTATATGCGAAATGAGCAACGTCATGATCATTGGCCTGGCCGGCGGCACCGGCAGCGGCAAAACGACGATCACCAAGAAGCTGATGCAGCGCTTTGGCGGAGAGGTCTCCGTCATTTACCACGACAACTACTACAAGGCGCACCACGACATGCCCTACGAGGAGCGCGCCAAGCTCAACTATGACCACCCCGACGCCTTCGACAACGAGCTGTTCGTCCAGGCCGTGCGCGACCTCAAGGCGGGGAAGGACGTCGTCTGCCCGATCTACGACTATTCGATCCACGACCGCAGCGACAAGACCGTGATCGTAAAAAGCGCGAAGGTCGTGATCGTCGAGGGCATCCTCATCTACGCCGTGCCGGAGCTGCGCGAGCTGATGGACATCAAGCTCTATGTCGACACCGACGCTGACGTGCGCATTCTGCGCCGCATCCGCCGTGACGTACGCGACCGCGGCCGCAGTCTCGAGAGCGTGATCGACCAGTATCTTACCACGGTCAAGCCCATGCATGAACAGTTCGTCGAGCCCAGCAAACGCTATGCCGACCTGATCATTCCCGAGGGCGGGCACAATCAGGTCGCCATGCGCATGGTCGTCGAGCGCGTGCGCGCCCATATCTTCGACGAAGAGGGGTAAGCGGAAGTGGCCAAGCTCTATTTCAAATACGGCGCGATGGGCTCTTCCAAGTCCGCCCAGGCGCTGATCACCAAATTCAATTACGAAGAAAAAGGCATGAGCGTCTGGCTCATCAAGCCCAGCGTGGACACGCGTGACGGCGCCGACCTGATCCGCAGCCGCATCGGGCTCGAGGCCCATGCGCGCGTCATCACGCCCGGGCAGAACATCGCCGAGGAGTATCGGCGCGAGGGCCGGCACGACGTGATCATCACCGACGAGGCCCAGTTCTTCACCCCCGCGCAGATCGACCAGCTGCGCGCCATTGTCGACGAGGAGGATATCCCCGTGCTTTGCTTCGGGCTGCGCACCGATTTCCTCACGCGCTTCTTCCCCGGCTCGCAGCGTCTGATGGAGCTGGCGGACTCGATCACCGAGATCAAGACCGTCTGCGCCTGCGGGCGCAAAGCCACGGTGAACGCCCGCATCGACGGCTCGGGCCGCATCGTCACGAGCGGCGGGCAGATCCTGCTCGGCGGCAACGACAGCTACGTCGCCATGTGCCACCGCTGCTGGAAACAGAAGATCCGCGAGCAGGAAGGCCAGCTCGCCGTCGAGGGCTTCTTCCCGACGAAGGACGAATAAGGGAAAACAGGCCGCCGGGAGCGCCGACCCCTGCGATCCACAGCAGAAGAGGGAAGTCTTTTGACTTCCCTCTTCTGCTTATGTGCTTATGCATTTTATTGCGCGGCGGCGTCGCGTCCGGCGCGATAGGCCGCAAGGTTGAGTTCGAGGAATTTCGGCGGGACGGTCTCGCGAATGATCTCCTCCCAGTCGATCTCCTCCAGCCCCAGCGCATGTGTCAGCGCGCCGAAGAGCACGATGTTCATGCATTTGGGATTGCCCAGCTCTTCGGCTATCCCCGCCGCGTCGAGCGTGTAGCACTTGAAATTCGCCTCCATCGCTTCGAGGCAGCCCTCGGGGTAGGCGGCCAGGCCCGCGGCGGTTGTCGCGGAGGGCTGTTCGTAGTCGTTGATGACGGCCACGCCTTCCGGCTTGAGGAAATGGGCGTAGCGCACGGCCTCCATCTTTTCAAAGGCCACGAGGATATCCGCCGCGCCCGGGCCGATGAGCGGGGAGTAGACCTTCTCGCCCCAGTGCACCTGGGTCGAAACGCTGCCGCCGCGCTGGCTCATGCCGTGCACCTCGGACATCTTGACGTCATAGCCGGCCTTCATGAGGCCGTTGACCAGCACCTTTGCCGTCAGGATCGCGCCCTGACCGCCGACGCCGACCAATATCGCATGCTTGACGGCCATCACTTGCCCTCCTTTCTCGCGATCGCCCCGACGGGGCAGACCTGCGCGCAGAGCGTGCAGCCTACGCACTGGTTGGGATCGATCGAGGACTTCCCGTCCCTGATCATCACGGCCGGACAGCCGACCCGGAGGCACTTTCTGCACCCGATGCATTTGTCACGGTCGACGACGCAAAGGCCCTTTTCGTGACGGATGCGCTTGATGAGCAGGCAGGGGCGGCGGCAGATGATCGCCGCGGGGACGGACGAGGCGAGCGCGTCGTCCACGGCCTTCTGCATGGCGGTGAGATCCTGCGGATCGACGATCATCACGTTCTCATAGCCGTAGGCGCGCAGCACGTCTTCGATCCTGATGGCGGCGGCGACCTCGCCCTGCAGCGTGTAGCCCGAGCCGGGGTTGTCCTGGTGCCCGGTCATGCCGGTGATGTGGTTGTCGAGCACGACGGGGATGACGCCGCCCTTGTTGTACATGATCTCGGCCGCGCCGGTCATGCCGCTGTGGAAGAAGGTGGAATCGCCCACCACGCCGAAAATCTTCTTTTTCTCACCCGTGGCGGCAAAGGCCTTGGACATGCCCATCGCGATCGAGAAGCCGCCTCCCATGCACACGCAGGTGTCCATCGCATCCAGCGGCGCTGCGCCGCCGAGCGTGTAGCAGCCGATATCGCCTGCAATCACGAAGTCCCTGCCCTTCGACATCGTATAGAAAAAGCCGCGGTGCGGACAGCCCGGACAGAGAACGGGCGGGCGCGGCACAGCCTTGACAGGAAGCTCTTTCGTCACGGGCTTGACGCCGAAGAGCATCTCGCGCAGACGCTCGGGATTGAGCTCATAGAGATTGCTTACCAATTCCTTGCCCACGCAGGGGATGCCCGCGGCCTTGATCTGCTCCTCCATGAAGCCCTCGAGCTCTTCGATGACATAGAGCTTGTCGACCTTCGCGGCGAAATCGCGGATGAGGTCCATCGGCAGGGGGTTCGTCAGCCCCAGCTTGAGGAAGGACGTGTCCTCCGGAAAAACGTCCCTGGCGTACTGATAGGCGATCGAGGCCGTGACGACGCCGATCTTGCTCCCGCGCAGCTCGAGCCTGTTGATCGGGCAGGTCGCGCCGTATTCCGCGAGGGCTTTGAGATTTGCCTCCACCTTCGGGTGGTTGCGGTAGGCGTTGGCCGGCGAGCAGTTGAATTTGCGCTGGTTGCGCACATAGGGTTCGCAGCTGTGCTCTTCCCGGTCGGAAAAGCTCACAAGGCTCTTCGAGTGGGAGATATTCGTCGTCGTGCGGAAGATCACGGGCATGTCGAAGGCCTCGGAGATGTGATAGGCCTCCTTCATAAAGTCGATGCACTCCTGCGAGTCGCTCGGCTCGACGAGGGCGACCTTCGCGCTCTTCGCGTAATAGCGGTTGTCCTGCTCGTTCTGGGACGAGTGCATGCTCGGGTCGTCGGCCGTGACGATCACAAAGCCGCCGCGCACGCCGTTGTAGGCTGCGGTGAAGAGCGGGTCGGCCGCGACGTTGAGCCCCACGTGCTTCATCGCGCACAGACTCCTCACGCCGCCGATCGACGCGCCGTAGGCCACCTCGGTAGCTACCTTTTCGTTCGGCGCCCATTCGCAGTACAGTTCGCCGCCGTACTGCGGCAGAGATTCAAAGATCTCCGTGCTGGGGGTGCCGGGATAGGCGGAGCATACCTTGACGCCCGCCTCGTACGCTCCCCGTGCGATCGCCTCGTTGCCGGAGAGCAAATGCTTTTCCATGATGGCGTATCCCTCCTTTTCCGGTTGCGGTTTTTCCGGGTTTTGCCTGTTCCCATTATATAGTTCTTCTTGTCGAAAAACAAGTCGTGTGATAGGATAACCGTATCAGTTTTTCTCCGGGGAGGTCGCGCCATGGTCACGGAAAAAAAGAAGATCAAGCTGCTTTCGGGGCTGATCGTGCTGGTGCTCGCGGCGATCGCCGTGCTGTTCATCGTCCACGCCGTCAGGAGCGCAAAGGAAACGCCCGCGCCGCTCACGGTGACGCCGCGTCCCTCGCAGGAGGTCGTCGTGCGTGAGAAGGAAGTGGAAAAGATCGTCACGGTGGAAAAGGAGATCACCTCCGCCATCCTCAGCGACGGCGTGCGCGAGCTGGGCCTGCTCATCACCGACGAGTATTACTTTACCGAGGTGGTCAGCTATTCTAGCGTCAAAACACTGTGGAAGATCGAGCTTCCGCTGACGGAATCGAGCTATCTCGTGAGCTACGACGGCGTCGTGCGCGCGGGCGTGGATCTCTCCGCCGCGTCGATCGAGAAGGACGACGAGCAAAAGCGCATCACCGTCACGCTCCCCCCCGCCGCGATCACGGACGTGGATATCGACCCGGAGAGCTTTCAGCTCTATTCCGAAAAGGCGGGCCTGGGCAACCCCATCTCCGCGGAGGATTTCAACAACTCTCTCGTGGAGCTGGAGGCCACCGCGCGCGACAAGGCCGCAGAGCGCGGCCTGCTCATGCGCGCCGAGGAAAACGCGCACGCATTGGTGCGGAACGTGATCGGCACGCTCTGCGATCTGAACGAATACACGCTCGTGTTCGTACGGGCGAAGGGATGAGGTGAACGTCATGTCGGAGACCGAGCTCAAAAAGATCCTGCTGGCGGTGCTGCTGCTTCTGCTGGCGGTGTTTTCCTTCCTCTTTCTGGCGGACAGGGCGGCCGCGCCCGCGACGCACGCCGCGACCGTCGGCGTGATCGACGAAAAGACCGAGGACGTGCTCAAGCTGACGGCCTCGGCCTCGCTTGCCTCTTTCGGCGTGTCGGCCATCCCGGGCGACACCGCAACGCCGATCGCCTCGAAGCTCGCGGATTTTTCGGAGTATTTTCTTCTGATCCTCTGCGTGCTGTATTCGGAAAAGTATCTCATCGGCATCATCGGCGCCGGCGTGTTCAAGGTGCTGATCCCCTGCGCCTGCCTGCTGTGCATCGTCTCGCTCTGGCGCCATCCGCGGCTGTTCCGCCGCCTGGCCTTCAAGCTCGCGGCCGTCGGGCTGGCGCTGTATCTGATCATCCCCGTCAGCTTCAAGGTCTCGGATCTGATCTACGGGGCTTACCGCGAGTCGATCGACACGACGATCAGCGCCGCCGAGACGCTCTCGGACGAGACTGCCCCGCTGGCCGACGCCGCGGGGGACAAGGGCCTGGTCGCCTCGATCCTCGATCGGATCTCCGAGACCGCCACCTCGCTGACCGACAAGGCCGTCGACACCGTCAACCGCTTTGTCGAGACCCTTGCCGTGATGATCGTGACCTCCTGCGTGATCCCGCTGCTGGTGCTGCTGTTCTTCCTGTGGGTGATCAAACAGCTCACGGGGATAGACCTCAGCGCGGGGCTGGCGATCCCGCGCCGCCGCGGCGCGGCCGCCGGAGAGGGAAAAAACGAGAGGAGCGAGACGGCGTGACAAAAAGGCTTCTTTCCCTTCTGCTGAGTCTGCTGCTGGTATCCGCATGCACGCCCTTCGCCGCGGCCGAGGGCGTGACGGAGATCCGGGACGCGGCGGGACTGCTGGCGATGGCGGCTCGGCCCGACGGGAGCTACGCCCTCGCCGCGGATATCGACCTCGCGGGCGTGGACTGGACGCCCTTTGCCTTTTCCGGCGCGCTGGACGGCCGCGGCCACACGCTCTACAACCTGACGCTGAGCCGCTGCGGCGAGGAGATCCGCCTGACGCGCGACGGCAATCTCAAGCCTTACGACACGGTCTTTGCCGGGCTCTTTTCCGTGCTGGAGGGAGCGGAGGTCCGCGATCTGACGCTCCGCGGGGTACATGTTTCGGTCGAGAGCTCAGAAAACTGCTTCGCCGCCGCGCTCGCGGGCTGTCTCGACCACAGCGCCGTCTCCGGCTGCGCGGTCGAGGGCCGCGTCGAGCTTGTCGGCAGCGCCGTCATGGTCGGCGTTGGCGGGATCGCGGGCTACGGCTGCGGTTCGATCACGGACTGCAGCGCTTCCGTCGAGCTCTTTTTCGAGGACCGCCTCTTCGAGCGGCGCTGCGAGCAGTTCATGGGAGGCATCCTCGGCTGCGGCGTGGCGGACATCGAGCGCTGCACGGTCAGCATAGCGGGCTATGACTCCTGCCACGGCTACGTGCACAACGGCGGCCTCGTGGGGATGTACTATCTCTGCGGGATGGACTATCCCTATTGCTCCGTCTCCGAAAACTACGTCGCCGGCTTCATCAGCTTTTTTGAGGACAACACCGACCGGCGCGCCTACTGCGCGCCCTTTCGCGGCGAGTTTCTGACGGGTCTGCGGCGCTATGAGGACAACCGCCACGATTTCGAGCGCCGGGAGACCTTTGATTACAGCCGGGTGCTCCGTCCCGAGAACTGCGAAAGCCCCGACCTTGCCGAGGAGATCACGCCGCCCGGCTGCGACAGCTGGGGCTTTACGGTCCATCGCTGCCGCTCATGCGGCCACAGCTGGACGGACAGCTACACCCCGCCGGCGCACTTGCCCGGAGAATGGGAGACCGTCAAGGAGGCCTCTTACGGCGCGGAGGGACTGGAGCGGCGGCTCTGCACGCGCTGCGGCGCGCTGCTGGACGAGCGGGCTCTTCCCGCGCTGATCCCCACGGCGGGCTGCCGCATCTCCGCCGATGCGGAAACGGTCCTTCATCCCGGAGAGACGCTTGCTCTCTCGGCGGTGCTGGAGCCCGCGGACGCGACGGATCGCGGCCTGCGATGGAGCAGCAGCGACGAGCGCGTGGCCGTCGTGGACGAAAACGGCCTCGTGACGGCTGTCGGAAGGGGGACGGCGGAGATCCGCGCCGCGGCGGCCGACGGTTTTTGCGATGACGTCTGCACGGTCACGGTGCGCTTTTCCTTCGCCCAATGGCTGCGCAGCCTGTTTGCCTGAACGGAAAAAGGGAACGATCTTTCGGATCGTTCCCTTTTTGTTTTTTGCGGCTGTACGCTCAGTTTTTGCTCAGCAGCGTCTGGTCGCTCTCGAGCGCGTAGCCCGCGCTTTGGGCGAAGCGGTCGATCAGCTCGCGCTTGGTGAGTTTTTTCTTTTCCTCGCCGCTTACGTCGAGGATGATCCGCCCTTCGTCCATCATGATCAGGCGGCTGCCGTGGCGGATCGCGTCGGTCATGTTGTGGGTGATCATCAGCGCGGTCAGTTGGGATTCGGAAACGATCCGGTCGGAAAGCTCCAGCACCTTTTCGGCGGTGGCGGGGTCGAGCGCGGCGGTATGCTCGTCAAGGAGCAGCAGCTTCGGCCGCCGCAGCGCCGCCATCAGCAGCGTCACGGCCTGACGCTGACCGCCGGAGAGCAGCCCTACCTTCGCCGTCAGGCGATCCTCGAGCCCGAGCCCGAGATCGGCGAGCAGCGCGCGATAATCCTCGCGTTCGAGCTTTGTCACGCCCCATTTAAGTCCGCGCTTCTGCCCGCGGCGCAGCGCAAGAGCGAGGTTTTCCTCCAGCTGCATGTTCGGCGCGGTGCCCATCATGGGATCCTGGAACACGCGGCCGATGTGAACGGCGCGCTTATGCTCCGGCAGGGAGGTGATGTCCTCGCCGCCGAGCAGGATGCGTCCGCCGTCTATCGGCCACACGCCCGCTACGGCGTTGAGGAGCGTGGATTTGCCCGCGCCGTTGCCGCCGATGACGGTGACGAATTCACCGTCGTCAAGATGCAGGTCCAGATCGACCAGCGCCTTCTTCTCGTTGATCGTTCCGGGGTTGAAGGTCTTGGATACGCGGATGAGATCAAGCATTTCCGCTCACCTCCTCCTTTTTCCCGCCCCGGAAGCTGTGCTGATTCCGGTCCCGGAAGTGCGGCACGGCGAGAAAGAGCGCGACGATCACGGCCGTGAAGAGCTTGAGATCGTTCGAATCGAGCTTCAGCCACAGCACAACGACCACCACGAGGTAGTACAGCACGCCGCCGAGCACCGTGAAGGCAAGCATGATCGAAAAATTGATGTAGCGCTTGAAAAGCGCGCGGAAGAGCACCTCGCCGATGATCACGGCGGCAAGGCCGATGACGATCGCGCCGCGCCCCATGTTGATGTCGGCGAAGCCTTGATACTGGGCCATCAGCCCGCCCGCGAGAGCCACGACGCCGTTGGAGAGCGACAGGCCCAACACCTTCATGTTGTCGATGTTGATGCCGAGCGCGCGGCTCATGGCCGGGTTGTTGCCTGTGGCGCGGATGGCGGAGCCCTGCTCGGTGCCGAAGTACCAGTACATCAGCGCAACAAGCACCGCCGCGATCGCAAGGCCCTTGCCGATCGCGGAAGGGATGTGGCGCGAGGAGAGCAGCAGCGGATATTTGTCCACGCTCAGCGCACGGTTGGCCGCCATGCCCATGATGTGCAGATTGATCGAATAGAGCGCGAATTGCGTCAGGATACCCGCAAGGATGGCCGGGATGCCGAGCTTGGTATGCAGCAGGCCCGTGCACAGCCCCGCCAGCATGCCCGCCAGCAGCGCTGCGGCGAGCGCCGCCCAGGGGCCGTGCCCCGCGAGGATCATCATCGCCGCACAGGCGCCGCCCGTCGTGAACGAGCCGTCCACGGTCAGATCGGCCACGTCCAGCAGACGGAAGGTGATATAGATGCCCAGCGCCATCAGGCCCCAGATCAGGCCCTGCGCCACGCCGCCCGGCAAGTTCCTGAGCAGCTTGAGCAGGCTCAGAGAGGAAAAATAGGCTTGTATACTCACGTTATCGCTCCTTGGCGTTTGTGGAGGGAAGGATCAGCCGATGGCCGTGTAATCCCCCGGCACGGTAATGCCCAGCGCCGCGCAGATGTCGGCGTCGTACTTCTTCATGAAGGGGGCATACTCGATCGCCATCTCGCCGGGGTTCTTGCCGTTGAGGAGTATTTCGACGGCCATCTCGCCGGTCACGCGGCCGAGATCGTAATAGGAGATGGACAGCGTCGCGACGCCGCAGCCCTTGCACAGGCCTTCCTCGCCGGCGATGATCGGGGTTTTGGCGTTCAGGGCCACGTTGCTGATCAGCTCGGAATTCGAGGCGGCGGTGTTGTCGGTGGGGATGTAGAGCACGTCGCTCTCGTCGCAGGCGGCGGCCGCCACGGCGGCGACGTCGTTGGAGTCGGCAAAGACGAATTCCTTCACGGCGTAGCCCATGCCTTCAAGGGCGGGAGTGATCGCGTCGGCCTGCACGCGGGAGTTGGGCTCGGCCGAGCAGAACAGGATGCCGACGGTTTTCGCGTCGGGAAAGAGCTCGCCCAGAACCTTGGCCTGCTCCTCCTCGGGCACGCGGTCGGAGGTGCCGGAGATGTTCGTGCCGGTCGCGCCGTTCCAGTTTTCGATCTCCAGCGCGGAGGCGTAATCGGTCACCGAGGTGCCGAGCACGGGGATCGTGTTGGTGGCGGACTGGGCCGCAAGCAGCGCGGGCGTGGCGTTGGCCATGATCAGGTCGACCTCGTCGCCGACGAACTGACTGCAGATGACCGCGCAGGTCGGCGCGTCGCCGGAGGCGTTCCGCTCGACGAACACGACCCGGTCGCCGAGCTTTTCGCTCAGCGCGTCGCGAAAGCCCTGTGTGGCGGCGTCGAGCGCGGGATGCTGCACGAGCTGGCAGATGCCGACGGTAAAGGTCTTTTCCGCGGCCGGCGCGGGAGTCTGTCCGCAGCCCGCAAGCGCAAGGAGCAGGCACAGCGCGCAGACGAGAGCAAGGGTCTTTTTCATGGTTTTTTTCCTCCTTTTGTTTTCCCGAAGGATAAGAAACGGGCCGCACAGTCATCTGTGCGGCCCGAACTTTTTTATGAAACGGCTTCGCATTCCCCGCAGCACAAACGACCCCCTATTTCCCTTTGAAATAGCGGTAATAGCCGTATGCGACTGCAAAGCGGAACTGCATATCGTCGAAACCTCCGTGGAAGATGGCCTTACTTTAGCACCACAAATCGCAAAAGTCAATGTCCTTTGTCATTTTTGTGAAAAAGGGGGAAAGCGCGGCGCGCTCTCCCCTTCCTTTTCAGTTAATCTGTTGTGTCCCGGCGTTTGGCCGGGCCTTTTTCTTTCTGCTCCGTGCGATTCCGCGTCCCGCGAGCACGAGGAGGAGCAGCGCCGCGCCGCCCGCGGCCGCCCAGATCAGGCCGTCGTGCTGCCGCTCGGCTGCCATCACAGCGAAGGAACCGCCGTTTTCCAGTCCAAAGACGAGATAGCGCCCGTCCCATTCACTTTCGAGCGCCCGCCACTGTCCCGCGCCGTCGGGCGCGAAGATCGCGGCGCCCTCATCGGAGCGCATGCGCACCGTCAGCAGGCCCTCGCAGCCATCGACGCGCAGCGTGAAGCCGCCGAGATGCTCGCCGCGCTCCGGCGCGTCGGCGAAGGGCTGCACGTCGAGCGTCTGCCCGTCGTAGAACTCGCCCTCGACGAGGAAGAGCGGGAACTCCTCGCCCGAGGAGATCGTCTTCTTCGGCTCGAGATAGGCGCCGGAGAGTTCGGCGTCGCAGAAGACAGCCGTGCTGTCGAAATCATCCCACACCCAGGACGCGCCGCCGCGGTCCTCCACATGCGGCAGCGCTTCGAGCGCGCCGCCGAAGGGAACGGTGAGCGTGCGGTAGAGCTCGCCGTCGACGTAGAAGCGTACGCTCACGTTCTCGAAGCCCTCCGGCAGCTCGGCCGTGGCGAGGAACTCCGAGCGGGTGGCGGGGTCTGCCTGCCCGATGCGGGCCACGCCGTCCACTCCCTCCGGGCCGTCCGCGATATAGAGATTGCCGCTGACCGTGCCCTCGCACCAGCCGGCCAGCGCCCCGGCATATTCCTCGGCGCGCTCGATGTGCGTCCAGGCGCGGCAGTCGCTGACGTTTGCGCCAAGCCCCGCGGCTCCGCCGACATAGCGTCTGCCGGAGAGCAGGCAGCGCGCGGTGCAGCGCGCGACCGTGCCGCCCGCCTTTCCCGCGACGCCGCCGACGTAATCGCCGTTTTGCGAGAGCACCTGTCCCATGCTGAGACAGTCGACGGCCGCGCCGATGTCCATGCGCCCGACGATGCCGCCCGCGCAGTTGCCGCGGCTCTGCACCGTGCCGCTGTTTTTCCCGTCGCGCACGACGGCAAAGAGCAGCTGTTCGGCGTGCGTGGGCAGATAATCCGCGGCAGAGAGCGTGTCCTCCTTGTCAAAGGACAGCTCAAAGGCAACGCAGCCCACGATGCCGCCGGCGTTCTGCTCGGCGCGAACGCTGCCGCGGTTCTCACAGCGCGCGACCGCGCCCTCGTCGTGTTCGTAGGCCTCCTCAAACGAGAGGTCGCGCGTGGAGATCAGGTCGCCCTCCCCGAGCTCGCCCATCATGGAGTAGAGCAGGCTGAAAACATAGCTCATCTGTCCGCCGATGCGCTGCCAGTCCTCCACCGTCTCGCCGACGCCGTCCTTCAGCGCGGCGGAAACGGCGCGCATCTGAGCAAAGAGGCTCGTGAGCGCCGCCGTGAGCGCGGATGTGTCCGCCGCGGCGAAGTTCACGTTCGGCAGCGTGATCTCGCCCGTCTCGGGGTCGATCGTAATTCCGGCAAGATAATTGGCCGTCTGGCCGGAGGCGGCGGTGAGCAGCTGAGAGATCGCCGCCATGGCCTGGATGCTGAGCGCGTCCATGCTCTGCAGCTGTTCGGCAAGCGCTGCGTTCATCGTGCCGATCGACCGCGAGGCCGAACCCAGCATGCCGCTGAGCGCGGCGATCGCCTTTTCCAGATCCTTGAGCTTGCCCTCCGACAGCTCCCAGGCGGCGTAGGGGATGCTCTGCCCGACGATGCCGCCCACGTCGCGCCGTCCCTCGACGACGCCATCAAAGCGGCAGTTATCGACAAAGCCGCTGTTTTTGCCCACGATCCCGCCGACGTTGTAGCCCGTATAGCGATAGCCTACCGCGCCCTTTGCGCGGCAGAAGCGCACGACGCCCGTATTCTCGCCGGCGATGCCCGCGATATCGCTCAGATCCACAAAGTCGTCCTGCGAGAGCGCCGCAAGATCGAAGCTCTTCTCGCCGCTGGGCGTGATCGCCTCGGCGTTGACGTCCCCCGCGCTCTCGCAGTTGAACAGTACGCCCGCGTTCTTCCCGACGACGCCTCCGACCTGATGCTCGCCGCAGACGCGCGCGTCGGTGCGGCAGCCGGACACGCTGCCGGTGTTGAGCCCGATCAGAGCGCCGACGCAGCTCACGCCGCGTACCTCGCCGGAGAATTCACAGTTTTTGACCGTGCCGTCGTTCTGACCGCAGAGTCCGCCGATATACTCGCGCGTCCCGTCCGGCTCGACGCGGCCGGAGACCTTCAGGTCATGCACCGAGGCGCCCTCGGCGATCTGGCGGAAAAGGCCGAGACGCGAGCCCGCGCGGGAGATCACGAGGCCGTCGATGCTGTGGCCGCCGCCGTCGAACTCGCCGGCAAAGTAGGGGATGCTCTCAAAGTCCGTGTCGGAGAGGTCGATGTCCGTCTCCAGGACAAAGCGCACGCCCCTGGAGTAGCTCTCGCGCGCGCAGGAACGCGCAAAGCGCAGGAAATCCGCCTCCGTGGCGATTTTCCGCTCCACGATCTGCGGGTCTTCTTTTTCCTCCTGCGCGGGCGCGGCGGCGAGGGCCGCGGGGGAGAACGAGACAAGCAGCAGCGCCGCGAGCAGCTCCGCGAGGATCCGTTTTGTTTTCATATCTCTTCCTCCTCTCGAAGGCTCAGACGAAAGCGCGTCTTCTCCACAGCTCCGTCGAGCAGCACCAGCAGCTGCGGCAGAACGCTCAAAACCAGAATGACCGAACAGAAGGCGCCGCGCCCGACGGCGAGTCCGATATGGCTGACGTACACGTCGCTGACACGCAGGCCGATCAGCAGCCCGGCGATCGTCATGATCGAGCCGGAGGTCAGCACCGTGGCGAAGCTCTCGTTCACGGCGAGAGCCATGGCCTCGCGGTTTGCCCGGCTCTTCTTCAGCGCCTGATAGCGGTTCATCAACACGATGGCGTAATCGATCGTCGCGCCCATCTGGATGGCCGAGACGATCATGTTGGTGACAAAGGAGGGGCTGACGTGCTGCAGATAGGGGAAGGAGAAGTTGATCCAGATGCTTCCCTGGATTACGAACACCAGGATCATCGCGCCCACGACCGTGCGGAAGGTGAAGAGAAGGATCGTGAAGACAAAGACGATCGAAAGGATGCTGATCAGCAGCGAGTCGCCCGTATAGGAGTCGCCGAGGTCGCGCGCGGAGGTGATGTCGCCGACGACCAGCACCTCTCCGGCTGGATAATGCGCTTCGGCAATCGTGCGGATCTGTTCGACGAGGGCGCGGCTGCGCTCACCCTCCACGGGCAGGTCGACGGAGAGGAGCATACGGTTGTAATGCTCGCCGCGCAGCTGCCTCTGGGCAAAGTTGAGCTCCTCGCGCAGCTCGTCCACGCGCGCGCTCTGCTCGTCCGAGAGCGTCACGACCCCGTGGTCGATCAGATCGAAGAGAAAGCCGAAGAGATCAACGAGCGGAACGCGGTAGCTCTCGCGCCCGGCGGAAAAGAGGGCCTGATACTCCTCGTGGCGCAGGCCGTAGGCCTGGAAGAGCAGCTCGGCTTCTTCCTGGGACAGATTGAGAAGCTCGGCGAACTCGCGCGCGCCGTAGCGGTCGGTCAGCACATGCTCGTCGTCGACCCGGATGCTCGCAAGACCCATCGCGCCGGTGATCTCGTCGATGTCCCCGAGCTGGCGCAGGATATCCTTTTCGGCCTCGAGGTCCTCATGCGGAACGATCAGCACGACGCTTGTGGAGCGGCGGAAGGTCTGCTCAATCTTGCGCATGGCGGCGCGGGACTCGGAATAGACAAGCTCGGTCACCGAGCTGTCGGAAAAGGCGTAGTCCACGTGACGCGCGCCGTAGAAGGCCAACGGGACGACAAGGATGAACAGCCACACGAAGCAGGCGTGCGAGCGCATCAGAAAGCGGCCCCAGGGCGTGATGTCGGGGATCAGCGTGCGGTGCGCGCTGCGGCGGATGGCCCGGGGGAAGAACAGGATCAGACCCGGCATCAGTAAAAATACGGTCAGCAGGCTGCACACGATGCTCTTTGAGAGCACGACGCCCAGGTCATAACCGAGGCGGAACTGCATCATCATCAGCGCCACGAGACCGGAGATGGTCGTCAGACTCGAGGAGCTGATCTCAAGGATCGACTTCGCCAGCGCCTCCTCAAGCGCTTCGCGCGCCGAGGAAAAGTGCGCGCACTCGTCCTGATAGCGGTGCGAGAAGATGATCGCGTAGTCGATCGCGAGCGCGAGCTGCATGATCACGGCGATGGTGTGCGTGATCATCGAGATCTCGCCGAGCCAGAAGTTCGTGCCCATGTTCAGCAGCGCCGCGAAAACGAAAACGATGAAGAAGATCACGACCTCGAAATAGCTGCGGGAGGTGAAGAGCAGGATCACCGCGATGACCGCCGCGGCGATCGCGATGACGCTCACCATTTCGCCCGCGAGCTGCTGGGAATAGTGCTTGAGGTCCATCGAATAGGTATAACTGTCGTAGGGGGCGAGCAGAGCCCGGATCTTCTCACGCGCCGCGGCGACGCCCGGGTCCTCGTCCGGCGCGTCGAAGGCGATCGTAAAGAGCGCCGCGGAGCTGGTGTAGTGCGCCTCGGTGGAATCAAAGCTCACGGAAAACACATGCTCATAGCCGCGGATCTCCTCGGCCAGCGCCTCCGCCCGCTCAAAGGTGAGGTTCGCGACCATCACGTCCTCGGAGGCGCATGTGACGAAATCCTCCTCCATGATCGTGATGCCGCGGCGCGTTTCGGTGTCTGCGGCGAGGAAGAAGGTCAGGTCGGAATTGACCTTCACGCGGGAGAGCGAAAGGCCGCAGTACACCGCCGCAACCAGAAACAGCAGCATGAAAAGCCCCCGCCATCTGACGATGGCAGCGGCTATCATATGCATGGCATCTTTTTTGACGTTCGTTTCCACGGAGCAGGACACTTCCTTGACAAGTGTTGAAATTTCGTTTATAGTCCAATTATAGTAAGCCGCGCGGGACTGTCAATCGTTAATCTGCGCGAAAGTGACGAACAATCAACAAATTGGAAAAATCTGTTGAATGAGAGAAGGGAAAAACGTGAACAAATCCGGGACGGACAACCGCAGCGTGCGAAACACCAAACGCCGTCTGCGTGAAGGGCTGCTGCGTCTGCTGGAGGAAAAGCCGATCAACGAGATCTCCGTCAAGGAGCTCAGCGAACAGGTGGATGTCAACCGCGGCACCTTCTACTTTCACTATCAGGACATCTATGACCTGCTGCGCGATATGGAGCAGGAATTTTTCGAGCAGTTTGACCGTACGCTCGGCGAAAACACTCCCGCGCTCGACGGCGAGGGTCCGCCGGCCTTTGACAGGGAGGGCTCGCCCTATTTGCTGGAGATCTTTTCGTTTATTGAGGCCAACCGCGATTTCTGCCGGATCATGCTCTCCCCGCACGGAGATATGAAATTTGTCGAGTTGGTCAAGCGCAGGATCGACGAGCAATGCCGGTTTTTCTGGCGGATCCTTGCCCCCGGCGCGGACGAAAAGCGCCGCGGGATGTACAACGCCTTTCTCATCAACGGCCTCATCGGGCTGATCCAGGAGTGGGTCAACGAACGGCGCGATCTGAGCGTCGAGAGCATCAGTGAACTGACGGCCACGCTGATTTTGGCCAGCGTGGGTCCATGTATTGCATAGGAGGATCATCGATATGGCAAAAAAGACTTGCCCGGCCTGCGGCGCGCCCGTCAGCCCGGGAGAGGACTTCTGCTCCTTCTGCGGGGCGCTCATCCCCCGCAACGAGGCGGCGCCTCAGACGGCCCAGAGCGCGGCGGCGCAGGCCGTCCAGGGCCAGAGCGCACAGGAGACGGAGGCGAAACGCCCCGTGCGGCGCGTGCAGACCCCGAAGACCATCGACGAGCTGCTTGCTTTCTGCGAACGGCACGAGCTGCCGCTGTCGAAGATGCGTTTTTTCATCGGGCTGGACTACCCCGGCGCGAAGGCCTTCGGCATCTACCAGGACAAAAACGGAGACTTCGTGGTCTATAAGAACAAGGCCGACGGCAGCCGCGCCGTGCGATACCGCGGCCCCGACGAGGCCTATGCCGTCAACGAGATCTTCCAGAAGCTCAAGGACGAGGCCACGGGGCAGCGCGCGCGCGTCGCCTCGGCCAGGAAGCCCGGCTATGCGGCGAGCACGGCGCACGACAACAACCCTTACAACTTCGCGGACGGCACGAAAAGCGCCCGCCGCGCCGGCAGGCGGAAGGCGAACAAGCTGCTGATCTGCCTGATCGCCGCGGCCGCGGCGATCACGATCGGCCGCACCGCCGCCGCCATCCACCAGAACGCGCCGGCCCATCCCTCCACGGGATACTATCATTACAACGACCAGTATTATTACAACCAGAACGACGACTGGTATCTCTACAACAACGACATCGACGCCTGGTATCCGATCTACACGGTCGACGACGAGCTGACGGGCAACTACGGCGACTACTATACCTCCTACTCCTACGACGACGGCTACGGTGTGGAGAGCTTTTCCGACAGCAGCTATTACGACAGCGACGTCGGCTCGTCGAGCTACTCAAACGACTGGGACAGCGGCGGCGACAGCGGAAGCTCCTGGAGCTGGGACTGGGATTGGGACGACGATGACGACTGGGACAGCAACGACGACTGGGACTGGGACAACGACTGGGACAGCGGCTGGACCGACTGGGACGACGACTGGTAAAAAATAAAAAATGCACCCGGAAGGACACTCTTCCGGGTGCATTTTGTGTGCGTGTTACGGCTCGGCGGTCGGCGGCACGGCCTCGGCGCGGGCCGGATTGCCGGGCCAGAGCGGCGCTTGAAAAGACAGGCAGGCCACGCGGAGATTCTCCGGGTCCGCAGGATCTCCGACGGGAAAGAGGGCGATCAGATGATCGCAGAAGGTGTCCCCGTAGATACACTCGCCGAACTCGTCGAGCGACGCGGCGGCGACGCGCCGACGGAAATCTTCGATCCCGTTCTCTGTATAAAAGCCCTCGTCCTGCATGGAGTTGACAAACTCGGTCTCTGTCCAGAGATGGAAGCTGTTCTCGCCGGAATAGACGGCCAGCGGGTAGTACATCTTTTTTGACAGAGCCTCCCAGTCGCCGTCCGCGATCAGGCGCCGGATCTCTTCGGCGAAGAGCATCACCGGGCTGCCCGGATCATACGAATGGGCAGGGTCGTAAAAGTTCGGGTTTTCCAGCTCTGCGATCGACGCGGGAGTTGCCAGATCCACCTCTGCCTTCCACGCTGCCAGAGCAGACTCTGCCGCGAGGCCGGACGCCGGATCGACGGGCGTCTGGTTTTCGTCGATATCGAACTGCATACCGATGAGCGCCTCGCCGTTCCAGCTCACATCGCGGCAGTCGCTGAAATAGAGCGCGGGGGAGGGCACGTCCGTCACGACGCAGCCGGAGAAGGCGATCCCATCTGTGCCGCTGAAGCTGCCCGCTCCCTGCGAGCACTCGTAGATCCTGGTCGATTCGATCCGCAGGTCCTGACAGTTCCGCGTCTGCAGGCCGAGGATGCCGCAGCCGAAGAGACGGCAGCGCTCGATCAGCACGCCGCCGCAGTTCTCAAACAGCAGCACGCCGCCGGAGCAGGAGCCGGGCTCCTTCGTGTGGCCCGCGGTGAAGCCGGAGAGCGTGATGTCCTCACAGTCGACGAAGCTCAGCACGTCGGCGTAGCGCGGCACGGCGGAAATCGTCGTTTCGCGGGGAGAATCCGCCTCGGTCCTGATCGTCAGGCCCTTCACGCCCTTGACGACCAGCGCGGGCCCGTCGAAGTTCTCTCTCCAGTAGTAGTACTCCCCGCCCTTCGAGCCGTAGTTGGCAGCCTCCGAGAGGTCAAAGAGCTCGGCCTTAAGCACGATCGTGCGCTCCGGGCCGATTGCCTTGAGGAACTCGTCCACGGTCGAGACCGGGATCTCCTCGCCGGAGGGGACCGCAGCGGCCTGCTCCGCCCGGACGGGCGGGAAAACGCTGTTGGGATCGATCTCTTCGAGCGTCATCGCCTCAAGCGCGGCGGCGGAAAGCGAGTCGCCGTTTCGATCAACGACGTCAAACTCACGGCTCTGTATCCAGAGCGGTTTTTTCCCGCCGTCACCGCCGCTGTTGTCGCGGAAGGCGCAGCCGTCCACCACGCCGGGATACCGATCGAAGGAAAACACGGCGGATTCAAAGCGGTTGTCGTGCACCTCGTTCGTCAGGAAAAAGGCGTTCTGCGTAAAGACGCAGTTCAGCAGATACTGCGCGGCGTTTCCGTACACGCTGTTGCCGCAAACGACAAAGCCGTCGGTGTTGGCCGCGGAAAAGAGCGCGACCGCGGAGCCCTGTCCCTCCCGCACGCCGTGACGATAGACCTCGTTTCCCGACACGCGCACGTTGCGGCAGCGCGTGACGTTGACGGCAAAGTTGCTGCACTCGTAGACATGGCAGTCCGCCACGCTCAAATCGCTGCAGTCGGCGGCGGACACGCCTGTCGTGCCGCAGCCGTAAAGTCCGCAGTACAGCACGGAGATCTCACTGCAGTCGACAAGCTTGATCACGCCGCCGGAGCAGAAGCCGGGCTCTGTTGTGTGGCCCGCGGTAAGCTCTGAGAGGGTAAGACCGTCGCAGCGGTAAAAATGCAGGACATTGGCGTATCTCGGCTCGGCAGAGATCGTCGTCTTGTCCGTGCCCGCGCCGAAGATACTGAGATTGTCGGCGTTGTGGATCACCAGCTCATAGCCGGGATGATCCTTTGCGTTATCCACCTGCGTCCACGAGTAATAGGGGCTGGGATCCTCCTGCGCGCCGTATGTCGAGGCGGCGGAGAGATCATAGACGCCCTCTTCCAGAAGAATGAGTGTGTTCGGCGCGATAGCCGCGAGAAATTCGTCGACGCTGCTCACGCTTACGGCGTCGGCGCCCTCGGGAAGGGAGGCCCCCTTCGTCCTTTCTGCCGCGGGGCCTGCCGCCAGACCGCAGCCGGCGAGCAGCGCGAGCGTCAGCACGGCGGCGATCACGCGCGCCGCGCTTTTCTTATAGGTCATGATCTGCTCCAATCTTTCTTTCAGGTTTTTCTTCTCGGTCGAGAAGGTCGTGGCGACGACGCCGGCCGGGAGCGCACCGGCGGCCGCCGTATTCAGAAGCGTGTTTCCGTAAGACTGCTTTTCGAAGCGTGACATGCCGCGCAGCAGCATCTCGTCGCAGCTCAGCTCGCAGGCGCGGCCGATCTCGCGGCGGATGAGCCAGCTCAGCGGATTGAACCAGTGCGCGCTGAGAATGAAGGCCGCCAGCCACTTGTACATGGGGTCGCGCCTGCGGTAATGCATAAGCTCATGGCGCAGGATGTTGCCGAGCTGTTCTTCGTCGTACTCCCGCTCCGGCAGTACGATCTTCGCGGAAAAGACGCCGTACATCAGAGGCGTTTTGACCGCGCGGCTGCACCAAAGCGCGGGTTTTCCGCCCGGAAGCGAGGCGTAGACCGTTCGGGTGAAGTGGTCGGCTCTCCGAAGCGTCTGCCGCAGCCGCCGCGTGAAGCTCAGATAGGCGCACACGGTAATGGAGAGACTGAATACCGCGCCGAGCGCCCATACGGCCAGCCACAGGGCGGGAGAACGCCAGTTGAAGCTGCGCGGCGCCGTTTGCGCGTCCTGAGCGGCGACGACAGGCGCGGCCTCCGTCCGCGCAGCCGTCGGCTCGGCCGGGACTGCGTATCCGGGCGTGACGGCGTTTTCGGGCAGAGGAAAAATGATCGGATCAGCTTCTTCCTCGACGGGTGCGGCGCCGTAGACCGGGGCGGCGGCCGGGGATTCGGCCTGACGCAGCTCCGCCGGCATCAGACCGGGGAGCGGCAGCGCGAAGCGCAGCAGCACCAGCAGCCAGGCATAGTAATACACCGTGCTCGGCATCTTCCGGAAGATGAAATAACGCAGAGCCAGCAGCAGAAGAGCAAGCGCGCTGCCGCCGAGCGTCATGAAAAGCAGCATCTTCATGCCCCTTTATTCCTCCACGCGGAACATATTTCGCAGTTCCTCGATATCGTCCCGGCTCAGTCCTTCCGACTGGACGAGAGCAGCGACGAGATCGCGGGCGCTGCCGTGATACAGCTTGCGGATGAGGTTGTCCGTTGCCCAGGCGTTGTACTCCTCCTCGCTGATCAGCGGGGAATAGTAAAAGACGTTCCGCTTTTCCTGCCGGATCGCGCCCTTCGCAGCAAGGCGACCGATCAGCGTCTTGACCGTGGTGGGCTCCCAGCCGCGGTCTTTCTGCAGGGTCTCGCGGATCACGTTGACAGGCAGAGCGTCCCCCGCCCGCCACAGCACTTTCATGACCTCCAGTTCGGAATCGGAGATCTTGTCGGCTAAAAACTGAGACATGGCTCTTTCCTCCTCGGAGAGATTACACGTGTAGTCTAGACAACTGCATCATACCGCAGCAGACTACAATTGTCAACTAGCTGAATTCTTAAGATTTGGGAATTCTTCCCTCCGGCCGCCCGGACAAAAAAGGCCCGGGCACAGCCCGGGCGTCTGTCTGTTTTTTATCCGTTCTTTTTTCGTGCCTTGGCGGTAAATTCCTCCGCATCGATCCGAATTACCGTCACGGCGGCGGCCATCTGCGGCGTAAAGGAATAGGCCTCGCCGGTCTGCGTCTGCATCAGCAGCGACAGCGCGCGGCATTTTTCCTCCCCGTCCTCGACGATCGAGGCCCTGCCGCGGCCCATCACGCTTGAATAGCACGCGCCCCATGCGCAGGCGGTCTCGCCGGGGAGCAGCGCCTCGTCCGTGTCGATCTCGACGAAGACGCGGCCGTCGCGGCGAAGAAGATCCAGCTTGTGCCCCTCTTTGGCGCAGTGGGTGTAGAGCGTCAGCTTCCCCTCCTCGAGGAAAAAGCCGTAGTGCATCGGCACGACGTAAGGATACTCCCCGTCGAGCATGCCGAGGTGCAGCACGCGCGCCCGCGCAAGGATGGAGCGGATCGCGCTCTCGTCGGCGATCTCGCGGTCTTTTCTTCTCATATCCCTCACCTCTTTGCTTATCATAAAACCCGGCGCGGCAAAATGCAAGGGCGGCGCCCTTCATCTTGCGCTCGTGATAGGAAAATGGTATAATCAATTTGATAAAGACAAGGAGGTCGTACGACAATGATCCTTTATTTTTCTGCGACGGGCAACTGCGCTTTCGCGGCCAGACGGATCGCGGAAAAGATCGGCGACGAGGCCGTCAGCCTTCTGCCGAAATTCCGCGGGAACGACCACAGCCCGCTGCATTCCGACAAGCCCTGGGTCGTGGTGGCGCCGGTGTATGTGGCCGAGATGCCGCGTCTCGTGCGCGACTGGCTGCTGGCGACGCCGCTTACCGGCAGCCGCGACATCTTCTTCGTTTTCACCTGCGCCAGCGAGATGAGCTGCTCGGGTTATTTCGCCAGACAGCTGGCCGGGGAAAAGGGCCTCGTCTACCACGGAAGCGCCAGCGTGAAGATGCCGACGAACTATCCCATCTTCTTCACGGTCAAGGAGGACTACGAATGCCGCCGCCTGGTCGAGGAGGCGATCCCCGTCATCGACAAGGCCGCCGAGATCATCTCCCTGAACGGAGTGATCCCGGAGAAGCGGCCGAGCAAGGCGATCCTGGGCTGCACGATCCCCGTCAACGAGCTTTACTATAAATATTTCGTCAAGGCGGAGGGTTTTTACGCCACCGACGCGTGCATCGCCTGCGGCAAATGCACGACGGTCTGCCCGTATACGAACATCCGTCTCAATGACGGAAAGCCCGTGTGGGGCGATAAATGCACCCACTGCATGGCCTGTCTCTCGGCCTGCCCGAAGGAGGCCATCGAGTACCGCGGCAAGACCGAGGGCAAACGGCGCTATCACTTTCCCAGGCCGGAGAGAGGCACGCAGAACAAAGAGAACTACGAAGAAACGAAAGGGAGCGGTAAAATGAAAGTCGTTTTGGCGGGCGCCTTCGGACACCTGGGCGTCGACATTCTGCGCGAGCTGGTCCGCCAGGGCCACGAGGTCGTGGCGACGGGCCGCACGATCCGCCGCCCGAAGGACTGCGAAGGCGGTTACGACGCCGTCGCGGCGGACATGCAGAACCCCGAGAGCCTGCGCGGCCTCTGCGACGGGGCGGATATCGTGATCTCCACCGTCGGTCTGACCAAGGCCAGCGCCGAGGTCAGCTGCTATGACGTGGACTATCAGGGCAACATGAATCTGCTGGCCGAGGCCAAGCGCGCCGGCGTGAAACAGTTTGCCTACGTCTCGGTCCTCAAGGCTGACGGCAACCCCTCCGTCCCGATGCTGGACGCCAAGGCCAAATTTGAAGAGCAGCTCAAGACCAGCGGTCTCGGCTGGGTCATCTTCCGTCCGAGCGGGTATTTCTACGACATCGCCAAGGTCTTCATGCCGATGATCGAAAAGGGCAAGGTCACGCTGCTGGGCGACAAGGACGTGCACTGCAACGTCGTCGACACGCCGGACTTCGCCGCCTTTATCGTCGAGCACATGAACGATAAAGGCAAGCTCTACAACGTCGGCGGCAAAGAGACCTGGAGCTATGAAGAGCTGGCGCGCATGTTCTTCGCCGCCGCCGGCAAGGAGCCGAAGATCAGCCGCGCGCCCGTGTGGCTTTTCGACGTGCTGGCCTGGGTCAACAAGAAAAAGAAAAACGGCAAGGAGGCCATCATCCGCTTCTCCAAGTGGACGCTGACCGAGGAGATGGTCGGCGACACCGTCGTCGGCGAGGCCAGCTTTGCCGAGTATATCAAAAACTGCTACCGAAAGTGAGGGAAACATGAACGCGAGAGTTTTTACGGCCGCCGCCGCGCGCTTCCCGCTGCGGGAGAAAGACATCGGCGCGTTTTCCCGTCTCGGCGGACGCGGCATGACTTTTCGCGTAAAGGTCTATGAAGCCCCCGGCACGGGCAGCCTGTGCCTGATGGAAATGCGCGCCATGGCGGGCCTGATGCGCATGGAAACAGCCGTGTTCTCGCCCACCGGGATAGACGGGCCGCTGCTGAGCATGGACGCGATCGCGGCCATGGGGCAGGACACGCTGCTTCTGGAGCTGTACGACACCACGCTTGCCCACCCGGACTTCGCCGCGCTCGGCGAGATCAAGACGCGCTACGCCGACCTTCCCGATTACGACCCGGGCGAGCATTGGTACGACGCGATGCGTCTCGAGGGGTCGGCCTACAAGAAGGGGTGCGGGCTTTCCGGCGCGTACGACCCCTTCGTGCGGGATTACGCGCAGCGCTATTTCGAGCTGCTCGCGCACTGTCCGCGCTGCGGCGAGGAGGAGAAGAAAAAGCAAAACGCCGTCTTTGCCGACGGTCTGCTGCAGAACGGCGGCCCTGCGGTCAACCAGTTCCGCAAGATGCTGGGCGAGGAAAAAACGGCGGAATTCCTGCATAAGATCATGTTCTGCACCTGAAAAGAGCAGGCAAACAGCCCGGAGACGGCGGCCTCCGGGCTGTTTATATATATCCGCTATACCCAGTCGCCGGCCGTCCGGCGGCAGAGCGAGATGAAGTCCATCACCGCGGGGGCGTGATAGCCCTTTTCGAGAAAGGCCACGGCCAGCGTGCCGTTCGTATCCTCCGCGGGCAGGGGCAGCAGGTCGATCCTCACGTTCTCCGCGGCGTGGAGGGTGTTGAGGAAAAGCTCGGGATAGACCGTGACGCCCATGCCCTGCTCGGCGAGGGCGAAGGCTGTTTCGATGTTCTCGGTCTCAAGCAGAGTTTCGGGCATAAAATCCTTTTTCTCAAGATAGGAATCGAACAGCGTGCGGATGCGGTTGCCGCTCTTGAGCAGGATGAAGGGACAGCCGCGCAGCGCGCGGATATCGAAGCCGCTCCAGCCGCCGCGGCGCTTTTCTTCGGCCTCCGCTCCGAAGACCTCGTCTGTGATCGTCCGCGGGCAGGCAAGGAAAAGCCGCTCCTGCAGCAGCGGATAGACCACCGCGCCGGACACGTCGATCGGAGCGTAGCCCAGCACCACGTCCACCTCCCCGGCGGCCAGCCACTCGTTGAGCTTCTGGTGGTTGCCCTCCATCAGGCTGATTTCCACCAGCGGATGCCCCGCGCGGAAGTCCGGCAGCAGACGCGGCAGGATCGCATGGCCGCAGGTATAGGAGATGCCCAGCCGCAGCCGTCCGCGGCGGCGGTCGGAGATCTCGCCCGTCTCGCGCAGGATCTCCTGCTCGAGAGAGCAGATGCGCTGGGCCAGCAGATACAGCCGCTCGCCCGCGTAGGTGAGCTTCAGCTCGCTGCCGCGCTCGAAGAGAGAAACGCCAAGCTCCTCCTCGAGCTTGGCGACATGCCCCGAGAGAGACTGCTGGGAGATATAGAGCTTCTGCGCCGCCCGGGTGATGTTTTTTTCTTCCGCCGCGCGCAGAAAGTACTGCAGATTGCGAAAATTCATGCTCATCGCTCCTTTTCCCCCATCATATCACAGGTGTTTTCCTGTGGCAAGGGCA
Source organism: Oscillospiraceae bacterium (assembly GCA_017403885.1). Lineage (GTDB taxonomy): Bacteria > Bacillota > Clostridia > Oscillospirales > Oscillospiraceae > Limivicinus. Next base: position 33,529 of record JAFRDM010000066.1, read on the forward strand.
AGGGAAAAGGTGTTGGTCTTTTTCCGAAAAATGGTGTTTAATGAAACCGTATCCGAGCGTCGCGGCGGCCTTCTCGCAGAAGCGCGCCGCGGGAAAAAAGGAGGATCCGTCATGTACGGACGAAAAAAACTCGTCATCGAAGAAAAGTGGTGCAAGGGCTGCGGGATCTGCGCCGCCTTCTGCCCCAAAGAGGTTTTGGAGATCCGCGCCGAGAAGGTCGCCGTCAGGGACGTAGAACAATGTATTTCCTGTGGACTGTGCGAACTGCGCTGTCCCGACTACGCGATCTATCTCGTGAACATGGAAGAGTAAGGAGGGGAAAGAGATGTCGAAGACAGTCCTGATGCAGGGCAACGAGGCTGCGGTGGAAGGCGCGATCGCCGCCGGCATGCGCTTTTTCGCGGGCTATCCCATCACGCCCTCCACGGAGATCGCGGAGACCTGCGCGCTCCGCCTGCCGCAGGAGGGAGGCAAGTTCATCCAGATGGAGGACGAGATCTCCTCCATCGCCGCTGTACTCGGCGCCTCCGCCGCCGGCATGAAGGCTATGACGGCCACCTCCGGCCCGGGCTTTTCGCTGATGCAGGAGAACCTCGGCTACGGCGCGATGGCGGAGATCCCCTGCGTGATCGTGGATGTGCAGCGCAGCGGCCCCTCGACCGGGCTGCCGACCAGCCCCTCGCAGGGCGACTACATGCAGGCCAGATGGGGCACGCACGGCGACCACCCGGTCATCGCGCTCTCGCCCGCTTCGGTCCTGGAGACATATACGCTGATGATCCGCGCCTTCAACCTGGCGGAAAAATACCGCACGCCCGTGATTTTTCTCATGGACGAGATCGTGGGCCACATGCGCGAAGGAGTCGAGCTGCCTGATCCGGGCAAGCTGATCATCAACCAGCGGAAGATGAGCTTCCACGACGGCGCGAACAAGCAGTGCTACTTTGTCCCGGAGGGAGAGTACGTGCCCGCGATGAAGCCCTTCGGCCAGGGCGAGCGCTACAACATCACGGGCCTGGCGCACGACGAGTCGGGCTTTCCGGTGAACTCCAGCGAGATCGCCGGCAGGCTGGTCAAGCGCCTTCTCGACAAGGTGGAAAAGAACACCGACCACATCTGCCGCGTCGAGGAGATCGAAATGGACGATGCCGAGACCGCGATCGTCTGCTTCGGCGGAACGACCCGCGCCGCCAGAGACGCGGTGAACGCGGCGAGAGCCGTGGGGAAAAAGGTCGGCATGTTCCGGCCCGTCACGGTCTGGCCCTTCCCGGAGAAGCAGCTCCGGGCGCGTCTTCCGCAGCTCAAGAGGATCCTGGTGGTCGAGCACAACCACGGCCAGATGCTGCTGGAGGTGCAGCGCTGCGTCGGCGGCGCGCTGCCTGTCGGCTTCCTGGGCCGCATCGACGGCACCGTGATCTCCCCGCGCGATATTCTTGCCAGATTGGGCGAAATGGAGGGAATGCATCATGCCGAGTGATCTTGTCCATCTGTATATGCGCATCGACCACCTTCCGCAGATCTGGTGTCCCGGCTGCGGCAATGGCGTGATCATGCGCGATGTGGCCGTCGCGATAGACGAGCTGATCCACGACGAGGAAAACAGCATCAACCGCGAGGACATCGTCATCGTCTCCGGCATCGGCTGCTCGTCCCGCGCGGCCGGCTATCTCGACTTCAACTCGATCCACACGACGCACGGCCGGGCGATCGCTTTCGCCTCGGGCATCAAAATGGCGAACCCGAAGCTGCACGTCATCGTCCTTACGGGCGACGGCGACTGCTCCGCCATCGGCGGCAACCATCTGATCCACGCGGCGCGCCGCAACCTCGGTCTGACCGTGGTCTGCTTCAATAACGACATCTACGGCATGACGGGCGGGCAGTACTCGCCTACCACGCCCCACGGCGACAGGGCCACGACCGCGCCCTACGGCAACGTCGACCGCCCCTTTGACATTGCCAACCTCGCTTCCGGCGCGGGCGCGTCCTTCTCCGCCCGCGGCGACGTCTACCACGCGCGCGAGACCATCGACATCATCAAACAGGCCATCCTGCACAAGGGCTTTTCGCTCGTGGACGTGTATTCGATCTGCCCGACCTACTACGGCCGCAAAAACAAAAAGGGCGACGCCGTGGAGATGCTGAAATGGCAGAAGGAAAATCTGGTTCCGACCGCCCGCTACTACAGCATGAGCGAAGGCGAGCGCGCGAACAAAAAGCTCATCGGTATCCTGTCCTTCAACGACTATCCCGAATATACCGAAGAATACGCCAGGATTATCGCGCTCTGCCGCAAGGCAAAGAAAAAGTGAGGGGCGAAGATGAAGAACGAACGGTATGAAATGCGCTTTGCCGGTTCCGGCGGGCAGGGCGTGATCCTGGCGAGCGTCATCCTCGCCGAGGCCGCGGTCATCGCCGGGCTGCGCACCGTGCAGTCCCAGGCCTACGGGCCGGAGGCGCGCGGCGGCGTCAGCAAGGCGGAAACAATCCTCAGCCGCGAAGAGATCTGGTATTCCAAGGTCACGCGGCCCGATTTCCTGCTGGCGCTGACGCAGGCCTCTCTCGAGGCTTATACGAAGACCCTCGCGAAAGGCGCCGTCGTGATGATGGACGACTCGCTGGACAGGCCCGCAGGGCTGGACGGGACGCGCGTGATCGCGATCCCCATCCTCCACACCGCGAAAGAGGTCGTGGGCAAGTCCTTTACGGCGAACATCGTTGCCGTCGGCGCGATCAACGCCGCGCTGGGGCTCTTTGACGACGAAAGCCTCGTCGAGGCCGTGCGCCGCCATATCCCGGCCGGAACCGAGGAGATCAACAGGAAGGCCCTTGACGCAGGCGCCGCGCTGATCTCGGAAGAACAGGCCGCGGCTTTTGCGCAGAAACTCGGGTGAGCGCCATGGAGCTTACTGGAAGACTGCGCTGCAGGGCCCTGGAGGAAAAACTCATGGGGGCGGATGCGGCGGCGGCGCTGATCGGCGACGGGATGACCGTTGCCGTCAGCGGCTTCACGCCCGCGGGCTGCCCCAAGGCCGTGCCGCTCGCGCTCGCCGCACAGGTGCGGAGCGGACAGAGAAAACTGCGTCTGACGCTGCTTTCCGGCGCCTCCACGGGCGAGGAGCTGGACAACGCCTGGGCAGAGCTGGGCATGATTGCGCGCCGTGCGCCCTATATGACGAGCAAAGCGCTGCGCGCCGCCGTCAACGGAGGCGCGGAGGAGGAGATCGCCTATACCGATCTCCATCTCGGCGAATTCGCGCAGAACGCGCGCTGCGGCTTTTACGGAAAGATCGATTTCGCGCTCGTCGAGGCCGCGGCGATCACGGAAGAAGGGAATATCGTCCCGACGACCGCGCTCGGCTGCTCGCAGAGCTGGATCGATCTGGCGGACCGCGTCATCGTCGAGCTGAATCTCCGCCAGCCCGCCGCGCTCGAGGGCTTTCACGACGTGTACCGCCCTGCCGATCCCCCGCGGCGCGAACCCATCCCGCTGACCGGGGTCGGAGAGCGCATCGGCACGCCGTATCTGTCCTGCCCCGCGGAAAAGATCGCCGCCGTGGTCGTGAGCGAGTGCGAGGAAAAGCCGCGGCCCTTCCCGCCGGCCGACGCGGTCTCCGAGGCCATCGCACGCAACATCGTGCGATTCCTTCTCCGCGAAAAGGAGCAGGGACGCCTTTCGGCCGACCGTGTGCCGCTGCAGAGCGGCGTCGGCGCGGTGGCCAACGCCGTGCTGCTCGGGCTGAAGGATTCCCCGCTGGAGCATCTGAGCTTTTATTCCGAGGTCATGCAGGACGGCATCCTCGATCTGATCGACGCGGGCAAGGCAGACTTTGCCTCGGCGACCTCGCTGTCGCTGTCAAAGGAGGGGCTCGCGCGGCTCTTCGCCGATATCGAGCGCTACCGCGGCAGGCTCGTGCTGCGCGACTCGGAGATATCCAACAGCGCGGAGGTGATCCGGCGGCTGGGCGTGATCGCGATGAACACCGCCGTCGAGGCAGACATCTACGGCAACGTCAACTCCTCGCAGATGAACGGATCGACGGTGTATAACGGCATCGGCGGTTCGGGCGACTATGCAAGGAACGCGCTGATCTCGATCTTCATGACGCCCTCCGCCGCGAAGGGCGGAAGGATCTCCTGCATCGTGCCGATGGTTACGCATGTGGACCATACCGAGCACGACGTGGACGTGCTCGTGACCGAGCAGGGCTGGGCCGATCTGCGCGGCCTCAGCCCGAAGGAACGCGCGCGTCTGATCATCGAGCGCTGCGCGCATCCCGACTACCGCGAGGCGCTGCGCGCCTATTTTGAGGCGGCCTGCGCCGCCACCCACGGCGCGCAGACGCCCCACATCCTGTCCGAGAGCTTCCGCTTTCACGAAAACCTGGCGCAGAGCGGGACGATGCGGGAGGAGAAGAAAGGAGACGCAAAATGCTGACCATAGCGAGCTTTCTGGAGATGATCATGCTCATCTGCTTCGGCCTTTCCTGGCCGATCAACATCGCCAAGGCATGGAAAGCCCGCAGCACGCGCGGTATCAGCGTGCTGTTCTACAGTTTTATCCTGCTGGGCTATCTCGTCGGGATCGCGGCCAAGCTGGTTCTGATCGCCTATCACGCCCCGACGCCCTGGTATGAGACGGTGCACTGGTATGTGCTGTTCTTCTACGTGCTCAACACGCTGATGGTGGCCGCCGGCGTTGCGATCTATTTCCGCAACCGCGCGCTGGAGAAAACGGCGGATTGAGCCCCGCGGGGGGAACGCTTCGGGAAAGCGGTCGTCGGGCGCTTTTTTACGCGCCCGCCGCGCCGCGGCCGATCCTGCCGATCGGAGACAAGCGGACAAAGGTCAGAAAAGGGGCTATTTGTGTGTGGACAAACAGCCCCTTTTTATTTATAATACAGGTATTCCCGAAAACGATCAAATCAAGGAGGGCTCTATGAAAAAATTCGTTTCTCTTCTCCTGCTTCTGGCGATGGTCTTCACGCTTTTCTGCGGAGCGGCCTTTGCCGACGACGCCCCCGCCGAGGAGGCGCCGGAGCGCAGCGCCGACGTGGTGATCCTCTTCACCAGCGACATCCACTGCGGCGTCGATCAGGGCTTCGGTTATGCCGGGCTTGAGGCGGTCCGCGACTATCTGGTCGCCCAGGGCAACGACGTTATCCTTGTCGACAACGGCGACAATATCCAGGGCGAGCCGATCGGTACGATGTCCAAGGGCGAGGAGCTTGTCAAGCTGATGGACCAGATGGGCTACGCGCTGGCGATCCCCGGCAACCACGAGTTCGACTACGGCATGGATCAGTTCCTTGCGCTGGCCGGGAAGGCCAAATTCGAGTATCTCAGCTGCAACTTCAACCGTGAGGGCGAACTGGTGTTCCGGCCTTACGCGATCAAGGATCTGGGCGGCGCAAAGGTCGCCTTCGTCGGTGTGACCACACCCAAGACGCTTACCAGCTCCACCCCGAAGTATTTCCAGAATGAAGACGGCGAGTTCATCTACGGCTTCTTCCAGGACGAGACGGGCGAGGGCGTCTATAACGCCGTGCAGAAAGCCGTCGACGACGCCCGCGCGGAGGGAGCCGACTACGTGGTCGTGATGGGCCACATGGGCGACGAGCTCGAGTGCGCTCCCTGGAAATATGACGACGTGATCAGCCATGTCAGCGGCATCGACGTCTTCCTTGACGGCCACAGCCACGACACCAACCAGGTCGTCATGAAGGACAAGGACGGCAAGGAGGTTATCCGCTCCGCCTGCGGCACCAAGCTGGCCTGCATCGGCTGGTGCCGGATCGACGTCGAGGGCAAGATCACGGCCGGCGTCTACACCTGGAACAACGACGCTCCCGTGCCCGAGATGCTCGGACTCCAGAACAAGATGTCCAAGGCGGTCGACGCCTCGAAGACCGCTCTTGACAAGAAGCTCAAAGAGGTCGTCGCCTCCTCCGCCGTACTGCTGACGGTCAACGATCCCGAGGCGGTCGACGAGAACGGCAAGCCCGTCCGCATGGTCCGCCGCGCCGAGACCAACCTCGGCGACCTCTGCGCGGACGCCTACCGCATCCAGTCCGGCGCCGACATCGCGTTCGTCAACGGCGGCGGCGTGCGTGCGAACATCGGCGCGGGCAACGTCACGCTCAACGATATCCTCAAGGTGCACCCCTTCGGCAACGCCATGTGCGTGGTCGAGGTCAAGGGCCAGCAGATCCTTGACGCGCTCGAGTGGGGCGCCCGCAAGGTGCCCGGCGAGAACGGCGGCTTCCTGCAGGTCTCCGGCCTGAGCTACGAGATCCACAGCTATCTGCCCGATCCCTGCAAGGTGGACGAGAACACGATGTGCGCCGGATTCGAGGGCGAGCGCCGTGTGAAGAACGTCCTGGTGGGCGGCGAGCCCATCGATCCCGAGGCCACTTACACGCTGGCCAGCCATGACTACATGCTGCTCAACAACGGCGACGGCTACACCGCTTTCGACGGAGCCACGCTGCTGCAGGATCGCGTCAAGCTGGACAATCAGGTGCTGATCGACTACATCGTCGAAGATCTCGGCGGTGTGATCGGCGAGGAATATGAAGATCTCACAGGCGACGGCCGCATCGTCATCATCGACGAGGCGCCCTGATCCGACGCAAGGACCCGAAGAAAAGACCTGCGGTGAAAACCGCAGGTCTTTTCTTCGGGATTTTTCTTATTTCATTTTCAGCGCGTTCCCGCGATTCCACAGCCGGTCGTAGGAAAAGCCCGTGACCTTTTCGCATACCGCGATCTCTTCGGGGGTGATCACGCTGCCGTCCTCGCCTTTGCGCCGGGAGATCTCGCGGCGGATCACCTGAAATTCCTCTTTGCTCATGGGGAACTTCGCCGTGAAAAAGATCGTGACGAGACACAGCAGGATCGGCACAAAGATGTAGATATAGGCGATGCCCGTCTGCGTCGCGGCGGCCTGCCGCGCGCCGGCGGAGGCGATCGTCTCGTCATAGCCCACCATTGAGAGCAGCACGCCGATGATGAACACGCTCAGTCCCGCGCAGATCTTGCGGATAAAGGTCGCCATGCCGGAGCAGATGCCGGGGCGGTTGATGGAGGTGATCAGCTCGTCCACATCCGCCATGTCCGCGAGGATCGCGTAGATCGTCGTGGAGGAGCCGGCCATGCCCAGACCGATGATGAAGGTCAGGCCAAGGATCACGGGGAAGCTGGCGCCCTCGTGAGAGAAGGCCAGCATCGCCAGCGTCGCGGCGATGCGCACCGGGAAGCCGATGAGGATCGGCGTCTTCTTGTTGGTCCTCGCCATAACGGGATTGAAGATCAGCATACCGATGAACTGGGAGATGAGGATCACGCCCATAAGGTAGGTAAAGCGCCCGCCCCCGTATGCGTTGAGCGTCTCGTCCACATAGTACACCGCAAGGCCGGTCACAAAGTCGGTGGCCGCCTGACCGAAGATGAATATCGCGATGAAGAAGCGGAAAGCGCGGCTCTTGTACGCGGTAAAGGACTGGACGAAGCTCTCCCTCAGGCTGACCTTCAGGACGGGCTTCTGCTTTTCCCAGGTTCCGAAGAAGGTCAGCAGGATCGCGATGCAGAAGATGATGCCGAAGATGAAGGCTACGATCAGATAACGGCTGCTGTCGGTGTTGTCGGTGATGATCAGCGTGGACAGAAGCGCCGCGATGATGTTGCCGAAGGCCGAGAAAGCCATGCGCGTGCCGGTAAAGCGCCCGCGCAGGGTATAGTCGTCCACCATGTCCGGCAGCAGCGCATTGTAGGGAACCATCACGATCGTGAAGCCAGTAGAGAAGAGCATATACATCAGCATATAGAAGATGTACTTCAGCCCCATTTCCGCCTGCGGCAGCGGGACCCACATCAGGATAAAGGTGATTGCCGAGACGATGCTGCCGATGAGGATGTAGAAGCGCTTCGCGCCGAAGCGGGACTGCGTGCGGTCGGTGATGTTGCCCATGACCGGGTCGGTCACAGCGTCCCAGACCTTGCCGAGCAGAGGGATCGTGCCGGCCAGCGCCGGCGACATACCGAGAGCCTTGGTGAGGAACACCGTAAAGAAAGTGCCGATGACGACGAAAGCGCCGCCGCCGTAGATGTCCGCCGCGCCGTAGGCGCAGCGGGCGAGCAAGCTGTGTTCGCGGTCTTTTTTCATGTTTTTTCCCCTTTTGCTTTCCTGCAGACGGACTATCCATAAAATACCATAGACGCGCTGCGTTTACAAGCCGCGGCGGACGCAAAAAGGACCTGCGGCACGCCGCCGAGGTCCTTTTTTGCTTTTGCTTATTCCTTTGTGCCGATGCGGATCGTATCAAGCAGCTCCCGGAGATCCTCTCCCCCGGCGAGCTCCTCGATCGTCTTGTCGCAGCCCTGCGCCTTGAGCAGCGTGAGCAGCAGATAGCTGTACTCGTCCACGCCCAGACAGAAGCAGACGCCGTCGCCCTCGCGGTAGCGGAAGCCCTCGACGCCGTTGAAGGAGACGCGCGCGAAGCCGGGATATTTCTTCTCCGCCGCGGCGGTGATGAAGGGAAGATCCTCGCCTTTGTAGTAGGAGGCGTATTCCATCTGCATCGAGAAATCCTCGCCGGTGACGACGGCGACGTGCGAATCGCTGGAATAGCTGAGAAAATCCTCGCCGATCACGTCGAAGCCGAAGCGCAGCGCGTCGTAGTCGAGCAGGACCTCCACGGTCCTGGCATCCTGAAAACCGGAGACGAAGCTGTACTCGCCCGTTTTCATCATCCTCTCGCGCGGCACGGCTTTCTTTTCGGCGGGGGCGCTTTTGGCTCCGCCCTCGTCCCGCTTCTTCAGCAGCAGCGCCGCGGCGGCGCCGCCGACGGCCAGCAGGCCCAACGGCGCGATCACTTTCCATTTGTTCATGACAGTCCCTCCGTTTCTCGCTTTGGATTTACTATATCACGAACAGGGCGCTTTGTTCAAGCCTGCGGAGCATCCTTGTTCTGTCCGGCGGGCTGTTTTTCGCGCTTCGCTCTGACGCGGCGGCGGATACGGCGCACAAGGAGGACGACGAGCACGACGATCACGCCCAGGAGGATCAGCGCCGGCAGCGCCTCGATCAGCCAGAGCAGCAGATCGCGGAAGAACTCGCCGACGGACTTCAGCCCGCGGCTGAGCGCCAGCCCAAGCTGCTGAACGAAGGAGAGCTTCGCCTCGGGCGTGTACTCCTGCACCTCCTCCACGGACAGGGAGATCGTGCTGTAGCTGACCTGGCGGTCCCAGTTCGTCAGCTGGGACTGGAGGCTTTCGATATGATAGCGCACGTCGGAAAGCTGGTCCTGGATCTCCAGCAGATCGGAGACGGTCTCGGCCTTCTCCATCATGTCCAGCAGGCTCTGCTCCTGCGTGCGGAAAGCGTTGAGCCGCGCCTGCACGTCGTAGTACTGGCTGGTGATGTTTTCGGTATAGGTATTGCTGTAAGGGACGTTGCCAAGCGTGGAGAGGGCGTTCATGATCGAGGCAAAGTCGCGGCTGGGGATGCGGATGCGGTAATCCGCGCTGCGGGAGGAAGCGTAGCCGTGCGAGCTGTGGTAATAATTGTTGCCGCTGACGCTGCTCGACTCGATAAAGCCGCCGTACTGGGCGATCATCGCTTCGAGCTTTTCGAGCGTATCGTCAAAGTCGGTGGTCTCCACGGTGGCGCTGGCCGAGTAGATGATCTTGTCCACGGCGATGTCGCCGGCGTCGGGCGTTTTTCCGCTCTCGGAACCGGCGAGCGCCGCGGCGTTTGCCGAGCCGTTCGACGAGGAGAAGCCTCCCCAGGCCGCTTCTTCCGCGTCCATGGGATATTCCGGTTCGGGAACGGGAAGCCCGTCATAGGCGGCGCTGCTGCTGTAGGCCGGCGCGGCGGCCGGGGAGGAGTAATAGCTCTGGCCCTTCGCGGCGGCCTGGCCGCAGCCCGCGAGGGAGAGAAGGATCACAAGAGCGAGAAGCAGGGAAAAGGTCTTTTTCATGGTTTTTTTCCTCCTTTTGTTGCTTGTTTTGTTATGATCGGGATCGTCTTACGCCCTATAGACGGTATACGGCGGGAAAAGTTCCCGGCAGGGGAGAAGAAAAACGGACCGAAAGCACGGCTTTCGATCCGTTTTCTGCTTTGGCGGCGATCAGCCGACGAGCTTCGCCCAGTAGCGCAGAACGGGCTCGAGGCCCTCGGTCTGCGCGGCGAGGAAGTCGCTCATGGCCGTGTTGGTCAAGGCGCTGCGTGCAATCGTGTTGCTGTAAAGATCGCCCTCGCCGACGAAGTAGACGAGATGGTAGCCGGCATAGCCGCCGTTCTCGCCGTAAACGACGCCGACGTCGCCGCTCTTGTGGCCGGAGAAGCAGAAGTCGTTGAACTCTTCCACCATCTGGCCCTGATAGATATTCTCGTACAGGCCGCCGTTCGTGTTCGAGCCGGCGTCCTCGGAGTACTTCTCGGCCAGCGCGGCAAAGCTCTCCTCGCTCCTGTCGCCCGCCTCGAACTCAGCCTTGATCTCGTTGATGCGGTCGAGCGCGACCTGCTTGGCCTTGTCGGAGAAGCTGCCGTCCTCAGAGGCGGCGGCCTTGATCAGGATATGACGCACGGAGACGGTGGGATAATGGTTGTCGTTGCGCGAGAGGAACACGGCCACGTGGTAGCCCGTGCCGTCGGAGGATTCAATCACGCTGATATCGCCGTTTTTGCGCGCGCTGTCACGCAGCCAGTCGCTCAGGTCGCCCAGACTGCCGCCGGACACGCTGCTGCGCACGGTGGCGGAGCCGGCGTCGTACTCGGCCTCGATCGCGGCGTCGAGCCGCTCGACCGGGTCGTCGATATCATAGCCGTCCCGATAGGCCATCTCGATTGCCTCGGCGGTCATGCGGGCCTCGAGCAGGGTCTGCTCGGTCGGCGCGGCCTGCGCGTCCTCGCCCTCGCCCTCCGCGGGGACGGTCTCGGCGGCCACGGTGTAAACGGCATAGTCAAACAGATCGCTGCTGCCCTCGAGCGAGGCGTAATACTCCTCGAGCTCCTCGTCGGAATAGTCCAGCGAATCGGAGTAGGCCTGCAGCACCTTGGAGGCGAGCGTGCTTTCCGCCGTCATCGAACGGACGAGACGGGTGTTGACGCCCGTGCCGTACTGCGCGGCGAGGAAGCGGTTGGCGCTGGCATAGCCGTAGGACCTGGCGGCCTCGTCGAGCGCGGCGAGATCCTCGTCGAGCGCGGCGAGATCGGCTTCGTCGAGCGAGATCCCGTTCTGATCGGCGTAGTTCTTCAGCGCGGTGACCTGCAGAAGACTGTTCTCGGCGTTCTGGAGGAAGTAATCACGCCAGGTCTTGCCTTCCTCCAGCATGGGGCAGCTCTGCTGCGAGAGCGAAGCGACGCCCTGCGAGGTGTCCAGCCCGAAGAGGGAGGCATAGCTGCCGTAGTTGTTCAGAAAGCTGGTGTACTGACCGACATAGGAATAACTCAGCTCCGCTGGGGAGTAGTTCCGCCCTCCGACGGAGAGAGCGGCGGTGTGTTTGTAGAGAAAGCCGGAGTTGAGCAGAATGATGACGATCAGCAGGATCGCGACAAGGATCGATCCGATCGTCCAGCGGCGGCGGCTCTTGGCGGCCTTCTTCTCAGCCTCCTGCTGGGCGAGCATTTTCTTGTCCGTGCCGGCCTCGCGTGCGGCGGCGCGGTTTTTTCTTTCGGTAGATGCGCTCATGACATTCATCCTTTTTTCCATTTGATGCAAGCTTAGAGAAACAAGCCTGCATATTATAACGCAAAGCGACGCGCTGTTCAAGAGAGAAAGATAAAAAAGACCCCTCATATTTGCCGGATTTGCCGCATAGAATGACGGTATGTCGGGATAAGGGAGGTCGAAGCATGGAAAAGGACGTCGACGATTTCATTTTCGAGGACTGCGAAAGCTGCGTCAGCGGACGGTAAAACGGGGAGTTAAGACACTCCCCGTTTTTCTCTGTTGAGCAGGTTATTCTCAGGTCCCCGCCTTCATCGACAGGAAGGCGTTGATAAAGCCGTCAAGGTCGCCGTCCATCACGCTCTGGATGTTGCCGGTCTCATACTCGGTGCGCAGGTCCTTGACGAGCTGATAGGGCATGAAGACGTAGGAGCGGATCTGGCTGCCCCATTCGATCTTCATCTGCACGCCCTTGATGTCGCTGATCTTTTCGAGATGCTCGCGCTCCTTGATCTCGGCAAGGCGCGCGCGCAGCATGTTGCGGCAGTTCTCAAGATTCTGGAAATGGCTGCGCTCGACCTGGCTGGACACGACGATGCCCGTGGGGATGTGCGTCAGGCGAACGGCCGAGGAGGTCTTGTTGACCTTCTGCCCGCCCGCGCCGGAGGAGCGGAACACGTCCATCTTGATGTCCTCCTCGCGCAGCTCTATCTCGCCGGGATCGGAGATCTCGGGCATGACCTCGACCGCGGCGAAGGAGGTGTGCCGCCGCCCGGCCGCGTCAAAGGGGCTCACGCGCACGAGACGGTGCACGCCGTGCTCGCTCTTGAGAAAGCCGTAGGCGTTGTCGCCCTCGATCATGATCGTGGCGCTCTTGATGCCCGCCTCGTCGCCGTCGAGATAGTCCATGACCTTGACCTTGTAGCCGTGGCGCTCGGCCCACATGTTGTACATGCGGTAGAGCATCGAGGCCCAGTCCTGCGCCTCGGTGCCGCCCGCGCCGGCGTGGAAGGTCAGGATCGCGTTGTTCGCGTCGTACTCGCCCGTCAGCAGGGTGGACAGGCGCATGGCCTCCGCCTTTTCGGAAAAGACGGCGAACTCGCTCTGCAGTTCTTCGAGCATCGACTCGTCGTTCTCCTCTATGGCCATCTCGCAGAGCGTGTACATATCGTCCCAGGACGCGCAGAGCTTTTCATAGCTCTCGACCTTGTTTTTGAGCGTCTTGAGACGCTTCTGCACCTTCTGGGATTTTTCCACGTCGTTCCAGAAGCCGTCGCGCGCGCTCATGGTCTCAAGCTCTTCGATCTCCTTCGCCGCGCTCTCAAGCTTCAGCGCGCCGCGCAGGACTTCGAGCGTCGGCTTCGCGGCGTTCAGTTTGGCTTTGTATTCTTCAAATTCCAGCATATCGCTTACCACTTTCAGCAGTTTTTCAGACTTTACTATTATATACAAAAAGCAAGGAGTTGTAAATCGCTATTTTTATCTGCTTTTTTGCCCGGAGTTTCCGCCTTTTCTCTTCCCAAGAAGCGGAAAGTATGGTAAGATTACCGTGTATTACTGCGAGTTCCGCCGCAGAACAGGCGCGGCGGAGAATGAATGGATGAGGAGAAAAAACATGATCGCACACGGCAAGGAAATCAAAGTTTTCTGCGGCAATTCCAATCCCGCTCTGGCCGAAGAGATCTGCAGCCAGCTCTATACCAGGCTCGGCGAAGCGAGCGTCTCCCAGTTTGCCGACGGTGAATGCTCCATCTCCGTCGGGGAACCCGTCCGCGGCAAGGATGTGTTCATCGTCCAGTCCACCTGCAACCCGGTCAACGACCATCTCATGGAGCTGCTGGTCATGACCGACGCCATGCGCCGCGCCTCCGCGGGACGCATCACCGCCGTGATCCCCTATTTCGGCTATGCGCGGCAGGACCGCAAAGCCAAAAGCAGAGATCCCATTTCCGCCAAGCTGGTGGCAAACCTGATCACCGCCGCCGGCGCCGACCGTGTCCTGACGATGGATCTCCACGCCGCCCAGATCCAGGGCTTTTTCGACATCCCCGTGGACAACCTCATGGGCGCGCACCTGTTTGCCAAGCACTATATCAAGCAGTACGGAAAGAACAACGAAGAAGTGATGGTCGTCTCCCCGGACGTGGGCAGCACGGCCCGCGCCCGCGCCTTTTCGATGAAGCTGGGCGTGAACATGGCCATCGTGGACAAGCGCCGCGAAAAGGCCAACCAGTCCGAAGTCATGAACATCATCGGCAACGTCGAGGGCAAGAAGTGCATTCTGCTCGACGATATCGTCGACACCGCCGGCTCGCTCGTCGGCGCCGCGAAGGCGATCTCCGAGATCGGCGGCGCGAAGGAGGTCTACGCCTGCGCCACGCACGGCGTGCTCTCCGGCCCCGCGATCGAGCGCATCGAGAACAGCTGCATCAAAGAGCTGCTCTTCCTCGACACGATCCCCTATCCCAAGGACAAGCCCAAATGTGACAAGATCCGCTACCTCTCCACCGCGCCGGTCTTCGCCGAGGCGATCCGCCGCATTTACGAGGAGGTCTCGATCTCCAACCTGTTTGATTAAGGGACATGTTTTTCAGAAAAAGCGGCGGGGCGTCCTGGCTGATCGTCTTTCTGGGCAATCCTGGCCGGGAGTATGAAAATACCCGCCACAACGCCGGCTTCCTCGCGGCGGACGCGATGGAAAAGCGTCTCGGCGTCAGGATCAACAAGCTCAAATTCCGCTCGCTCACGGCGCTGGTAAAGGTCGGGGGCGAGGGGGTGCTGCTCCTCAAGCCCCAGACCTATATGAACCTCTCGGGCCAGGCCGCGGGCGAGGCCGCGCGCTTTTATAAGATCCCGCCCGAGCGCGTCATCGTGATCTCGGACGAGACGGCGCTGCCCCTGGGCCGTATCCGTGTGCGCCGCTCCGGCTCCGCGGGCGGACACAACGGGCTGAAGGACGTCATCGCCGCCCTCGGGACCGAGGATTTCCCGCGTATCCGGCTCGGCGTCGGCGGCAAGCCGCACGAGGACTACGACATGCGCGACTGGGTGCTCTCCCGCTTCGCGGGAAAGGACGCCGAGACGATCGCCGACGCGGCCGACCGCGCCGCAGAGGCCGCGCTGTGCTACATCGAAAAAGGTCCCGACGAGGCCATGAACCGGTATAATCAAAAATAAGAAACCATTTCACGCAGCAAAAAAAACGGAAGGAAGAAGAGTGAAGCATGAAAAAAAGCTGTATCGCCATGCTCCTCGCCGGCGGACAGGGCTCACGCCTGTACGCGCTGACGCAGGACGTGGCAAAGCCGAGCGTCCCCTTCGGCGGTAAATACCGCATCATCGATTTCCCGCTTTCCAACTGCGCCAACTCCGGCATCGACACGGTCGGCGTGCTGACCCAGTACCGCCCGCTGAAGCTCAACAGCTACATCGGCAACGGCCAGCCCTGGGACCTCGACGTGTCCGACGGCGGCGTGTACATCCTGCCGCCCTATCTCGGCGCGCACGAGCAGGGCTCCTGGTTCTCCGGCACGGCGAACGCGATCTACCAGAACATCGCCTTCATCGAGATGTACGACCCCGACAACGTGCTGATCCTTTCCGGCGACCACATCTACAAGATGGACTATGCCGAGATGCTGCGCGTGCATTTGGACAATGAGGCGGCCTGCACGATCGCCGTGCAGCAGGTCTCGATGGCCGAGGCTACGCGCATGGGCATTATGAGCGTTGACGAAAAGGACTTCATCACCGAGTTCGAGGAAAAGCCCAAGCAGCCCAAGAGCGATCTGGCCTCGATGGGCATTTACATCTTCAACTGGAAGAAGCTGCGCGCTGCCCTGATCGAGGATGAGAACGACCCGAACTCCAGCAAGGACTTCGGCAAGAACATCATCCCGAAGATGCTCGCCGCGGGCGAGCGGATGCTGGCCTTCCGCTTCAAGGGCTATTGGCGCGACGTCGGCACGATCACCTCGCTTTGGGATGCAAACATGGACATGCTCTCCCCGGATCTGATCAACCTGTTCGATCCCGACTGGCCCATCAGCTCCCGCAGCCCGGTCTGCCCGCCGCACTTTACGAGCAAAGACGCGAGGATCGTCCACTCGATCGTCACCGAGGGCTGCGAGATCTTCGGCGAGGTCGAGAACTCCGTGCTCTCATCCTCCTGCAAGGTCGGCAGGGGAGCGAAGGTGCTTTACAGTGTGCTGATGCCCGGCGCCGTCGTCGGAGACGGCGCGGTCGTGGAATACGCGATCGTCGGCGAAAACACCGTGATCGGAGCCGGCGCGCACATCGGCGCTCCCCCCGACGGGACGGACGCCTGGGGCGTTGCGACCTGCGGCCCGGACATCACGATCCGCGCGGGCGCCGTCGTGCCCGCCTCGGCCATGATCTACAGCGGCGAGGAGGTTTGAGTCATGAATAATTTCCATGGTGTCATCTTTGCCTACAGCGCCTCCCCCGAGCTGCGTGAGCTCGTCAGCCACCGTACCGCGGCCTCGATGCCGATCTTCGGCCGCTACCGCGTGATCGACTTTGCCCTCTCCTCGCTGATGAACGCAGGCATCCACGACGTCGGCGTGATCATGCAGCGCGACTACCAGTCGCTGATGGATCATCTCCGCAACGGCAAAGCCTGGGACATGAGCCGCAAAGACGGCGGACTGCGTCTGCTGCCGCCCTTCGGCATGCCCGGCTACCACAGCGGGAACTACTTCGGTACGATGGAAGCGCTCAACGGCGTGGGTGAGTATATCCGTGACATCCCGCAGAAATATGTCGTTCTGCTGCTCGGCAGCATGTGCGCCAACCTCGATCTGCGCGCGGCGGCCAGGATGCATCTGCACTCCGGCGCGCCGATCACCGCGATCTGCAGCACCACGGTGCCTGACGCGCCGCAGCACCGCTACATCGTCGGCCCGGACGGCTATGTCAAGGAGGCGCTCTTCTACGTCGAGGGCGAGAGCCGCGGCTTCACCTCGCTGGAGGGCTACATCATCGACAAGGACCTGCTTGTGAAGATGATGGAAGAGTGCGCGGCGAAGAACCTCTACCGCTTCCACCGCGACGCGATCGCGTCTTACCTCGCCGGAGGCGGGAAGATGGACGTCTATCTGCACGAGGGCTACTATATGCCCATCCGCTCGGTCGACCTGTATTACCGCGCCAACCGCGACATGCTCGACACCGACAAGCGGCACGACCTTTTCTGTGCCGAGCGCCCGGTCCGTACGCGTCACCATTCCCTCGTTTCCACCTACTACGGCGAGAAGGCCGTCTCCTCGAACAGCCTCGTGGGCGACAACTGCCGCATCATGGGCACCGTCGAGGACTGTGTCCTCTCGTCCGAAGTCGTTGTCGAGGAGGGCGCGTACCTCAAGGACTGCGTCGTCATGCGCCGCACGACGATCGGCAAGGGAGCCCGGCTCGAGAACGTGATCGTCGACAAAAACTGCATCATCTCTTCAGATACTGCGCTCAAGGGCAACGAAAAGCTGCCGCTCGTGGTCCCGAAGGGATCTCGAATCTGAAAGGCAGACACATAGCAGACCAGACAAGCGCCCGTGAGAGCGGAAGCTTTCACGGGCGCTTGTTCAAAAAGCCTTTCAGGCGTTTGTGAACCGCGCGCCTGCCGCCGTGCGTTTTCCCTTTTCCGGGCGAATACGCCTGCCCTGAAAGGGAATGCCGTATACCCCTCGCACCGGCGGTTTATCATACGCGAGGCAGGCCTTGCCCCCTCGCGCTCCCCCGCCGCCCTGCCGATCCCCTGCCTGATCGCAGCAGCGGGCAGAGATCTTTACATTCAGACTATCGGAGGACAAGCTTGTTATGACCAGCCAAATCTCTAAAGACGAAGTCAGAAGCGCGATCGAGGATCGCCTCTGCGCGTATTTTGCCGTGACCGGAGAGACCGCCACCGACGACCAGATCTTCCAGGCCTCGGCGATGGTCATCCGCGAGATCATGAGCCGCCTGCTCGCCGTCGAGAGCCCGCGGGCAAAAAACAAAGAAGTACATTACATGTCCATGGAGTTCCTCATGGGCCGCAGCCTGATGAAGAACGCCTTCAATCTCGGTCTCTCCGAGGCCTTGATCGGCGCGCTCGCGGACATGGGCAAGAACGCCACGGACATTTTTGAGACCGAACCCGACGCAGGCCTCGGCAACGGCGGTCTGGGCCGCCTCGCCGCCTGCTATATGGACAGCATGGCCACGCTCGGCATGGAGGCCACCGGCTATTCCATCTGCTACGAGCTGGGCATTTTCCGCCAGCGCTTCAAGGACGGCAAGCAGACCGAGGTGGCCGACAACTGGCGCCTCGCGTCCGAAGGCTGGCTCGTTCCGTGCTATGCGGACGCGGTCGAGGTCCGTTTCGGCGGGCAGATCTCCGCGCACTGGGACGAATACGGCCATTACAGCGCCGTGCACACGGACTATACGCCCGTCACCGCGATCCCGCGCGACATGCTCATCGCCGGCTACGAGGGAAAGGAGATCAACAAGCTCCGCCTCTGGGACGCCAAGAGCCCCAGCCAGTTGGACATGTATCTGTTCTCCAACGCCGAGTATGTCAAGAGCCTCGAGGAACGCACGATGGCCGAGGTCATCACCAAGGTGCTCTATCCCGCCGACGAAAAGATCGAGGGCAAGATCCTGCGTCTCAAGCAGCAGTATTTCTTCGTCTCCGCCACCGCGCAGGACATCGTGCGCAAGCACATCGAAAAGTGGGGCGACATCCGCTCCTTCGGCGAACATCACACGATCCAGATCAACGACACGCATCCCACGCTCATCATCCCCGAGCTGATGAGGCTCTTCATGGACGAGCACGATCTCGGCTGGGACGAGGCATGGGAGATCGTCAAGAAGAGCGTGGCCTACACCAACCACACGGTCATGAGCGAGGCGCTCGAGCGCTGGCCGCAGCAGATCATCCAGCAGCTCCTGCCCCGCATCTGGGAGATCCTCTGCGAGATCAACCGCCGCTGGGTCAGCTACCTCATCTACAACTTCGGCCAGGACGAGCGCGTGGGCCGCAACCTGATCATCCGCGACGACCAGGTGCTGATGGCCAATCTCTGCCTTGCCGCCTGCTACATGGTCAACGGCGTGTCCCGCCTGCACGGCGAGATCCTGCGCAACGACCTCTTCCGCGACCTCTGCGCTCTGCGCCCCGACCGCTTCACCTATGTCACCAACGGCATCGACCATCGCCGCTGGCTGGCGCAGATCAACCCCGGTCTGCACGGCCTCGTGTGCGAGCTGCTCGGCGGAGAGGAATATCTCACCGAGCCCGAGCGTCTCTCGGAGCTGGCCAAGTTCGCCGATGACGCCGAGGTACGCCGCCGCATACTTGCCATCAAGGCCGAGAACAAGCGCCGCTTTGCCGATTTTGCCCGCCGCAACGACGGCTTTGCCTTCGATCCCGAGGGCATCATGGATGTGCAGGTCAAGCGCCTGCACGAGTACAAGCGCCAGCTGCTGTGCGCCATGCATATCGCAAGCCTGCAGCTGCAGCTGCACGACGATCCCAAGCGCGCCTTCACGCCGCGCACCTTCGTCTTCGGCGCAAAGGCGGCCGCCGGTTACAAAACGGCGAAGCGCATCATCGAGCTGCTGCTGTCGATGGCCGCCGACATCAACAGCGATCCGCTCTGCCGCGGCAAGCTGCAGGTCTATTTCGTGGAGAACTACCGCGTCAGCGCGGCCGAGGCCATCGTGCCCGCCGCCCAGGTGTCCGAGCAGATCTCCACGGCCGGCAAGGAGGCCTCCGGCACCGGCTGCATGAAGCTGATGATGAACGGCGCCGTCACGATCGGCACGCTCGACGGCGCGAACGTCGAGATGTACGAGCGCCTCGGCGATGAGAACATGTTCCTCTTCGGCCTGCACACCGATGAGATCGCCGCTCTGAAGGCGAAAGGCTACGATCCCGCGCGCGTCGCCGCGCAGGACTGGGAGATCCAGCGTGTGCTCGACCGCTTCTCCCAGGGCTTCCGCGACGGCAAGAGCTATTCCGATCTTGTTTCCATGCTGCTTTACGGCGGCGACCAGTATATGCTGATCGCGGATTACCGCGCCTACGCCGACACCCAGAATCGTCTCTACGAGCGCATCGCCGACGAGGGCGAGCTCGGACGCCTCGCGATCATGAACACCGCGATGAGCGGCTTCTTTGCCGCCGACCGCGCGATCAGGGAATACGCGGACCACATATGGAAGCTCGATGCGTGACCGTCATCGGCGGCGCCAACACCGACATCTGCGGCCGACCTGATCGTGCGCTCGTCCGACACGACTCCGCCCCCGGGCGCGTCAGCGTCCGGCACGGCGGCGTGGGGCGCAACATCGCCTGCGACCTGGCGCGGCTGGGGCTTCGGACGCGCTTTGTCACGGCCCTCGGCGACGACGGTCTTGGCGCCTCGCTGCGGGAGAGCTGCCTGCGCTGCGGCGTGGATATGAGCCTTTCGCTCACGATCGGCGGCGCGCGCAGCCCGGTCTATCTGTACCTCAGCGACGAGAGAGGAGAGATGGATTCCGCGGTAGCCGACATGGAGACCGCGGAGCGGCTTACGCCTGCGGCGCTGCGCGGTCTGCTCGGAGAGATCAACGCCTCCGACGCGGTCGTGATCGACGGCAACCTCCCGGCGGAGACGATCGCCTTCCTCTGCGAAAAGCTCCGCGTCCCCATCGTCGCCGACCCGGTCTCCACGGCCAAGGCGCCGCGCTTTGCTCCTGTGCTCGACTGCCTCGCGGCGATCAAGCCCAATCTGATGGAGGCGCAGACCCTGACGGGAAAGAAAAACGCCGAGGACTGCGCCGAGGCGCTTCTGAAAGCGGGCGTGGGCAGCGTCTATCTCTCGCTTGGCGCGGGCGGGCTGCTCGCGGCCGCCGGAGAGGAGCGCATACTGCTGCCCGGTGAGAAGGCAAAGCTCGTCAGCGCCACCGGCGCGGGCGACGCAGCTACGGCCGCCGTTGCCTGGGCGCTCGTGCAGGGGCTCGACCTCGCCTCCGCGGCCCGCGCCGCCGTCGTGGCCGGCGCGATCACCGTCGAGAGCGAGGAGGCCGACAGCCCCCTGCTCCGCGCGGATCGGCTGCTATAATTGAGCAAAAAAAAAGAAGGCACAGAATACTCTGTGCCTTCTTTTTTGCTGCGATCACTCTTCGACCTCGAGCGGGGAGAAGCAGAACTTCGTGCAGTCGACGAGACCGCGGTCGGTCAGCCGCAGTTCCGGCAGGCAGGCCAGGGGAATGAGCGCCATCGTCATAAAGGGGGAGACGATGTCGCAGCCGATCTCCTTCCAGGCTTCGGAGAGGACGGCGACCTTTTCACTCATCTCCTCGGCGCTCAGCGGGTTCATCAAGCCCGCGAGCGGCAGCTCGACGCAGCCGAGTATCTTTCCCTCCCGCACGGCGCACATGCCGCCGCCGCAGCGGATCAGCGTGTTGGCCGCGAGCGCCATATCCTCGTCGTTCGTCCCGACGACCAGCAGATTGTGCGCGTCGTGGGCGACCGTCGACGCCATTGCGCCGCACTTGATATCGAAGCCCTTGACAAAGCCGACGCCGTGCTTGCCGGTGTCGTGGTGACGCTCGAAAACAAAGGTCTTGAGCACGTCCTGCTCCACGTCGGACTCCAGCGCGCCGTCTTTGACTTTCAGCGTCATATGGCGCTCATAGTCGCCCACGTGCGCGGGGATGATCTCGATCACGCGCACGAGAGCCTCGTCCTTCCTGTCGGTCTGCACGCGGAAGGTCGCGGGCGTGATCTCCTCGCCGACGTGCATCGTGTGCATCGCGCTTTCGGGGTAAGCATAGGGCGCGAACTCGCGCAGCATTTTCCCGTCCTCGGCGACGACCTCGCCGTCGATCATCATGCGGAAGGGCCGGAAGTCGTTCAGATCGCGTGAAAAGACGATATCCGCGCACTTTCCCGGCGCGATCGAGCCGAGCTCGTGGTCGAGCTGGAAGCACTGAGCGCAGTTGATCGTGACCATCTGGATCGCCGTGATCGGATCGACGCCGAAGGAGACCGCGCGGCGCACGATATGGTCGAGATGACCGTCGTTGACGAGGGTATAGGGGTGTGTGTCGTCGGAGATCATGATCGCAAAGCGGGTGTCGATCTCATGCTCGCGGATCGAGCGGCTGACCTCCTGCAGATCGTGCCAGGCCGAGCCCTCGCGGAACATCGCATACATGCCCAGACGCATTTTCGCCAGCGCGTCCTCCATGCGGGTGGACTCGTGGCAGCAGCGGATGCCGCTTGCGATAAAGGCGTTGAGCGCCGCTCCGGTGTCGGGGATCGAGAAGTGGCCCGTCACGGTCTTGCCGGCCTTGAGCGTCTCGCCGGTGATGGCGTGCGTCTCCGGGACGGAATAGATGATGCCGGGGAAGTTCATCATCTCGCCCAGACCCACAACCTCGTCGCGCTTCATCTCCGAGGCGATATCGGCGGAGCTGATGGTACTGCCCGCGTCCTCAAAGCCGGGGACGGCGGGGACGCAGGAGGGCGTGGTCAGCATGGCCTTGAGAGGCGTGCGCGCGGCGTCCGCCACCATCAGGTCGACGCCCGGAAGGCCCATGACGTTGCAGATCTCATGCGGATCATAGAAAATGCCGGAGGTGCCGTGCGGGATGACGGAGCGGGCGTATTCACCGGCGGAGAGCATGGACGACTCGATGTGGATGTGGCCGTCGAGCATACCCGGGGAGATGTACGCGCCGGCGGCGTCGATGACCTTCGTCCCCTCGCCGATACAGTGCTTCGCGTCGCCCACGAGCGCGATGCGCCCGCTGTGGATCGCGACGTCGGTGTGCTCGAGGATCTCATGCGTGCAGACGTTGACCAGCCTCGCGTCGGTGATGACCGTCTCGGCGGGGATCCTGCCCATCGCGACGGAGGAGAGAGCGGCGGAGCATTCCCAGAGAGGGACCTTGCAGAATTTGTTGATCATGCTGTTTCCTTTCCGATCCTGCGGATCACGGTTTTTTTGGGAAAAAGAAAAGGAGCTGCAGTTTAGCCTGCCCTCCTCAAAAACCGAACATGCGGCGGCGCGCCTGCGCCTCCGCAAAGGAAAACCAGTAGTCGGACAGATCAGAGGGCTGTCCGGTAGAAACTCGGAGCCCCGTGATCGCTCCCATTATACCGGATATGAACTTGTTTGCCACGCCATTAGTATACCCTGCGCCGCGGCGCGCTGGCAATTGTCATTCCCGCCAAACATGAAGGCGGCGGGGCCCGGGTTTTATAACTCTTTTTCCCTAAGAGGGGATCGGTCTGCCGTGTCCGCGGGCATGCGCTCCGCGGACGGGAGTTTGGCTTGCAAATGACGCGGCGCGCCCCTATAATACAATCAGCAGGGATATGACAGGCAGGCACAGCCTATATAAAAAAGGCTTCCGCCTTCCGGAAAGAGAGAGATCATGGCTCGACAATACAAGGCCTTTATCAGCTATCGTCATCTGCCGCTGGACATGGACGTCGCAAAAAAAGTGCACCGCGCCATCGAGCATTTCGTCCTCCCACGGGCGCTGCGGAAGGACGGATGCCGGCGGCTCGGCTATGTATTCCGTGACGAAGACGAGCTGCCCATCTCCGGTGAACTGACGGAAAACATCCGCCTTGCGTTGGAGAACTCGGAATATCTTATCGTGATATGCACCCCGGAAACCTCCAAATCCACCTGGGTGCTCAAGGAGATAGACACCTTCCTGTCGCTCCGCGACCATTCCCATGTTCTGCTGGTGCTGGCAGACGGCACTCCGGCAGAATCCTTCCCCCGCGCTCTCACCGAGCTGCGGGACGAGAGCGGCGCCGTCATCGGGGAATATGAGCCGCTCGCGGCCAACCTGGTCGCCCCTACGCCCTATGCCCGGAACAGAAGATTCAAGACGGAGATCCTCCGCATCCTGGCCGCGCTGGTGGGCTGTTCTTTCGACGAGCTTTACCAGAGGGAACGGCGCTATCAGCGGAGAAGGACCGGTCTGCTGCTTTCGCTGGCCGCGCTGGTGGCTGCGGTGTTCATCGGGGTGCTGCTGAACCGGAACGCGGAGATCAGCCGCCAGCTGCGGCAATCCAGGATCAACGAATCGGAATCACTGGCCGCCTTGTCAGAAAATGCGTTTCGGAAGGGCGACGTCACGCAGGCTTTGAACTATGCGCTGGACGCGCTGCCGGGAACGGGCGGCGAACGCCCCTATGTGGCCGCGGCGGAGGCCGCGCTGTGGAAAACGCTCAGACCGTACGGCAGTTCCATTTTTGCCTTTTCCAGCTCCATCGGGCAGGAGACGGCGATCGTCGGCATGGTCGCGTCGGGGGACGGACAGAAGGTCTATACAGGGGATCCTTATGCGAAGATCCGCGCCTTCGATCTGAATAACGGCAGCTGTCTCTGGAGCTTTTCCCCGGAGCCCGGCCGGAGAATCGACGGCGCGCAGACGACCGGCGCGGGGGATCGGCTGCTGGTCGTTTATGCGGATGACGGATGCTGTCTGCTCTCCGGAGAGGACGGCTCCGTGCTTTGGGAGCGTGACGACCTCGACGCTTTTCTCCCTCCCCGGGACTGTGGGAGCTTCCTTGCGGTGGGCAGGGATGATCCGCAGGACCTCCGGCTGGTGGACGCGGAGGAAGGGAAAACGCTTATTCACTTCCCGCTGCACGCATACGGCACGGACGGGATTCGCCTTGCCGCGATCTCTCCGGATGAGAGCCGCGGCGCGGTCATGCTCTACGATGACGACAGCACGCTTCTGCTGCTGGATCTGTCCTCCGGCAAGATCGTGAAGCTCGCTGCGGAGATCCCTTCGGAGGTAGGATCAACATATATGATCCGCTTCTCCGAGCGGAACGACCTGGCGATCGCGCGCGTCCCGCGGAATGATCAGGCCGAGATCTATGTGTTTTCCTGCCGGGAAGGATGGAGAGAGCAGAAGACGATCCTGACGGGGTATCAAGTCCGTTATTCGGATGATTTTTCCCTTTCCATCAACGTCCCGCTCTTTGCCTGGAGCGGGGACGACATCGTCCTGGGGATGCAGACGGCTTTTCGTTCCTTCGATGCGAAAAGCGGAGAAATAAACTGGTCGATCGACCTGCCGGGCAATCTCTGCGCCGCCGAGGTCTATGACAACAACTCTTTCGGACTTGTGCTGGATAACGGCCGGGTCTGCTTTTCGAGCGGCGGCTATCTTTTCGCCTCGGCGTCCGCGACATCCTTCAACTGCAGCTTTGAGGTGGACCGGGCGCTGATCTGCGGCCAACGCTATTTGTACAGCAGCACGCTCGTGATCCCGCAGGAGGATGAGAACAGGATCGCCGTGATCCGCGCGCCTCAGCACGACGACTGGGAAATGATCGCCGCCTCCGAGGAAGATTTTCCCGCGGGCGCCGGCCCGATCTTTTCTCCCTCCGGAAAAAAGCTGGTCCTGTTCAATTCCGATTATGTGACGCTCAGCGGAACGGCCTTCGACCTGGAGGAGGGAAGCAGCTTCCCCTTCTCCATCGAGCTGCCGCCGAGATACAACGAAACGACGTATAAGGGATACTTCTTCACGGCCGATCGCTATTCCGGCACCGACGGGCATTTCTCCCTGACGGAGGATTTTGTCCTGATGAACGGGCCCGTCCTGTTCCGGCTGCGGGAGAACAGCGTGGACACGCTGCCCGCCGTAGAGGGCAGGGAACGTCCGTACGACGGCGTATACTGCTCCACGACCGACGCTGCCGGACATGTCGTCACCGTCACGGTCGACGGCGGCGAGGGGATCCTTTTCCGCTGGCTGGACGGCGAGGCGCAGGACTGCCTCCCTCTCCCGGAGGAGGCATCCTCCGCGGTCTGCGGCGGCGTTGGCGCCGACGGCCGGGTGCTTCTGCTGTCGGACGACGCCGACGGGAACGGCGTCTGCCGCGTCTATTCTCCGGTCTCCGGCAGCTGCAGCCCGCTCGCGGAGACGGAGGGCGAGAGGGAAGTGCTCTGCTTCGGCTTGCAAAAGCCCCGGCTTGCCCTGGTCGACGAAGCCGGACCGGCGCTTTTCGATCTCGAAAGCGGCGCGCTGCTGCGGCGCTTCGACTCCGAACTCCCGGCCGATTCCCTGGTGCGGCTCTGCTTTGTCCGCGACGACAGCCTCCTGCTGGCCTTTTCCAAGCAGGGAGACGTTCTGATCTTTGACGCGGAGAGCGGCGCGCTGCTCAAACGCGTCGGCTTCACCCCCACGGGACTTACTTTGAGCAAGACGTCCCGCATCTCCGTTCGGGAAGCGCCGGAACGCAATCTGCTGATGATCTTCTGTTATGAAGACATTTATACGGAGTCCGCCTGCGCTTTTCTGGATGCGGAGAGCTTTCAGCTGTTCGATCTGTATTGCTCTCCCATCGGCTGCGACCCTGTCAGCGGCCGTCTGCTGTTAAGCCGCTATAAAGACGGCCTGTATTCCGCGCCGCTTTATACACTCGAGGAGCTGACGGAGCAGGCCATGCAGCGGATCGGACATACGGATTGAGCCCGCGCGGCGTCCGTCCCTTTGCCGTATGAAAAAAAGATCCGGAACATTCGTTCCGGATCTTTTTGGTGTCTGAGAGTAAGGATCGTCTTACTTGAGCTCGACAGTGGCGCCGACGCCTTCGAGCTGGGCCTTGAGAGCCTCGGCGTCTTCCTTGGAGATGGCTTCCTTGATCTTGGCGTTCGGGGCGCTCTCGACAAGAGCCTTCGCCTCGGCCAGGCCGAGACCGGTGATGGCGCGGACTTCCTTGATGACCTTGATCTTCTCAGCGCCGAAGCTGGTCATGACGACGTCAAACTCGGTCTTCTCTTCGACGACCGGGCCGGCGGCGGCGACGGCGGGGCCGGCGGCGACAGCGGCGGCGGAAACGCCGAAGGTATCCTCGAGGGCATGGACGAGCTCGCTGAGCTCAAGAACGGTGAGACCCTTGATCTCCTCGATCATAGCGGTGATTTTTTCGCTCATTGTTATTTTTCCTCCAAAATGTTTTTTCTTGCTGCGATCATTCCGCAGCGGCTTCGGGAGCAGCGGACTCGAGAGAGCCGCCCTTCTGCTCCAGGATCTGGCCGAGGCAGACGGCCAGGCCGGTGATGGGTGCGATCATGGTGCCCAGGACCTTCGCGTACAGAGCGTCCTTGGAAGGAAGCGCCGCGATCTCCGCGATCTCGGACTCGCTCAGAATCTGTCCGTCCATAAAGGCGGCCTTGATGTTGAAGCGCTCCTTGAGTTTTTCGGAGTAGTCGCTGATGATACGGAAAGGCGCGATGGGATCACCCGCGGTGGTAGCCAGAGAAGTCGTGCCGTTGAGCACGTCGTCCAGACCGCTCATTCCAAGCTTGTCCAGAGCCTTTCTGGTCAGGGTGTTTTTGACGACCGTGTAGTCGATGCCTTCCTTGCGCATTTCGGCGCGCAGAGCGGTATCCTCCAGAACCGTGATGCCACGGTAATCGACCAGGATGCCGGAACCTGCGGACTTGATACGCTCGGCCAGCGCTTCGACGATCGCCTGCTTTTCGCTGAGAACCTTTGCGTTCGGCATGTGTGTTTTTTCACCTCCACACGATTGATGGCGCCCAAAAAGAAAACCCCTGCATCCAAAGGACGCAAAGGCACAATAACAATGAAGGAACTCGATTGTTGTTGTCCTCGGCAGGATTTACGGCCCTGAGGCCACCTGCTGTCTTCGGAGCGCTCGTATAATATATCCTATCGTCCCGCTAAAGTCAAGGCTTTTTTCAAGTTTTTCCGCTTTTCGTTGACAGTGCCGGGCGGGGATGCTACAATGTGCGAGTTCTTACTTTTTTCGTGTTTCGGGAGACTTCCGATGAAGCTTGGTTTCGCTTTTTTCCTCAACAGCGTGCTCTTCGGCGTCGGTCTTGCGATGGACGCTTTTTCCGTCTCGATCGCCAATGCGATCGCCGACCCGGACATGAAGCACGGCCAGCGCCTTCGCATCGCGGGCTGCTTTGCGCTCTTTCAGGTGCTCATGCCGCTCGCCGGCTGGCTCTGCGTCCGCACGATCGCCGAGAGCTTCACCGCTTTTCAGAGATTTATCCCCTGGATCGCGCTGATCCTGCTGCTCTGGATCGGCGGCAAGATGCTGTTCGAAGGGATCCGCGGCCGCGCGGAGGGAGAAGCGGAGGAAACAAAAACGCTCGGCCGCGGCACACTGCTGCTCCAGGGTGTGGCGACTTCGATCGACGCGCTCTCCGTCGGCTTCACGATCGAGGAGTATCCCCTCCCCGCCGCGCTGATCGAGTCGCTGATCATCGGCGCAGTCACGCTCGCGATATGCCTCGCCGGGCTTTTTCTGGGCCGGACGATCGGGCGAAAGCTCGACCGCATCGCACCCATCCTCGGCGGGATCATCCTCATCGGCATCGGGGTCGAGATCTTTCTCACAGGCATTTTCTGAAGAAAACGATAAAACGCAGGCCGCATCCTCTCGGATGCGGCCTGCGTTTTTGCGCCGGCTTCGTTATGCGGAAAGAGAAACGACGCTGTCAATTCCGCCATTCGGCGGGATCGAGGTTTTCCATCAGGTCTCTCCGTTCCCTGTCCGGTCCCACGAGGCTGCGATACAGCCCGAAGCTGTGACAGTCATAAGCATGGCCGCTCTCGTAAACGCGGAAGGAGAGCTCCGCCTGCGAGGCGTGCAGTGCGAAGGCCTCCTCGGCGACCGTGAAGGCCGTTTTGCCGCCGAAGGCGTCGAGCGGTGTTTCAAAATCCAAAACCGTTCTCTCTTTCTCGTTGCCGTAGAGGTGCAGATAGGTCTTCGGCGTGTCCCATACGCCCCAGCGCGCCGCGCTCTCGCTCTGATAGCTCTCGTCGGCGGCGAGAACAACGGCCCGCTCCATACTCAGCGCGGAGAGTATGTGACAGCCCTGCTTGTATTCTCCGTTTTCGGCATGTGTCACGATGACCAGCGGGCGGAAGCGGCGGATCTGTTCGACCTGAAAATCCAAAAAGGAAGTTTTGCCGTAAATATACTCCGCGTCTCCGAGAGAGTAGATCTCGCGGTCCGGCGCGTCGTTCACGACGGGATAGTGGCGGATCCCCGCAAACCATAGCGCATCAAGCAGCTCATGACAGCGGATGCGCAGGCTTCCGTAGTGGGAGATCATATAGACCAGCTGCACGTCCAGTCCCCGCTCGGCCGCGTAAAGAGGGATGATCCCGCCGAAGAAGATGAACTCGTCGTCGGCATGAGCGGGGAAAAGCAGGATGTCAGCCTGTTCGCAGGGACTCTGCCAGATCTGCACGTCGTCCGGCATGCGGCCGGGCGAATAGGCGCGGATCTCGCTCAAACGAATGCTCTCCGTCTGCGGAAAACGGATCGTCAGCTCCCGCTCGCCGCGCGGAAGCGGAACAAATTCGTGCAGAAAGCCCTGCGCGCCGCAGGAAAGGCTCTCGGCGGAAAGCTCCAGCGTCCAGAGCTGCGGACGGTCGTACCAGAGGAGATACAGCGCGCCGATGTCTTCGTCGGCCGTAACGAGAAGCTCTGCGCCCTCCGCAAAGCGGCAGCAGGTCTCAGGATTGCCGTCGAGGAGCTGAGCCGTTGCTTCTCCGGCCGACAGTCTGATTTCCAAACGCCTCGCTTCCGGTTCCGCCGAGGGGAGAGGCTCCGCTGCGGAAGAACTCTCCGGTGTAAGGGCGGGCTCCGGTGTAAGGACGGGCTCCGGTGCGGAAGAGGGCTCCGGCGCGGCCGCCGCCGGGAGAGAGGCCGCGACGGATTCGACCGGGACGGGCGCAAGCGCCTCCCGATCCGCGGCGCAGGCGCACAACGGCAGGAGCCCGAGCGCAAGCAGCACCGAGAGCAAGCGTCTCCATCCGGATGTTTTTCTGAACATGTTTGCCTCTCCTCAGCCCATATGCAGTTGCCGGAACGCGTGAAAGCTCAGATCCATCCGCACAAGCGGCTTGCCGCAGGCGGCGCAGCAGATGAGAGCCTCGCAGCCGCCGTCCGGCGTACGCAGGATCTCCGCCTTGCCCGGCGTGTGACGCGGCGGCGTATAGCTGTCGATCCAGAAATAGCCGCAGCCTTGACAAACGTGCTCGGTATGACCCCAGTTTTCGCAGTCAGGCGCGATAAGAGCTTCCGTATAGCGCGGCTCGGCGCAGCTCTCCGGCGAGAGGAGCACGCTGAAGTCAAAGCGCTCATCCCGCTTGAAACCGGAGATGTCGTTGTTCTCGTTGATTACAAGATCGACCTGCTCGCCTGCGAAGCCGCGGCAGTAGGCACGCCGGGTGAAGTTGTTTTCAAAAAAGCTGATTGTTCCGACGACCGTATTGTCTTTGACGCTCATCATTCGATCGCGAACGAGCCCATAGCCGCAGTACATGCCGACCATGCCGCCGGTATGAACGAAGCCGTTGACGGAAGCGTAGCCGCGGATGTCGATGAAGCAGCGCTCTGCCGAGAATTTTCCGGAGGCGACGAGCCCGCCGAGAAACTGTTCGCAGTGCAGGGCCGTATTGCGGTCTTCAAAAACCAGCTCCACGTCGGAGCGGCAGTCGGTAAACCAACCGCTGCCAAAGCCGACCATGCCGCCGACACCGACGATCTTGCCGTGGGCGTAAAGATGCAGTCGGCCCTCGACGCTGACGTTTTCGGCTGTCAGGTCAAAGGCATAGCCCGCGAGCGCAGCAACGAAGCAGTTGTCTTCGCTCTCCACTTCTGCCAGTACGCCCCTGAGCTGCAGGTCGCGGACGGCCGCGTTCTTTGCGACGGAGAACAGGCCGGCGTAGCGCGCGTCATAGGGAAGATTGTTGCCGTCGCGGCACTCGGCGATCTCCGTACCGACCGTGCGCAGCGTCAGATTGTAGATGGTGTGCCCCGCGCCGTCGAGCGTCCCGTAAAAGGGGATCGGCGTCCAGTCTGTCCCGGAGAGATCGATATCCGCCGTGAGACGGTAGCTGCCCTCCGGCGCAAGGGCGATGCCGCGCAGTGCGTCAGCGTCTCCGATTTCATAAAAGCCGTCCGCGCCCTGCGGCGGGAGAGCTGGTTCGGGAGCCGGAGGCTCGGCTTCCGGCTCGGGGATCGGAGCGGAGCCCGGCTCCGGCATCGGCGTTGCGGCGTCCTGATCTGCGAGGTATTCGGCGTAGTCCATCGCGATGCGCGCGATCTCGCCCAGCACACGGTCGGCGTCGCCAAGACCGCTGCTCATCACCGTGAGCAGGAAGGGCCGTGCGGTATAGACGATGCCTGTATCGCAGATAAAGCCCAGCGCGTTTCCGGTCTTGTGAGCGACCTCATACGCGCCGCGATAACGGCTGAAGCAGCCGGTCGGCTGCGCCTGCTTCATATACTCCAGCAGCCAGCCGTATTTTTCGCTGTTGTTCCAGAGCGTACGCAGCGTTCCGATCAGAAAGCGCGGCGAAAACTGGTTGGCGGTGTAGTAACCGCTCGGCAGCTCCGCCGGGTCGAGACCGCAGTTGACCGCGATCGCGGTGCGGTACGTCACCTGATCGTCTGAGACGCCGGAGCGCAGCGCGTCGGCGGCGTTGTTGCTGGAATTGACAAGGGCTTCCCGGACGGCCAGATCCACCGTATAGGCGCCGAGACGGTCCTCGCGCGTGAGGCTGCCCTCCGCGACGCGGTCTGCATAGAGCATGGCAAGCGGAAGCTTGTAGGTGCTTGCGCCTTCCATAAACACGTCCGCGCCGAGATACCATTCCTCGCCGCTCTCAATGTCCTCCCAGCCGATCGTGACGCTGCGCGAGGCGATCCCCTTTTCGGCAAGATAGCGCTCGATCGTCCCGCCCAGACCGTCGGCGGCGAAGTCCGCATCGAAGTGCCATTGCGCCTGCTCCTGAGCGGGCACGGCGGCGATCAGCAGCGCGGCGACAAGAAGCAGGCCCAGTATTTCGGCGATCTTTTTCATTCCTGCTTCCCCGTCCCCGTGCCGCCCGGCTGATAGAACATGCCAAAGGCGTTTCTCATCTCATAGTAGGCCTCGGCCGTGCGCCAGCCCCCGCCGGTCGAGCCGTCGGGATCGGAGCTGGGCAGATAGCAGAGCGTGTTCGGCAGCGCCGCGGCAAGAGAGGCACAGTTTTCCTTTCCCATCCGGTTTCCCGGATACCAGAGTCTTTCCAGCCAGTCCATCTCCCACAGCGGCGCGGGGTCGTAACCGCGCGTGTAGCCGACGTTGAGGTGCCGCAGTTTTTTGCAGTTCAGCAGAGGGGAGATGTCGGTGATGTTGTTGTTGAAGATCTCGAGGTATTCCAGCTCCTCGAGCGTCCCGAGCACGGAGATGTCGCGGAAGCGCTCTTCGACGATGATCAGGATCTTGAGATGCCTGAGCCCTTCGAGGAAGCTCAGATCGTCGAAAAACATATGGCCGAGATCAAGCGCGACAAGGTCGGTGCAATAGCGCAGCGGCGAGAGTTCCGCGCTGGTGGCTCTGGGCGCAATGAAGCCGCGGCTCGGCAGGTCCGAGGCGCAGAAGACCGTCGCGTCGGTGCGCAGGGAGTAGACGGAAAAATGCACGGTCCAGACAAAGCGCGTCTCCGGGTGGCGCTCGCCGAGGGCGGCCATTTCCTCATCGGGGATCCCACAGTCGCACATGACGAGCTTTTTCAGCTGCGGCAGAAGGGCCACGGCGCTCTCCAGCGCGTCGAGATCGTCTATCGTTACGCCGCTGAGGTCGATCTCCTCGGTATCTTTGTCATAACGCTCGCCGCAGAGCGGCACAAGATAGCGCGTTTCTGCCGGACAAAGCGCCAGCAGCTCGCCGAGCTCGTCCGCGGACAGCTCCGCGCCGCGCAGATCTGCGCTTGTCAGGGCATCAAGCCGCCGCAGCGCGTCTGCGAGCTCTGCGGGATCTCCGTCCGCGCCCGTTTCGAGCGTGAGCGCGCGGCAGTCGGAGGAGACCTCTTTTCCCCAGAAGCGCACCGTGTAAAGGATCTGCAGCGTCGGCCGCTCCGCTCGCAGGGCGTCGATCTCCCCGGCCGAGAGCGTGCTTTCGCGAAGATCGAGCGTCCTCAGCTTCGGCAGCAGAGGCAGCAGGGCGCGCAGCTCGTCATAGCCGGCGGCGCGGACGATCAGCGTCTCGGCATTGCCGTCGACGGGCCCGTCGGCGCTCGGGATGCTCCACCGGATCTCCGTCTCCGGAAGAAACCGCACGGCGGCGGCCAGCGCGGGATAATCCGTGCAGCTTTGTGCGTCGACCATTTTCAACCGCGGGAAATACTGCAGCAGCGCCACGTCCTCCTCCGGCAGGGAGGAGAGCGTCAGCGTCTCGGAAAAGCTGTCGAGGCGCTCGCCCCCGATGGGGACGCTCCAGCGGATCGTGCTCCCGGGCAGCGCGGCGGCCGCCGCGTCGTAGTCCGCGGCAGAAAGAGAGGCTTCGCGCGCGTCGATCAGCTCCGCTCGGCGGTAAAATCGCCCGCCGATCCGCACCGTGAGGAGAAGCAGCGCCGCAGTCGCCGCCGCGGCGAGGACGAGCGTGATCGCCGCGATCCAAAGCCACCGGCGTTTTTTGGTTTTCGATCCGCCTGTCTCCATGACGCTCTCCCTCTGCGTGCGTTCGTTCAAAAAGCAGAGCCGGGCGATCCGACCCTGCCGTTCGCATTATACACCGCCTGCGGTCAAAAGTCGAGTGCAAACGCCGACTCCATCGTCTTCGGCAGCTCCCGGACAGTCTGCGCCCCGGCCTCGTTCATTTTCCCTGCAATACACAAAGCGTTCTTGAAGAAAAGCGCCATTGCCGGAACACGGTTTTTCTCAGATTCCGCTCTCTTCGACGGGATCGTCGTCTGCCTCGAAACGAAGCTTCGCCACAGCATGCAAGGGCGCCCAAAAAACGGACTCTGCTCTGCGTTGCCACAGCCGGGAAACAAAATACGATTCCCCAAAATCGCAATCCATACGATTTTGGGGAACCGCGGGAAATATGGTGGGAGAAGTTGGATTTGAACCAACGCAGCCTTGCGGCAACGGATTTACAGTCCGCCCCATTTGACCGGACTCTGGCATTCTCCCATATGTGGCGGGCTCTCCGGGAATCGAACCTGGGACGCGCAGATCTTCAGCCTGCCGCTCTACCGACTGAGCTAAGAGCCCATGTGGGGTGTGAGAGCGGACTTGAACCGCCGACATCCGGCGCCACAAATCGGCGCTCTACCAACTGAGCTGCTCACACCATGAATGGTTGCAGGGGCGGGAGTTGGACCCGCTTGGGGCAGCTTATGAAGCCGCTGCATTACCGGTCTGCCACCCTGCATCGGTGCGCCCCGCTGCGTTGCAAACCGCCCTCCTTTTTGAGGAGACACCAAGGCCGTTGTGATACGGGGCTGGTGCACGAAGTGAGACTCGAACTCACAAGCCCATGACGGGCACCAGGTCCTTAGCCTGGCGCGTATTCCTCCTTCCGCCATTCGTGCATATGGTGCGCCTTGAGGGGCTCGAACCCACGGCCTTCGGATTAAGGATCCGCTGCTCTGCCGACTGAGCAAAAAGCGCATATGGTACACCCTGCGGGGCTCGAACCCGCAATTGTGGGCACCGGCATCTGAGCCCGGCATATTTTTTTTCTACCACAAATATTGACATAGAGCAAAAAACAGCCCATCCGTTTTTTACCGGACGGGCTGCAAAACAGATATCAGATAAATCGTGTGAGAATAGGTTGCTTTCTCCTTTCAGAATGGCGTGTCGCGACTTCATTCTTCCGGAGTCTGCAAGCTATGTCTCAAGTTTTTACCTATTCAAATTTGCGCAACTTATTGAACCTTATCGGTCTTTTGACTGCGTGTCCGCTCCCCGTGGCGTCAAAACATCCCAAGCGTTTTGAACAGCAGAACCCAGACGAAAAAGCTGAACAGGCTGAAGGCTGTGGTGACCACCACCAGATCCCCGGCCAGCTCCGCGTCGCCGCATTCCATCTGCTGGACCATGGTGAAGGAATTAACGGCAGTCGGAGAGGCAAAGGCGCCCAGGATGCCCACAAAGGCCGCTCCGCGAAAGCCGATCAGCGCGGCCGTGCCCAGCAGCAGCCCCGGGATCACGCAGAGCTTCAGTATCGTTACGACGATCAGCGGCTTCAGATAACGTTTCAGCCCCTCAAAGCGGAAAAAGGCGCCGAGCAGAAACAGCTGCAGGGGGGAGGCGACGCTTCCCAGAGAGAGCAGGACGCCCTCCAACAGCGCGGGGAGCCGCAGGCGTACGAGCTGGGTGAGGAGGCCGAGAATCGTGCCGACGATCAGCGGATTCTTCAGGACGGCCAGCAGCATCTCTTTCTTATCCGTCTTTACGCTGCTGTAGCGTTCGAGAACGACGACGGAGGTGACGTTGAACAGCGGGCCCATCAGGGCCATCAGGATCGTTACGAGACCCAGTTCATTGTCCGGCAGAAGCGCTGCGGCTATCGGAAGACCGAGAATCAGAAAATTGCTGCGGTAAAGAGATTGGGCGATCACGCCTTTGTGCTCCTGCTGCTTTACGAGACGGTCACAGGAGAGAACGGAGACGAAAGCGACAAAAAAGAAGCCCAGCGCGGCGAAGAGGATCGCGTCCATGCGAAAAACGCTGTTCAGATCCGACTGATAGATGCTGTAGAACAGCATGCACGGCAAGAACACCCGGTAAGCCAGCTTGTTGACCTGCGGGACCTCTTCGCGGGAGATGATACCGGCCGTTCGCGAGACGAAGCCCGCGCCGACAAGCAAAAACATCGGCACGATCGCGTTTATCGTCAGGAGAAAATGATTCACGCCCGTCTCCCTTCCTGGCGGCGCTCCCTGGATCAGGCGAACTGTTTGTCGTAAGAGCCCTGGATCACCTTCATGAGCTTATAGACCGTGTCGTTGACCGGCGTGGGGATTCCGTGGCGTCTGCCGATCATGCCGATAGCGCCGTTGAGATAGTCCGCCTCCGTTGCACGGCGGTTCAGCGCGTCGAGAGCGGCGGACGGATACTGCGCGGCGACCGCGGGGAGAGAGACGTTGACATATTTGTTCCACAGCGCATCGAAATCGAAGTGGATCCCCTCCGCGTCCGCCACAGCGACGCATTCCTGGAAGATCAGCTTCTGCAGCTCGAGTCCTTCCTCAATGGCGCTAAGCTCGCCTGTATGAAGGCGCGTGATCGCACAGGGGAGATTGCCCGCGCAGTTGATCATCACTTTGTTCCAGATCTCGTTGTCACAGTTGTGATCGAACACCGCGCCGATCCCGCCTGCGCGGAAATAGGCTTCCACGGCCTTGAACTTGTCCTCATACGCGCCTTCAACCACGTTCTTGAAGTAGACTGAGTTCCTCTCCAGCGGATGCAGCTTTGCCCAGATATGGCCGGGGCCGCGCATGTGGCCAGACAGATGCATGACGCCGTAGCCGATGTTCTCCTTTTTGAAATAGGGGAACAGATTTTCAATATTGCCCAGACCGTTCTGGAAGGTGATGACCACCGTGTCAGGGCCGAACAAGCCGGGCGCCTGCTCGACGGCGATGCGCGTATGCATGCCCTTCGTCAGCACGATCACCACGTCGAATGGTTCGCAGTCGACGGCCGGATAGAGCGTTTTCATAACGATGGTTTCCGGCTCGCCGATATTCTTTTCCATATACAGACCTTCCGTGCTAATCTTCTCCATGTGCTCCCGATAGGGATCCACCAGAAGAATATCCGCACCGCCTTTCTGAAGGACGGCACCGGCCATGCTACCGGTCCCGCCTGAGCCCAGGATCGCGATTCTCATGTTGTACACTCCTTTTCAATCAATTAAACAGGTCATGGATCGTTCCGCTCTCGGGTATGCCGCCGAGCTTTTTATACAGAGACAGGACCTCCTCTGCGACCTGCACGCGCAGATCGATGCCTTCGCTGCGGGCACGGAGCTCGTTTTTGTATTCGATTTCGCCGGGCAGAAAGATCTCGTTGACGTCGTCCCTGCGCGGGGAGTTTTTGATCTTGTCGAAATAGGTGTCAAGATCTGTTTTCAGTTCGTCCAGGGGACGGATGATGGTCGGGTCGATACACATCATCAGCGCACCCTCATAGTCCATCCCCGAAAGGATGGCGGCCAAGAGCTCTACGATCACGGTAAGGCAGTATCCCTTGTGCGCCGCGATCAGCTGCAGGGAGCCGTGCTTTCTGTGCTCAAAGGCAAAAGGATCGCTGGTCGGTCTTCCGTTGTCATCCAGGATCCAGTCGAGCGGGATCTCGCGCTTATCGCGCTGCGCCATCTCCACTTTGCCGCCCGCGACTACCGTCGTGGCCATATCGAACATGATGCCCGGCGTGCGATGCCCTGCGGGGAAGGCGATGCTGTGGGGACTGTTGCCGAGCAGGAAACCCTTGCCTCCGTAGGGCGCCGAATTCGGCCCCGTCTTAACGAAGCACAGACCGATTAGATCCCGGTCGGAGCACATCAGCGGATAATAGCCCTGGATGCCGCAGTGAGTCATGTGGATCATGGAGCACATACCGACGCCGCTCGTCCGTGCTTTTTCGATGGCGATTTCCATCGCCGCCGGGGCAGTACAGATGCCTAGACCACGATCCGTGTCCAGAACTGCCGCCACAGGGCCGTCTTTCACAAGACGGACCTCTGGCGCGACCTGCGCCACGCCCTTGGCGACCAGGTTGGCATAGTGGTTCAGTCTGGCGATGCCGTGCGTGTCCACACCGCGCAGATCCGCCTTGTTCAGAACGTCTGCGCCGTTTCTGGCCTGCTCCTTGTCGACGCCGATGAGCAGCAGCGCGTCGTATGCGACTTTCCACATCCTTTCGGCCGTTACATGGATAGTTTCAACCATTTTGGTCACTCCTTTCTTGAAAAAATGCCGATTTTAATTAATTCCAGCTGCGGGAGATTCCACAGCTGGAATTAACGTTATTTGTACTGTCTGTGACGGAGAAACTGCGGGATCTTACTTGAAGGAAATCAGGCTGTACAGACCCAGGAAGTTCAGCACCAGGCAGACGGCGATGCAGCCGAAGGCCAGCGCGAACTGCAGGTTGAAGCACTTGTCACGCAGCTCGGGGTCGACCTGCGCGATGAACAGCGAGCCGGAGGTTCCGAGCGGGGAGATGGCGCTGGAGCAGGCGGTGACGGCCACGGCGGTGAACACGCCGCCGGCGGACAATCCGGCGACAGGCGCCACGGCGTCCACGATCGGGAACATGAGCGGGCAGACCACCGACACGGCGCCGACGAAGAAGGTCATCAGACCGGCGATGAGGCTCATCAGCGGCGAGATCAGCCAAGAGGCGATATTTGTGGCGATCGCGTTCGCCAGGATGTCGATCAGGCCGATCTCCTGAAGCAGGTTCATCAGCATCGTGAAGCCGCAGGCCAGGATGATCGTGCCCCAGTTGACGCGGTTCTTGATGACGGTGGTGGACGGCGCATACTTCAGCAGGAAGGCGATGACCGAGCCGAAGAGCATCAGCGTGGCCACGTCAAAGCGGTTGGAGAAGGCTTTGACGGCGGGAGCAGTCGTGAAGGTCGTGATGATGGCGGGAATGAGGATGCAGGCAAGGACGAGCAGGATCATGATGAACGAGCCCCTCTGCTCGCGGGTCATCTTGACCTTCGTCGTATCCACCTCGATGTTGGGAAGCTTGTAGCCGCCCCAAACAAAGTAGGCGATCAGGAAGATGATGAACATGCTCAGGAAGCTTCCGAAGAAGAAGGACCAGGCCGTGTCCATGCCGTGCGTGGGGTAGTTGGCGGAGTTCTCCACCAGCGTTTTGACGACCGTGTTTCCGTAGCCGCCGACAAAGTTCGAGCCGGCCATGGTGCCTGCTGAGCAGCAGATGATTGTCAGCGGGAGCTTCATGTTGATCTTCTTCGCCATCGCAAAGGCGATCGGCGCAACGAAAGCGATGATGGTGTAGCCGGTCGCACCCATCATGGTGGGAACGAGACCTGTTGCAAACAAAACGAAGGGGATCAGTTTTCCTCTGCCTTTACTCAGTTTCAGCAGCGAGTCTGCGATCCACAGGACCGTTCCGTTCTCCATGGCGATACCGAAGAACATGGTGATCGACATGATCGTAAAGAAGAGCTTTACCGGGAACAGCTTGTAGAAGTGGTTGATGTTGGCATCACCGAGACAGAAATAGCAGATCAGGATCGAAAATACCATGGCAAACAAGCCGCCGTTGATCTTCGTCGTTGCCGCTAAGACGATCGACACGATGATGGCCAATACGCAAATGATAAGAAGTGCGCTGGTTGACATTGCTCGTTCCTCCTCTTTTTTATTTTTGAGTTATTAAGGACTGTTCGGGAGCCCGCTTTCTCACGCAGGCAAAAGTGCGGACACTTTCTCAATGTACTGAGCCCCAAGTTATCAGTTTATTCATAATGCGTCAAAAAAGATTCAATTTCCGCATACAAATGTAAAAAAGGAGGCTTGAAGCAAAAAACCGCGCCGAACGAGAAACAACCCGCCGTCTCACAGAAACAGCTGGGTGGGGTTGTTCAGGGACATCAGGAACATATGCGCCGAGGTCGCAGCTGTGGGGCTGCGGTTATAGATCGCATGGTAGATCAGATAATGCTCGTAGCTGATCTGGGTTTTGAACAGATAAGTCCTGTGCTTGTCAAATTCCACGCCTATGTGGACGAAGGGGTACTTTTCTTCCGGGAGCTTCGCGGCCTCCATTTGTTTCCAGCTGCGCGTCACATACTTCCGGAAGCGCTGGATCTGCAGCTCGATGGAGGAGTAAGCCTTGAGAAGATATTCGTTGTGCGCGCACTCGATGAGATGCCGGTGAAAATTGTCCTCTGCAACATCCGATTCGTTGTCGCCGTAATGCTGGTAGGCCTTGTCCATTTCCACACAGTAACGGAACAGCTTTCTGAGATCCTGTGCCGTGGCCCTTTCGCAGGCCTGCCCGCAGGCCTGCCGTTCCAGAATATAACGGACGCGAAACAAATCGCTGAAGACAGAGGCGTCATAGGGGGCGACAAAGGCGCCCGTCGAGGCCTTCAAATAGATGAATCCCTGCCTCTCCAACTCTTCAAATGCCTGCTTGACTGGAGTGCGGCTGGTGCCGAAGGCGTCGGCGATTTTATATTCGACCAGCCTGTAATGCGGAGCGTAGACTCCAGCGATGATGTCGTCGCGGATGATGTGGCAGATGGCCTCCTTATAGGAGATAAATGGATTGACCTCCAGCGTTGTCGCCAGTCTTTCCTTGTAATCGTTCATATTCGTCCCCCTCCTCCAGAGAGTCAGAAAGAGAATCCGTACAAAAGTGGAATCACAAACAGAATAAACAGATATCCCAAAAGCCACAGCGGGAAGCCGACCCTGGAATAATCCCGGAAGCGGTATCCACCGCTGAGCGTCATGGCCACGGCGGGCGTTCCCACGGGCGTAAGGTACGCCAGGTTGCAGGCGAATACCAGCGCGTAGAGCATAGTGACAGGATTGATGTGATAAAAGACTGCGAGGCTCAGAAACGTGGGGCCGAGCAGCGCCTGCGTGGCGATGTTGTCCAGAATATTGGTGAGGAACGAGGCCAGCAGCATGCACAGAGCGAAGATCAGCATCGGAGAGGCGCCGCTTCCCATGACGCGGATCACGCTGTTCACGATCAGCTCTCCCGCGCCGCTGTTGTTGAAGCCCTTCGTCATGGCGAAGAGACCGCCCAGCATCAGGCAGATCGGCCAGTTGATACAGTCGAGCGCGTCCTCCAGAGAGAGGCATCTGCTCGCGACGACGAGAACCGCACCCAGCAGAGCGCCTTCGCCGCTCCCCAGCACGCCCGCGGCGATGCAGGACACCGTTCCGACAAGGATGACGCCGGAAAGGATCATCCGAAAGCTGAGCTTTTCCGGCCCTTCCTCTGCCGGGGCGGGGAGCTCCCGGTCTTTCGGATCCTCAAAATCGAAGACCTTTTTTTCCAGGCGGTACCCGATAGTGCAGAAATACAGGGCCATGACCGCCATCATCAGCAATGTGGCGGGCGTTCCGAAAAAGAAGCTCATCAGGGGATAGCCGGCTTCCTGCAGCAGATCCTGTGCGAGCAGATGCTGCGACGGAGAGCCGACAAGCGTCGCACAACCGCCCAGGGTCGCGGCGTATCCGATGCACAGAAATGTGTTTTTACGGCTGATACGCCCGTTGCTGTCTCTGGCTACAGACGCTGCCAGAGGCAGGAACATGGCCGCGCAGGTGGTATTGCTCAAAAAGCCCGACATGAGCGTGACCGTCACGATCAGGACGACGATCAGCAGCCTTTCGTTATTCTGTCCTCTGAGCACAAGGCGGCCGATCTTCTTCGCCAGGCCGGTTTTGAAAATGGCTCCGCCCACGACCATCATGCCGGGGACGCAGAAGAAGGTGCCTGTGCCGAACTGGGCCAGGATCTCCTTCGGCGTGATCATCCCGAACACCGCCATTAGGAAGGCCGAAAGCAGCGCCGTCACCGCCAGCGGGAAAATCTGCAGGATCATCAGGATCAATGTGAGCAGTACGATCAGTAAGGCAAGAATACCGGTTGACATTGCGGCGCTCCTTTCAGATTATCGTCTCCGTTCCGCCTGCCGGTCGGCCCGGCAGGGCTTCAGATGCAGATCCTGGCCTTTCCTCTGACATACAGCCCGGCACCGGGCGGCTTGTTCGGCGGGCCGTCTTCCGGCGCGGGCAAAGCTGCCGGGCCGGCGCCGCGGCAGAGCTCGTCCGCAAGGAGGTACATCTCGTCAATCAGCTCTGGGCCGACCGAGAGCTCGCCGTGAGAGGCGTAGCAACGGTCGAACGCACCCTTCATGGCCTGCAGCTTCTGCAGGCTGAGCCTGAGAGCGGCCAGGTTCCTTCCGGTCCCAAACATATAGACCGGGTCGGCCTGGATCGTGTCTCCGCCGAGAAGGAAGCGGCGCTTTCTCTCCAGCAGAGCGATGCTCCCGGGCGTATGTCCGGGCAGGTGGATCACCTCAAAGCAAAAGCGGCCTATATCGAAAACGCTTCCTTCCCAAAGCGGCAGGGAATCGGCCTTTTGCCCGGTCCTCGCTTCCATGGTTGAGAACTCCGCGGGGTGCATATAGCTCTCGTCGAACTGTCTCATGCAGCCGATGTGATCTCCGTCGCCGTGCGTCAGCACCAGCTTGACGGGCGTGCCGGCTTTGCTTTCGCAAAGCGCTTTCAGATCGCCGCCGAGACAGGAATCGACCAGAAGAGAAACTGTTTCGCCGACGAATAGAAAGCATCTGGCATGCGCCTGCTCAAAGCACCAAATGTTGTCGTCGATTATTCTTTCCCGAAAATCCATTTTTCCGATCCGCATTCAGAACGCACCCCCCCGTTTTTGACTGTCATCAGCCGTCGGACATGATTCAAGTTATAATACGGAGATTATATCATCAAATGGGATTACGGAGATTATACCATCAAATTGGATATTGTTCTTTTTTCCATGCAATTTCCTTTACCTCCGTGCCGGGAATCGCTTCGGCAGAGCGTTGCTTGGGGAAACTTTGACGCAGTTATGCCGCGAGGCTACCATGTCCGTATGGAATAACGGGTTTTCGGAAGGATACGGTGACGGCATGGATACACAAACAAAAAGGTTCCCTCCTTGGTGGCTTGTGACCGCGACGCTCCTGCTGCTTCTGCCGCTGGGGCTGGTTCTGCTGCTCTTCAAGCTGATTCGGGAGAGAAAAATACCCGCGCTCAACGTCCGGCCCCTGCGGCTGCTGAGCATTGTGTTTTTTGTCATGGGCGCCTTCTTCATCGTGCAGTACGCGCAGGGAACGCTCCCCGCGGACGTGGGAGGAAGCGTCCAGGTCGCACTTGCGCTGCGTCTTCTTTTATATTTCGGCTGCGCGCTCGTCTTTCTTGCCGTGTCCCTGCTGCTGCAGAAAAAGGCACGCGCCGACGCGGCAAAGGCAAAAGAAATCACTTCCTGTGTCTCCGCCAATGATCACTCCTCTCTGTAAGCGGAGATTCTTCCGGGGTCGTCGTTCCGTTCCGTCTGCAGAATGGCCGGGCGGCGACCCCGGCCGCCTGTCGCTTCCTCAGGTGGCTTCAGCGCATCCCGCCTTCCTTTTTCCTCTGAAAACTATGCAAGAATGATTCGATGCCTGATATGTTTCCACATTAGACATCGATCGATCATGGCATATATACCGGGCGGTGAAGAACCCGGCGCAGTTTTTTTCTTTTCGGCGGGACAAAACCCGCATCCGCTGCGCATCAGCTCTTCGGTTGCTCATTATTCATTTCTTCAGCTTCGCTTTCGGGGTTTTCGACAAAGTACGCATACAGCAGACCCATGCCGGCAACGGCGGCGAAGGCCGCTCCCTTTCCGAAGAGCAGGGAAGCAAGCAGAGCCGCGCCCGCAAGCAGAGACAGCAGGACCGCCAAAACAGGGCTTCTCTTTTTCATCATGCCACCCCCTTATCGTCCTGTATCGTAACACGGCGGGAAAAAAGCGTCAAGCCCTCAAATGGTTAATTATTCATTTTCAACTGCTCCTTGTCCGCCGCGGAGGGGGGAAGACTCTGCGCCTCCGGCGCGCGGGAAACGCTTTTGAATCCTATAAAAAACAATGGTATCGCAAAGAGAGGCAAAGATCCTCCGAAAGTAGGGGATTGCTCATTATTTGACGCTCGCAGACTTGAACGGCACAATATACTCGGGAACAAAATAGCTAAGCTTAAGGAGATTGTACTCATGGGATGGAAAGAAGAATACCGCAGCAAACTGATGAGTATCCCGGAGGCGCTCTCGCTCATCCGCTCGGACGATGTGATCCTCACG
Organism: Oscillospiraceae bacterium; assembly: GCA_017403885.1. Taxonomy (GTDB): domain Bacteria; phylum Bacillota; class Clostridia; order Oscillospirales; family Oscillospiraceae; genus Limivicinus. The sequence goes on from JAFRDM010000066.1 coordinate 76,920, forward strand.
CAGAACGGTGTCGCCATGCCCTGCGCCTTGATCGAGGGGCTGTATGAGCTTCGCGGCCGCGTTGAAAATGTCGAGCTGAATCTCGGCGTGACGAAGCGCGATTTCCGTGTCTTTGGCAAGGAGTCGAACGGCTGCATCGACATCCGCACCAATTTCCTCTATCCCGGTGAGAGAAATGCCATTCTGCAGGGCTCGCGCATGGGTGTACTGCTCATCGACCTGCACGACACCTTTGCCGACAAGCGGGACCACATGTGCCCGAACGTTGCACTGGCAGGAGTCGTCGGTCCGGACGAAAACGGTTATTTCAGCATGGGCCTGCACGGAGGGGACATCCCTGCCCTCAAGGACCGCTTCGACAGGATCATCGTTCAGGTCAACAACAACTCTCCCTACGTATACGGCGAGGGGAATCTGCTGCACGTCAACGACGTGGACGCGATCGTGGAATATGACGAGCCTCTGCAGGAGCTTCCGGTCAAGACGGCGAACGAGCTCGATGAAAAGATCGCCTCCTTCATCATCGACCGGATCCCGGACGGCGCCACCATCCAGTTCGGCGTCGGCGGTCCCGGCATGGTGGTGGGGAAAAACCTCACGCACAAGCACGACCTGGGCATCCACACGGAGATGTTCTGCGACACGATGGTGGATCTGCTCAAGTGCGGCGCGGCCAACAACAGCAAGAAGAAGCTGCTGCCCGGGATTTCCGTCTTCGGCTTCTGCCAGGGCAAGCAGTCCACCTATGATTTCATCGACCACAACAAGGATTTCGAGTGCCGTTCCTTCTCCTGGGTCAACGACCCCTACATCATCGGACAGAACGACAACGTAGTCTCGATCAACTCCGCGCTTGCAGTGGATCTGACCGGTCAGGTCTGCGCCGAGAGCATCGGCCTGCGGCAATACAGCGGCACCGGCGGGCACTGCGACTTCGTTCGCGGCGCGCGCATCAGCCACGGCGGCCAGTCCTTCATCACCTTCTACTCCACCTTCAAGAAGAAAGACGGTACCATCGGCTCGAAGATCGATCTGACGCTCCCGCTCGGCTCGGCCGTTACGACGAGACGGAACGACGTCCATTGCATCGTCACCGAATACGGCATCGCCGATCTTCGCTACGCGACGATCGAACAGCGCGTCGAGCGCATGATTTCGATCGCGCATCCCGATTTCCGCGACGAGCTTCGCTTCCGGGCGAAGAAGAACGGTCTGCTCTATTAACTTCGTATGATTTCAGAAGCGAGCCTTCTGACATTATATAAACCTGAAGAACAACGGGAGGATTGTTTATGGCAAAAATTGTCGTCGACTCTGAAGCCTGCAAGGGCTGCGGTCTTTGCTTTTCCGCCTGTCCGAAGAAGCTGATCAAGGCGGGAGAGGACATCAATTCCAGCGGGTTCAACTATGCCGTCCAGGTCAACGCGGAGCAGTGCATAGCCTGTAAATTCTGCGCCATCGTATGTCCTGACGCGGCCATATCGGTCTACAGGTAAAGTAAGGGGGGAAATGAACAAATGGCAAAAAAGGTACTGATGCAGGGCAACGTCGCCGCTGCGGAAGCGGCGATCCGGGCCGGACTGAATCTCTACGCCGGATATCCGATCACCCCGCAGACGACTTTGACCGAGTACATGTCCTGGCGTCTGCCGGAGGCGGGCGGCCAGTTCATTCAGGCAGAATGTGAGCCTGCTGCGATCAACATGGTCCTCGGGGCATCGGTCGGCGGCGCGAGAGCGCTGACCGCCACCTCAGGACCGGGCTTCTCTCTGATGCAGGAAGGCATCAGCGCGATGTGCGGCGGTAAGCTTCCGGGCGTGATCATCAACGTGATGCGTTCAGGAGCCGGCGGCGGCAGCATCGTCTCCTCTCAGGCGGACTACAACCTGGCCGTCAAGTCGGCCGGCCACGGCGGTCTGCGCAGCCTTGTCCTTGCGCCATATTCCGTGCAGGAGTTTGTGGACATGGTCTACAACTCTTTCGATCTTGCCGAGAAGTACAACAATCCGGTCGTCATCCTGGCGGACGGCATGATCGGACAGATGCACGAGCCCGTCATCATCCCTGAATTCAAGACCGGCACGGACGCGCGGCTGAAGGCGCGCGGCCCCGGCGAAAAGGGTCGGCCCAAGAGAGTGTTCAAGGACACCGTCTCTGTCCCCGCCCTTGTCGAGAAAGAGTACGACGCCGCCTGCGCCAAGTATGATCTGTGGCAGAAGGAGGCCGTCGAGTATGAAGACATGCTTACCGAAGACGCGGAATATCTGATCATCGCGTTCGGCAGCGCCGCAAGGATCTCCTCTGGTGCGGTCAAAGCGCTGCGTGAGGAGGGCGTCAAGATCGGCATGGTGCGTCCGAAGACACTGTATCCTTTCCCGAAGGAAAGGATCAAGGCGATCGACAAGAATCAGGTGAAAGCGGTCCTCACCGTCGAGATGGCGCGGCCGGTCATGTTCTATGACGACGTTGCGCTGTATCTTGACCGCGACATCCCGCATTACTCTTGCACACGAGCCGGCGGCGTCATCATTACGCCGGACGAGGTGGAAGAGGCTGTCAGAAAGATTCTGTAAGAAGGGGGAAGAACGATGGAATGTATCTACAAAAAGCCTGCGACTCTCGATCCAAAAGGGAAAAGCGGCTTTTGTCCCGGCTGCACATACGGCACCGTGGTCAAGCTGATCGCGGAAGTGGTCGAAGAACTGGACATCCGTGAAAGGACCATGCTCCCGATGGGCGTCGGCTGCGCCGTTTCGGCGAGAGACTGGGTCGACTTCGATTCGATGATGAGCCTTCACGGCCGGACCACGGCCAGCGGTCTGGGCTACAAGCGTGTCCACCCCGAGGGGGTCACGATCATCCTGCAGGGCGACGGTGACGCCGTGGCCATCGGCATGGCTGAGTCGGTACACACCGCCAATCGCGGCGAACCCGTCACGGTGATCCTTGTCAACAACCAGATCTATGGCCGCACTGGCGGCCAGATGGCTCCGACCACGCTGATCGGGCAGAAATCGACGACCTCCGTCGCCGGAAAGCGCGTCGAGGACGCTGGTTATCCGATCCACATGGCCGAGCTGATCGCCACGCTGAAGACGCCTCGTTTTGTCGCAAGAGGCAGCGTCCATAATGTCAAGGAGATCCTCAAGACCAAGGAGCTGATCAAAAAAGCCGTCCGGATCCAGATGGAAGAGAACGCCTACTCCTTTGTGGAGATCGTCACGGCCTGCACGACGAACCTGGGCATCCCGACCTCTGAGGTTCCCTCCTATATCGAAGACGTCGTCTTGAAGGAATTCAAGACGGGCGTCATCAAAGACGAGAGCAATCTTAATTAATTCTAAGAGAAAGGAGCAGGTATCGGGCACAGATCCCGTGCCCGAACGGTACTGATATGGAAACCAGTTTCCTCATGGCCGGATTCGGCGGTCAGGGTGTACAGACGCTTGGCAAGGTGCTTGCATACGCGGCAAATGAAGCCGGGAAAAACACGACCTTTCTTCCGGAATACGGCGGAGCCATGCGCGGCGGCACCTCGAACTGCACCGTCGTGATCGGCGAAGACGATATCGCTTCCCCCTCCCGCCGCAACTACAATTATGTCGTTGCGCTCAACATGCCTTCTTACGAGAAGTTCAAAAAGAACGTTCTTCCCGGCGGAACGCTGATCGTAAACTCCTCTATCGTGGACTGCCCCGATGAGATCGAGGGGATACACGTTCTGAAGATCCCCGCCAACGAGCTGGCGCACCAGGCCGGGTCGATGGTGACGCTCGGCGTCGTCATGATCGGCTTCCTTGTTGCAAAGACCGGCGTGATCCCGCTGGACGAAGCCAAAGAGCAGACGATCCGTCGCCTCTCCAAGAAAGAGCAGTTCACCGAAATGAACCGGACCGCGTTCGACCTGGGCGCGGGATTCGCGGCACAGGGCTCCTGAGTCGTATTCCTTTTCGTCCTCTCTTCTTTTTACTCCTTTTCCATAAAAATGGAACACCTCCTGATGCTGGGGAGCATCAGGAGGTGTTCTGTCATTTTATTTTACCGCATTTCTGAGCGCTTCGCTCAACGGGATGCCGCTCCTGACCGCCTGGGCGATCAGCTCGTCCCGCCGTTCTCTCGCCTCCGCCAGCTCACACGCCCGCTCGGCGAGCACCGCCGGGATGACGAGCACGCCGCTGCCGTCTCCGAAGATCCAGTCGCCCGGTCGTATGGTTTTCCCGCAGACCGTTACCGCGACGCCTGAACGCGCAAACTTGACGCGCCCCTTTCCCGTCGTCATGCTGCTGCCGCGCGAAAACACGGGAAAGCCGGTCCGCTCCACGCCGTCGACGTCCCGGAAAGCGCCGTCGATCACAACGGCCTCGATCCCGCGGACCGAAGCGTAAAGAGAGGTGAGATCCCCCCAGACGGAACAGTCCGTCCGCCCGCGGTTGTCGAGCACAAGGATCTGCCCAGGGGCGGCGTTCCCCACGAAGTCACCAAGCCCGCCTTTCCCGTCGAAAGCCTCGTAGCTCGCGGTGTACGCCGGCCCACAGACGGTCCCGCTTCCGCACATGCGCTTGATGCCGTACAGTTCGCCCGGCGCGCCCAACTGATCCAGCGCGTCAGAAAGCGCGGAGGAGGAGAGCGCTTTCATCCTTTCACGCAGTTTCGTATCGTCCATGGTGCCCCTCCGTTATGACAGCACGCCGGCGGCCGTCAAGACAGCGCTCGTGCTCTCCAGACCGATCCGGAAGGATTCCTCCACCGGCAGCTCCCAAAGCTTCGGGTCGAACATCTCCACGCTTACCGCCCAGTCGTATCCGATGCTCTTCAGGTTTTGAAGGATCCTGAGGAGCGGTACGTCTCCCGTTCCCGGCCAGCAGCGTTCCGCGCGCTTTGCCGTCCCGGGCGCGCGCTTCGGGCAATCGCCGATATGGACGTCAAAGATCTGCTCGCCCTTTGCCATCAGGATGCCCTCGGGATCGGAGCCCATTCCGTAAAAATGGAAGGTGTCCAGCAGGATCCCGACGTTGTCCCTGCCGACCATGTTGATGATCTCAAGGGACTGCTTGAAGGTGTTTACCGAGAAATTCGGAAAGCCGATGAACTCGAAGGCACAGCGCACGTCGTAATCGCGGGCGATGTCGGACAGCAGGCACAGCGCCTCCGCCGTCCCCTGGCTGATCTCGTCATAGCTCCTGCCGCTGATATCCGCGGAGGGCACGACTTCGAGGTTGTGACAGCCGATCTCACGGCCGCAGTAGAACAGAAATTCGCACAGCTCCTTGGTCTGCAGCCAGCCCTCCTTGTCCCGGAAAGAGATCTCGTGCACGGCATTGAAGCAGACCGGCTGGATCCGGTTTGCCTCTAACAGCTCTTTTACGTCTTCCAGCCGATTGCGGCGAAGAAAGGCGAGAAGTTTGTCTTCCCGGATCTCCATCAGGTCAAATCCGAATTTTGCGCAGTTTTCAATATCGCTCCTGAGGTCTCCGTGCTTCATGGCAGTCGTTTCATTAAAGCAAGGTCTCATGCATTCACATCCTTTTTTGTTAGTATTCGGAGCGGTTTGATTGTATCATTCCCCTCAAAACTGCTTCAAAAAAAGAGCAATCGCACGCCGTGCCGCGTTCGTGTTTTGCGTCCTGAGATTCAACACCGGGACAGCAAAAAAACAGACGGACCGGCCGCGGCCGGTCGTTCTTCCCGCACGACATGGCGCAGGACTTGCCGCATTCGGCATGGCAGCAGGAGCAGCCGCTCTTCCGCATGAGAAAGGCGGCCAGGATCCCCGCCGGAAGAGCCTGCAGCCGGGAGAAGATCGACGGTCACCATTCCGCTATGGCCAGCAAGGTCTCACGCGGTCTTATGAGCGCAGAGGATCTGGCCGCGATCTTTTCCAGAGGATTAACAGTGACCACGGTGCTGTCCGATGATCGAATGTATCAGGCGGCAGGAAAAAACAATGTGAATCTTTGATTCTATGCAGACAGGTACCTGGATATATGCTTTTCAGGTATCTGTCTGTTTTGCTGTCTCATATACCCAACAAATCCAGGGAAAACTTCAACGAACCCGACTCCTGCAACAGGATCACAAAACCACATAAAAGGGAAAAGCCTGCCCCAGACAACCCGAGATCGGCCATGAACGCTGAAGAGCCCGGAAATGCTGTGGTTTTTACAAAGACAGTACCCTGATTCTGTAATAATCAGGGCGCAGTTTCTGTGTTTTCACACCAAAAAGCACCAAGAAAAGGGATATTGGTGCACTGGATTCTTTTTTGTGCATTTACGTTTTCTCTTTGGTGCATAGTCAAAGACCCGTGCAGGGGAGGGTCAGCTGTAAGTCATATCACGCTGAACAATGGAAAAAGGCGATGATCCGTCAGTGATCGCCCAACTCGCATGATTGGGAAATATAACAGTATCATCGCCCGGCAACGCGTCCGACAACACAAAGTCTGGAATTACCATGCGAGATGAAGTTACCAGGGGGTCGGAAAAGAGCGTTGCCTTTTTCTGGTGGGAGAAGTTGGATTTGAACCAACGCAGCCTTGCGGCAACGGAGTTACAGTCCGCCCCTTTTGACCGGACTCAGGCATTCTCCCGTATGTGGTGGGACCTCCAGGGCTCGAACCTGGGACGCGCAGATCTTCAGCCTACCGCTCTACCAACTGAGCTAAGGTCCCGTGGGGTGCGTGACCGGTCTCGAACCGGTGACCTCCAGGGCCACAACCTGGCGCTCTATCCGTCTGAGCTACACGCAACATAGATGGTTGCAGGGGAGGGGGTTGAACCCTCATGGGGCAGCTTATGAAGCTGTTGCATTTCCGTTCTGCCACCCTGCAAAATGGTGCACGAAGTGAGACTCGAACTCACAAGCCCGGTGCGGGCACCAGATCCTTAGTCTGGCGCGTATTCCTCCTTCCGCCATTCGTGCATATGGTACGCCCTCGGAGATTCGAACTCCGCACTTCCGAATTATAAGTTCGGCGTTCTGCCAACTGAACTAAAGGCGCATGTGGCGCGCTCTACAGGGCTCGAACCTGTGACATGCGGATTAACAGTCCGCCGCTCTACCGACTGAGCTAAGAACGCATATGGTACGCCCTGCGGGGCTCGAACCCGCGACCTGCGGTTTAAAAGACCGCTGCTCTGCCAACTGAGCTAAGAACGCATATGGTACGCCCTGCGGGGCTCGAACCCGCGACCTGCGGTTTAAAAGACCGCTACTCTGCCAACTGAGCTAAGAACGTATATGGCACGCCCTCCAGGATTCGAACCCGGGACACGCGGATTAGAAATCCGCTGCTCTGTCCGGCTGAGCTAAGGACGTATATGGCGGAGTGAGAGCGGCTCGAACGCTCAAGCGCATTTCTGCGCCGCCTCCTTAGCGGGGAGGTCCCTTACCGGTCAGGGTATCACTCCATATGGCGCAGGACGGAGGTGTCGATCCCCACAGCAGTTCTGCTGCCCACGGTTTTCTGGACCGGTGCCGGAGCCGTCCGGCGTCATCCTGCATATTGGAGGTTCCAGCCCGATTCGAACGGGCGATCACGGATTTGCAGTCCGTCGCCTTAACCAGCTTGGCCATGGAACCCATATGGTGCGCGCGGTGAGAGTCGAACTCACATGTCCTTGAACGCCAGGGTTTGAGCCTGACACGTATACCGATTCCGTCACACGCGCATGGTGCCTGCCGAGGGACTCGAACCCCCAATCCTCACGGCGCCCGATCTTAAGTCGGACGTGTATCCCAGTTCCACCACGCAGGCATAGTGGCGACCCCTGCGGGATTTGAACCCGGCATTTCAGGATTGAGAGTCCTGCGTCCTGGCCGATTAGACTAAGGGGCCGTATGGCAACCCCGACGGGACTCGAACCCGCGATCTCCTGATAGACAGTCAGGCGTGTTAGCCATCTGCACTACGGGGCTGTATCATGGCACCGGATCACGGGTTTGAACCATGACTGCCTGAGTCAGAGTCAGGCGTGCTGCCGTTACACCAATCCGGCAAAGAGCCCTCCCCAAATCGGAGCCCAGCGGAGCGGGTCCGATTTGGAAAAGGAAGAAGGAGACTGCGGATATGGAGCTTTCGCGGCTCTTACACAAACCGCGGAAGCAAAATGGAGCAGGCTTCTTCTGACGTGGTGATCCCTGCGGGATTTGAACCCAGCATTGCCGCATTGAAAGTGCGGTGACCTAGCCTGTTAGTCGAAGGGACCACGCCAGCCCGAACACTTGGGCTGGTTTTATGATCATGCGGAGATTGGAATCACTCCGCAGTCTTGAAATATCAAGATGTCATCGATCTTCACACCGAAAATCGCGGCAAGGACAACAAGGTTGTCCACGGTCGGCAATGCCGTACCGCGCTGCCACTTGTAAATGGCCTGGGGCGTGGAGAATCCGAAAACATCCTGCACGTCCTTTACGGTCAAACCCGCGTTGATTCGCATGCGGGTGATGTTGATTCCGGTTGCGGTCATATCGATGACCGGTATTCGATTCATTTCATTTACTCTCCTGTTCCGGCCGTCTGGCCTATAACACAAACAATGAACAACAAAAAGGCCGCCTGCCTCATACAAGACAAGCGGCCTGTGAAGTATCTGGTTAGCCTATTCCGGCTGTCGTTTCACAGTTCTGTTCTCCGTCTTATATGGGCATGCCAAAGGACCGTGCATCTTGTGGTTAAGGCTGCACAGCGAAAGATCCTTATATTCGGATTTGAATAAAACGGAGAATTGTCTGCGGATCATTTCTTTTATCCTTTCCGGGCATGGCCCAAGTTTCTGCTTGTATTATAGCAATTTGATATCCAGAAGTAAAGAAACCGGTAGTATAAAATGCGGTTCTCTTTCCTCAAAACCCGGGCCGCTCCATATCTGCGGCAACTACCGTGCCGTTAGAGGGGGCAAACGCCTCCATGGCTGCGGCAACTCATTGTGCCGTTAGTCGGAGACCAGCCCGGGCCTGCCGCGAAGAAAACGCCTATCCAAAAGGGCTCAGAACTGGTTCCAAGTCTGCGGCCAATCTCTGCCGTTAGAGGGGACTCAGTTTGGGCCTAATACGGGGATTTTGCAGATCAATTCTGCAGTTCTTCGCGGCGTATGGTGCGCTCTGCAGGGATCGAACCTGCGGCCTGCGGATTATCGATCCGCTGCTCGACCGGCTGAGCTTAGAGCGCATATGCGCGTCCTCCGGGAGTCGAACCCGGAACCTCCTGCAGGGCTCCTGTATAGGAGACAGGCGCTCCACCGTTGAACTAAGGGCGCGATTATCAATCTCCCGCCGGACTTCCCACTGTCCTTTCGTTCCGCGGGGCGTACGTCCAAGACGCAGCCCGGAGGGAGACCTGTATCTGCCGACGGACTTGCGGGGGAATCTATGCTCCCGGCAGTAACCGTGTCGGGCAGTCATACAGCTTTTTTATTCTGCAGCCTTAAAGTTATAGACCGGACGGATACGCTCGATGATCTCGGCGGTGGGACCGATCTCGGAAACGATCTCATCAATGGGCTTGTATGCCATAGGAGATTCGTCAAGCGTGTCGCGCACGACGCAGGAGGACCAGATCCCTTCCATCTCGGCGGCGTATTCATCCATCGAGAGCTGGGCGAGGGCCTGCTTGCGGCTCATGATGCGCCCTGCACCATGCGGAGCAGAACAGTTCCATTCATCATTGCCCTTTCCGATGCAGATCAGGCTACCGTCACGCATGTTGATCGGGATCAGCAGCTTTTCTCCAGCTTCGGCGGAAACGGATCCCTTACGGAGGATCATCTTCTCCGTGTCGATGTAGTTGTGGATGGTGGTGAATTCCTCGACCTTCGTCAACCCCATGCCGCGCAGGATCACGTCCGTCATGGCCTTGCGGTTGAGCACGGCGAAACGCTGGGTGATGCGCATGTCGTGGATATAGTCCTCAAACAGCTTTCCTTCCACATAGGCGAGATCCTTGGGAATGTTGATTGGGTGCTCCTTGCGCAGTTCGTTGATGGCGCTCTGGATCTCCTGCCAGCGCCCTGCTGCCCGGTATTCGGCAATCAATTCATCGATCTGATGGCGGGCGCCGCCCCACATGGCAAAGCGACCCTGATCCTGGTAGTACTTGCAGACCTGGGTGCCGAGGTGACGGCTCCCGGAATGTACTACGAGGTACAAATCTCCGTTCTCTCCGCGATCGACTTCGATGAAGTGGTTGCCGCCGCCAAGAGTCCCAATGCTACGCTTTGCCCGCTCAATGGACACATAGGGTGCGCAGCGGAGCTGGTAAAGGTTGATCTCTTCGTTGTATTGGTGCTCCGTCTTGCGGATATTCTGCCCGCAGGGGATCTCCTTGCGGATGAGGGCGTCCAGCGCGGCAAAATCGATCTCCTTTTCGGCAAGCCGCACGGTCTCCATGCCGCAGCCGATATCCACGCCCACCATGCCGGGAACGATCTTGTCCCGAATGGTCATGGTCGTGCCGATCGTGCAGCCCTTCCCGGCATGTACATCAGGCATGATACGGATCTTGCAGCCGGCAAAAGCTTCCTGATCGCAGACGGTCTTGATCTGCTGCTCGGCCGTCGGCTCTAATGCAGGTGTATAACAAAGGGCCGTGTTGTGCAATCCTTTTATTTCTATCATTTCATATTGATCCTTTCAAAAAAGCCGGGGAGAAGCGGATTTAGTGTCTGCTCTCCCCGGCTCGCCGCGGCACGGAGAGCACGCCATACCGCCACTTCTCACTCCTACACCGGCAGGTGAACCAAAACTGCTCTGTTCAGTCTCTGCCCATCGGAGGTATTGCTCTTACGCCGCGATGGGAGCGTACCGCTCCGTATCGATCACGCTGAGCATGTAGGCCCAGGGATCGAGCTCGCCCTCCATCGCCATGGAAAAGATGCGCGGCGAGCAGCCGGAGACGAGCGCCACGCCGCGGTCGTTGACCGTTACGGGCTGCTGGCGGTTGCGGCTGGCGACGTTCCAGAACACAAGCTGGGGCAGCGCATAGCCGTGTCGGGCAAACTTGCGCTTTGCGCTCTCAAAGTTGGAGAGCTTGGAGCCGTAGACGCAGGCGTCGAACTCCATGTCGGAGATGATGTAGAGCTTCGCAGGCAGCTCGCTCTGCGGCAGGTCGTTGTTCACCGCCGCGTCGAGGATCAGGTCGAAGACCGCCTCGAGATTCGTATTCGCGACCTCGTTGAACGACGCGATGTAGCGCAGCCGGTCGGCGAAGGTCTCGCCCTTGATCTCGATCAGCTCCGGGTGCGCGGAGAACTCGATGAAGTGTTTGCGGTACGGCCCTTTCGCCCGCTCGGCAAAGTACAGACCGAGCGAGAGCGCGACGGAAGCGGGCAGCGGAGAGTTCTGGCAATACATCGACCCGGAGGTGTCCACGATGGCGAGCGCGTTCTCGTCCGTGGCAAAGTCCTCCAGCGCGGCCCAGGTCGCGTTGAGCGTGAGCTTCTCCTCGTCGGAGATCGCGCGCATGAAGCTGTCCTGACGGTACCAGGTGTACTCCAGATACGGCTCGACCAGCTCGTAGGGCAGCAGCGTGCCGGTATGCAGCTTCGCCTCGCCCTTCTGCACGCGCTCCATGAACGCGCCGTAGCGCTCGCCGTCGTTGCGAAGGAAGGCCTTGCGGTATTTGAACATGGCCTTGGAGGGCTGCTTGGAGTAATCGAAGGAATAGTCCTTCTCGCGCAGATTGTTCTCGAGAATGCGGATACGCTCACGCAGGCGCACGAGCGCCTTGCGGTAGTCGCGCTCGGAAAGGCCGAAGGCTTTGGCGATCTTCTTCGCCAACTGTACCGTCTGCTCGTTGGAGGCGTTCACGGAGGGCAGCCACTTGCCGAGCAGCGAGACCTCTCCCTCGGCGTCCAGCGCTCCGAGGTCGGCGCTGAACTGCTCTTTGAGCAGCGCGAGCGTTTCCTTCTCGCAGGGCGTGCCGAGCAGAACGAGCAGGTCGTCCCAGCGGCCGTACTCCGCCACAAAGGGCAGATTGCGGACGAGCGATTTCTTCTCGTTTTCGGCCAGCCAGCGCAGCACCGTGCGGAACACGCGGCGCTCGCCGAGGCCGCCGCGGATATCGCGCGAGAAGAACAGGATCTTCATCGCGAGGTCCGCGTTCTCGGTATAGGCGCGCAGGAAGCGCGCGACGATCTCCTGCTCGCTCTCGCGGCGCAGCGCGCCGACGGTGGCAAAAAGGTCAAGGCAGTCCTTCCCGGTGCTGCGATTGGTGACCGCGCCGTTTTCGGTATAGGTTTTGTTGGCTTCGTTTTTCAGTTCTTTCAGCATCGGAAAGACCCCCTTTACAATCATGTTGATAAATCGGTACGGGCGGGAAGACCTGTGATAAGGTTCAGGCCCATGCGCTCCCTAGCCTATTCATCAGGCTTCCGCCCGTACCCCAAGACGCCTTGCAACGGCGAAGCCGCTCAGGGTACGATTCCCGTCACGCCGCCCTGACAGGCAACAAGCCGCACGACTGTTTCTCCTGTCATACGCAAGGTGGTTACGCCTTTCTTTTGAATTCCGGAAACGGGCGCGGGCGGGGAGACTGATAATACGCCGGATTATTGCGGCGCAGTATGCACTAAAAGGCCCTGCTTCCTCCGCATTCTCTCCGGCAAAAGCTCCGGGCCGTGCTGCCCTTGTGCTTTTGATGTCAGTTCCCGCCCACGCCACAAGGCGCTTTTTGCAGCATCCTTCCACACGGATGCACGTTGCTGAAGCGACGGGCCGCACGCCCCGTCCCTCTGCAGGAGCAAATCAACATTGCTGTCTGCGCCTATCGTTTTTTACAAGGTGCGCCCCTGGCGGGGATGCTCCCTGCGCAGGCAGGGGAAGCTTACCAAGCTTCGACCGAAGCAGATGACTTGCTGCACACACCTTTGCTTACAAGACGTCTTTTCCCGCCTCTTTGGGGACGGACGTTCCCTCATCGGAAAGCTGTTCGCCTTTGCTGCTGACGTCTTTTCTTCGGCCGCTCTCCGACATCCGCGGAGCTTACGGCGGCTCGTTGTTTGACCCAAAGCACTCAAAAAAGCCCTATGCGAAGGAGATCGTATCCGGGCAGGATTGTCAGCTCATAAAAAAGTAGTTTTTTGATCAAACAGTTGCTGTCTGTGCTTTTCACACAAAACGTCCGGGAGCGGCTTTCCAGAGTCTCCGTGCCCCGCTGCTCTCTCGAGCCCCCACGGGCGGAGCGTATTCGGTCAGTGACCGTCAGTATACTTGCCGCTGACGTTCGCTTTGCGTGCGGTCAGATATTTCTCCGCTTCAACGACGGCGCTCGTACAAGGGAAAACCCTGTAAACATTCCGCAAAGGAGAAGTGGGAGATTACTATTTTACTGTGCGCCCGGCTCCTGCCAACCGCATCCTCCGGCGGTATCCTGGACACAAACAGGGCCGGCGGCGGAGCCTCTCACACATTCGGCGGGCGCACGGGAAACGTCGAGAACCGGCGCGGGGAGTGGCCTGAGGAGCGAGAGGAAGGTTCTTTCGGCTCTCTTGCCGCACCCACAAGATCGTTTCCCTTTCAAGGCATCATGTTGATTACGTATTATCAGTACGTTGCTTTTGAAGCTTTTTAAGTTGCTGTCGATGCCTTTTCAAGACACAGTTTGGTATTCGTGCGGGACTCTAACCCGCGAACTCTGCTTTTCAGGCAGGTGCTCCCCGGAGGAGCTAACGGATCAAAAAAACTCGCTGGCTGTGTCTTTCTGTTGAAAACGCCGCGCGAGGCGAACGACTTTCCCCTCATCGGGGCGTCGGAGCCGTGACCTCCGTCTCGTGCTCGTTTTGAGTATCTCTCTCAAACCGTGAAAAATACGCCTACGGAGACACGGCAGGCCGGGGCGGCGTTTTCTGCAAATGGAACAAGATGCCGGTACGGCGGTGCCATTGGCATCGGCCGCCTTTACGGCCGACTCTGTCATGCCGGGACAGAAAGCGGGGATCAAACCCCAATAATTGCTGTGGGCATCTTTCGTTTTTCAAGACGCATCGTATCCCATCGGCTCGCGGCCGTCCAGCCCTCGGACGCGGAATGTCCGCATCGTCAGCCTTATACGAGGAGGATCTGCTGTCAGCGTCTTTCGTTTCAAAGCACGGCATTCGTCACGTTATAATTACGTAAGAAATCATTGCTGTGCGTGCTTTTCACGCGGCGGGGACTGCATTAGCCGGCGTCCAATTCGCCGGGAACACAGCCCCGCGCCGCGCTTTGCGGGCGGCAGCGTGCTGATGCAGCTCAGGGTACAATTCCCGTCAGGCCAGCGCGTTCTGCCGTCCGGCAGGCGGAGAACTGCGTAATTTTGGCTACGAGGCCGAAGATGCAGTCCTCACACCCGCAAGCATACAATAGCGCTTTCGGAGAGAATTATCATGGAAAAAAAGTTGCGAACTCTCCCTTTTCGAGGAAAAGTTCGCAATTTTACGATATTTCGGGGGAAAATGGCTTCCCCGCGCACGGGGAAGCTGTCAGCGCAGCTGACTGATGAGGTCTCCTCTTCCGTTTGGGAAAGGACCTCATCCACCGCAAGCGGTCCCCCTTCCCCGTGCGCGGGGAAGGCAAAAACGGAGGCGCGGCGTCAATTGACATCAGGCAGCCCCGTGCCGTCAGTATTAAAACGCCGCGCCACCTCTGAACGCGTCACGAGGAAGCTAGCGGCGGATGTACCGTTCGCTGTCAAATGACGCGATCCATTCTTTTTGAAAACGAGGCCTTGGAAGAAGTTGCCGGAAGCGGTGTGCTTTTTGGTCTTCTTCCAAGGCCGCGTCCACCTTTCCCACCCAAGGGCTTAGCCGGAACAACCCGGAAGTGTCCTCAACGACGGGACCTGGTGAGATTGGAGGCGCGCCGTCAGGTACTTCCGGCAGCCTCGCGCCCTCAGTATGAAACGCCGCGCCCTGCCGAACACGCCACGAGGAAGCTACCGGCGGATGTACCGTTCGCTGTCAATGCCACGGTTCACCTTGATCTGATCAAGGAGAGTATATATACCATGCCGGACATGGCGCTGTCAAGTATTTTCTTTTCCGATCAGCGCCGTCTGCTTTGCCAGCCGCTCACGGATCTGCTTGACCATCGTCTCAGGCTCAATCACTTTCAGCACCGGGCCGAAGGAGAGGATGCGGATCAGGATTTCCGTCTCGTCGCCCTGCTTGTAGTTCAGCGTAATACGGTAGTGCTTTTCATCGATCCGCTCGGTTTCTTTCTCCAGGTCGGAGAAATGGAGCATGGCACGTTCCAGCGCGTTCCGGGAATCGTAAAGCTCCATGACGAGCGTTTTTTCCCTCTCGCGAGGTTGAAGATACTCACTCTCGTCCCATGGCTCCAGGATATGTACCGAGTCGATCCGCGACAGATTGACGGTCAGCGGCTTGTTTCTGAATCCCGTGATCAGCCGGAACTTGTCGTCCTTTGAGGAGTATTCCAGCTTATAGGGAATACAGATATAGCTCTGCCGGGTGCCCCGATGGCCATGGAAACGAACGCGAAGCTTACGCTTTTCATGCATGGCTCGGATGATCAGGCGGAAGTGCTCGATATACCGCGGGTCGGTAAAATCGTCTCCGTCCGCATAGCGGTCGAAGTAGACAAACTGATCCGGGGTAAAGAGTGGCTCCACGTCTTCCAGCCCTTCCTCAGAGGGATCAAACAGGCGGATGCGGGGATCCAGCAGCAGCGCCTTCAGCCACTGCTTTTCCAGCGTCGTGAGCGGGGCGTGTGGAGCATGACGCAGCGGCGTGCCGAAGCCTTCCGTCAGCAGCGGCCAGCTGCCGTCCGTGAGCTTGGCGGGGATCGTGATCAGGCTCTCGCCGAAGGCGTTCGCAAGCACCGTGCGCGTCAGCTCCTTCTCGGTCAGCGTGCCCTCGACGGCCTTGGCGAGGATGGCGGAGACGGCCTTGAAATAGCTGCCGTAGACTTCCGAGAAGATCATGCCTCTTCACCTCCTCCGTACATCCCGGCCATACGCCGGACGTCGCCATAGAAACGGTCGACGGCAAATTTGTTGTCGCTCTCGAAGCGGATCACGCGGCCGATGAAGCTGCGCGCCCAGGTCAGCAGCTCGCCGGCGTCGTACACGTCCGCGACGAAGCGGTATGTATGCTCGTCGATCGCTTCGATCCGTCCGTGACGCTTCTCGCGCTCGAGGCGGTCGAGGATATAGCCCTCGCCGTCCTCCACGCGCAGCGTCAGCTCCACATGGTCGATGCAGTAGTCGCCGCCCGTGGATACGCCCCAGAGGTTCTCGTCGAACTTGTCGGCGAAGCCCTCGTACTTCTCCCAATGCGGCTCGACCGGCCCGGCCGTGATCGAACGGACCGTGTCGAGACGGAAGAACATCGGCTTGCGGAACTTGTAATGGTAGCCCAGCAGATACTCCCGCCCGGTCTGCGTGCTGATATAGAAGCGCAGCGGATAGACGCGGTGCTCGTGCTCTTTGTCGTGGCGGACGCTGAAGTTGACGATGTCGACGCAGCGCTTCTCCTTCATCGCGCACAGCGCGTCGCAGAGCACCTGCGTATCGAGCGTGTGCAGCAGATAGTGGTGCTTGTAGCTGAAGAACTCCGGGGCCTCGTCCATCCGGTCGATCAGGTACGAGCCGACAACGCCGAAGGGCGCCTCCTCGGAGAAGAAGGCCGCGGCCTCGCGCCAGGGGCCGAGGTCGACGCCGTCCTCCGCGAGGGAGTAGACGAGCGAGCGGCCCTGCTTTTCTGCGCGGAACACGCCGAGGTCGGTATATTCCTTCAGCTTTTTGCGGATCGTGGACTCGTCGATCTCGAAGGGCGCGTCCGTGTTGGCGAGCAGCGACGCCACGCCGTCCGCGAGCTGCGGCACGCCGAGCGCCTCGCCGCCGGAGAGCAGGTCGATCAGGCAGAAGTGAAGCACGATATCCTTGTCGGTGAAGCTCTTGGCCTTCCACGCGCTGTGCAGCGGGTTGAAGGGCACGCTGCGGTTGTCCACAGAGATGAAGACGTTCTTGCCCTCGGCCGTGTGCCGGAACGCCATGTAGCCGCCCAGCCAGCTTTCGATGCGCCGCCGCTCGTCGTCGTAGCTGCGGGCGCTCTTTTTCGTGTAGTCCTCGCGGCTCTTGAAGCCGTAGACGTAGAATTCGCGCATATAGTCGCGGATCTTTTCAAAGCTCTTGATCAGCTCGCTGTAGGCCATGTCTTCACCTCCCTCCGGATGTAGTCGTTGTCGGATATGCTGTTTATTCGCAGGTCAAGCACTCAACATAATAGTACGCATCTGCGGAGCCGCCGGCATTGTCGTTCAGCACCGAATCATATGCGCCACGGACCGCTTCTTCAAAAGATTCGATATCTGTGATCTCGTCGTCGAATTCTTCGCCGTCTTCGCACTCGGCATCGTGATAAAAATATGAGTCGTCACCTGTGCAATACATCCACACAAAGATGTCTGCAACACTCATCTCTTTGCGCAGATCCTTGAAGACTTCGTACTTCATGCTGTTCAAAACGATTCGAAGCGCATCTTCCTCTTCTTCGTACAGCTCGTCTTCTCCGACGATGCCGGCCAATATTTGTCCGATAACAAGAGGAGGGATTTCGCCGTCGATGAGGTCTGAGAAATCCGTATCCTCTTCCTGCCCAAAAGCCAAAGCAGAAAACTCAAGATAGGCTTTCACCAGCGACACGGCGCGGAGCAACAGCCTGTAGTATTCCCCGTTGGTCTCGTACTCGGCTTTTCCCCGCTCGGCAAGGGAGTTCCATGCGTGTTCATACCAAAACAATTCATTTTTATTCATCCAGATCGTTCCCTTGCAGAACAATTCTTTCAGATCGTCAAAAACCAGCTTGCTCATCATTGCCCCTCCTTGCTGTGCATAGTCGCGGCTGTGTCGCTTTACAGCATCTTCGCAATGAACTCCGCGTATGCATCCCGCAACGGCAGTTCGTTATCGACTTTCAGCACGCGCCGGACCGCTGTCTCCGTCTGCCCGGTGATGGGGTTGAAACCCTGCTTTTCAACGGCAGCCCAGTAGACGCCCTGCCCGCGCTTCTGCCAGCTGGGGAGCTTGTCAAAGTTGATCCCGTTCCGGAACAGCAGCTCGTTCTTGAACGCGACGGACTGGCCTTCCAGCATCTTCGTCGCCTCGGCCACGCTCTTGCCCTGTTTGCGGAGCATCCAGTAGCAGTGGGCGTTGAGGGAATTGCGGTGCGCATCCTCCTGCCGCCAAAGGAAATAATCCTGGACACGCTCGACAGTCGGAAGCGGCACCATACGGCAGTCAAAGATCGCCTGCTTTCCGAGCTGTGCAGAAAAGGACGCACTCGCTACACCGGCCAAAAGAGAATTGTACTTCCGGACCTTCCGACCGAATGTATCTTCTTCCGGATGGAACAGGAGCGAAATCTCATCACTCTCAGTAAAGCCGTAGATCACACGGAAGCCGTAATTCATCAACGCCTTGACAGTATCCACCATCATATCTCGGAAGCGGGTATCGAACGGAGCCTCAAAAGCGCAGACTTCCTTTGTAAGCCGGGTAAAGCGGTTGCCGTCCAGGCGGGCGACCAGATACAGTTCAGGGAGCAGAACCTGGTCAAGGGACTGCTCATATACGCGCATTTTCGCGTCAAGATCATCAAAGTTCATCGTTTTCCCTCCATTCACTGACCGTCATGGTGACTCCGTCGTTTGCCACAAAATACAGTTCGTCGAACCCCTCGGAGCGGGAGGGCATCTCCAGCTTGTTCGAGGTCATGACGATCGCCTTTGCCGGAATTTTTTCCTTGCCCTCGCGCCGATCGTTCCGCGCGATGCAGTCGTGCAGGCGCGACTGCATGAAATAGCCGACCACGTGATAACCTGCCGCCTTTACTGATGTGCGATAAAGAAGTAATAGAAGTGTAAAAAATTTTGCCGTTCCTATCCGGCACTTGCGCATTGTGTCGGATAGGTCGGGCGGTTATTCGGGCAAGTCCACCTTGCCAACAACAGAATAATAAATCTCAATGTCCTGTCTGCGGGTCTTGTTCTCGTCATAGCTGCACTCATGCACAACGATTTTCTCTACAAACTCCCGCAGCAGAGTAGGGGTAAGTTCTTCAAAGCTGGTATGCCGCCGGACAACATTCA
>JAFRDM010000067.1 GCA_017403885.1 Oscillospiraceae bacterium
CGCGGACGAGCCCACCGGCAATCTCGATCCGGTGCGCAGCCTCGAGCTGATGCTGCTTTTGGAAAAGATCAACGACATGGGCACCACGATCCTGGTGGTCACGCATGAGAAAGAACTGGTCAATGCGCTGGGCAAGCGTGTCATCACCATTGACAGCGGTCATGTGATCAGCGACGAAAAGGAAGGCGGGTATTTCGGCCATGAGACTGAATAGAAGCGGCTACCTGATCCGCGAGGGCTTCAGGAGCATCGGCACGCACGGCTTCATGTCCTTTGCGACGGTCACGATCATTATGGCGTGCCTGATCATCATGGGCAGCGTCACACTGCTGAGCAAAAACATCGACCGGCTCATCAAGAGTCTGGAAAACCAGAACGAGGTCGTCGCCTTCGTCGACGAGAGCTTTACCGAGGATTCCGCCCGCGCGCTGCAGGGCGCGATCGAGGAGCTTGAGAACATCAGCTCCGCGGAGTTCGTCAGCCGCGGCGAGGCGTTCGACACCTTTATGGAGAACTATTCCTCCGATCTGGCCGAGGGTCTTGACGACCAGGTCCTGCGCGACCGCTATGTCATCCACCTTACCGACATCGCCCAGATGGCCGACACCAAGGCCGCGCTCGAGGGCATCGAGGGCATCGCCAAGGTCAAGGCGCATCTTGACTATGCGAAGACCTTTATCACGATCCGCAACGTGGTGAGCGTCGTCTCTCTCGCGCTGATCGCCATGCTGGTATTCGTCTCCATCTTCATCATGTCCAACACCATCAAGCTGGCCACCTTCGGACGGCGCGAGGAGATCGCGATCATGAAGATGGTCGGCGCGTCCAATGCTTTCATCCGCCTGCCCTTTGTGGTCGAGGGCCTTGTTCTCGGCATCCTCGGCGGCGGGCTTGGCTTCCTGGCCGAGTGGGGCGTCTACGAGCTGCTGACGAAGAAGGTCGTCGGCTCCATGGCGGGCAGCTTCCTGCCGATCCTGCCCTTTGATCAGATCGCGCTTCCGATGTTCATCGCCTACATGGCGATCGGCATCCTTATCGGCGCCTTCGGCGGCGTGAACGCCATCCGCAATTATCTTGACGTGTGAGGCTCGGACAGCGCGGCTGTCCGAAAAACGGAGGATACCGTCTTGAACAACAAAAAAATCATTTCCGCCATTGCGATCCTTCTCGCGGTCCTCATGCTCATCGGCCTCGTCGTCGGCATCCTTCCCGCAAGCGTTTTTGCCGACGGGGAAGAGGATTTCTCCGTCAACACGCAGGGCAGCATCGAAGAGCTGCAGGCGCGCAAGGAGGAGCTCGCCGAAAAGGCCGAGCAGAGCAAGAAGACGATCGAGGAACTGCAGCGCGGACAGGCCGCGCTGATAGATCAGAAGGCGGCCTATGACGAGCGCGACAGCTATCTGCGCGAGCAGATCGCGCTGACCGACGAGCAGATCGAGCTCTACCGCGGTCTCATTGAAGAAAAACAAAAGGAAGTCAAAGCAGCCAGAGAACTGGAGGAGCAGCAGCTGGAGCGTTACCGCGCCCGCGTGCGCAGCATGGAGGAGAACGGCGGATACAATGTCCTGGCCGTCATCCTCCACGCCGACAGTCTCAGCTCCCTGCTTACCGGCCTGGACGACATCCGCGACATCATGGAAAGCGACCGCCGCCTCGAGGAGCAGTATGTTGCCGCCCGTGAGGAGCATGAACGCATCCAGGCGGAATTTGAAAGGGAAAAGGAAAGCTACGAAGCCTCGATGGAAGAGCTCAAGGGCGAACAGGATCGTCTGAAGGCCGCCATGAAGGAGACCGAGGAGCTCGAAAAAAAGCTTGCGGAGGAGATCACGCAGAATGCCGCCGAGTATGAAGCGGCCATGAACGCGATCCAGACCGCCGACGCGGCGATCGACGCCAAGATCGCCCAGCTCTACGCCGCCTACCTCGCTTCGCTGCAGGCCGCACAGAGTGAAGCCGCGGTTGCGGAAACGGGCGATCCCTCGCAGGAAGCGGAAACTGTCCCGGGCGAGACATATCCGGTCGACAGCGGCGACGAGGGACAGACCTATGTCGGCTACACCGGCGCCAGCGGCACGTTGGCGTGGCCTGTTCCGGGCTGCTATAACGTCAGCAGCGAATACGGTACCCGCACCCACCCGATCACGGGAGAGGTCAGCAGGATGCACTACGGCATGGACATTGACGGCTACGGCCACGACGGCGGCGACATCGTCGCCTGCGACGGCGGAGTCGTGACTACGGTGGGCTACAACAACGGCTATGGCAATTACATCGTCGTCGACCACGGCAACGGCGTTCAGACCCTGTATGCCCACATGTCCGGCACGGCTGTGACTGAGGGCACGACGGTCGGCCAGGGCGAGACGATCGGCTATCTGGGCGCGACCGGCATGGCCACCGGCACGCATTGCCATCTTGAGGTGTTCGTCGACGGGCAAAACGTCGACCCGGCCGACTATGTCGGAGGCTGATCCATAAAAACCGCACGCTTTGCGCCGCAGTCCGAAACGGGACGGAGCGGAAAGCGCGCCGACAAGAGGAAGCTTCATGAAAAAACAGAGACAGAAAAAGCTCTTTTCCGCCGTGACGGCCGTCTTTCTGGCTTTCACGCTCGCCTTTGGCATCATGCCGGCACCGGCCTTCGCCGTGACGCAGGCTGAGATTGACGAGCTGGAGCGAAAGAAGGAGGCCATCGAGGAAAAGGTCGAGGAAAAGCAGGCTGTGGTGGACGAACTCGAGGAACAGCATGCGAGCGTGCTCGATCAGAAGAAGGCACTTGACGAGCGCAACGACTATCTGTACGAGCAGCTGAACATCAACGCCGAACAGATTGCGCTCTATAACGAGCTGATCGCGCAAAAAGCCCGCGAGGTCGACGCCGCCAAGGCAAAAGAACTCGAGCAGCTCGAACGGTACCGCCGCCGCGTGCGCGCCATGGAGGAGAACGGCAACGCCGATTATCTGGCGATGCTGCTCAACGCCAACAGTCTCGGCGAATTCCTGACCGCGATCGACGACATCGGAGAGATCATGGAGAGCGACAAGCTGCTGGAAGACGCCTACATTGCCGCGCGCGAGAACACCGAGCGCGTCAAGGCCGATTACGAGGCCTACAAGGCCGAGCTCGAACTGAAGAAGGAAGAGCTCAACGCCGAAAAAGTGAGGATAGAGAGTGAGATCGCCGAGGCGGCGCGTCTGATCGAGGAGATCAGGGAAAACATAGACACCCACGCCGAGGAGCTTGAAGAGCTGCTGCAGGCGCAGAAAGACGCCGAGGAGCTGATCGAGAAGAAGATCGCCGAGCTCGAGGAACAGAAGCGCCGTGAAGAAGAAGAGAGACAGCGGCGCGAGGAAGAAGAGCGCAGACGCGGTGAGGAATCATCAGGCGGCGGAAGCTCCGGCGGCGAGGTACTTGCCAGCGGCAACTTTGCCTGGCCCTGCGGCTGTACCTACATCACCAGCCGCGTCGGCGGACGTATCCATCCCATTTCCGGCGTATATAAATACCATTCCGGCATGGACATCGGCTGTCAGTACGGCGACGCGGTATTCGCATCCGACGGAGGCACGGTCGTCCTCGCCGGTGAGAACGGCGGCTACGGAAACTGCATCATGATCGATCACGGCTTCGTCAACGGCGATCATTACTATACGCTGTACGGCCACCTCTCTTCGATCGACGTGAGCTATGGGCAAACGGTCTCACAGGGCGATTATATCGGCGCGGTCGGATCGACCGGCGTTTCAACCGGCCCGCATCTGCACTTTGAGATCCGCAATTCCGCCGGCCCGACCGATTTCAACTGGCGCTTTGAGAGCTTCCTGACCTACGCTCCCGACGCCTGAGCACATGAATGATACGACCGCACCGGACAGACGCGCGAGCGCCTGTCCGGTCAGTGCGTTTTCAATCCCCGAAAGGAGATAAGGGCATGAAAAAGTTTTTTGGGCGCATCCTCGCCTCCATCGGCAGGTTCTTCGTCCGTCTCTTCAACGTCGGCATCCCGCTGAAGGCCGTGCTGATCCTCATCCTGCTCATCGGCGGCGGCACCTTCTGGCTGACCCGCTCCAAGATGCTGGACAAGGTCGGCGGCAAGGAGGACTACGACGAAGCGATGCGCTATATCGAGATCAAGGACGCCGTGCAGGAGCATTACATCGATACGGCCGACCGCGGCAGGATGGGCCAGTCCGCCGCATCGGCGATGATCGCCGAGCTGGGTGATAAATGGAGCTATTTCATGACGCCCGACGAGTATAAGAGTTACAAGCTCTCCTCGGCCAACGAGTATTCCGGTATCGGCATGTCGATCTCCAAGGAGGAAAACGGGTCTTTTCGCGTGATCTCCGTCAACCCCGGCTCCGCAGCCGCGGAGGCCGGCGTTTCCGCCGGCATGATCCTTACGGACATAGACGGCGAGAGCATCCGCGATCTCAGCGAGGATCAGGCCCGTACGCTGATCCGCTCGAAGCTGAACGGCAAATTCACGCTGGGCATTTCCAACGGAGACTCGCTGGAGGTAGACTGCTCGCGCACGCACGAGAAGGCCGTCAATTACCGTAAGGAGAAAACGGACGCGGGCTATGTGCAGATCTACAACTTCGAGGCGGGCAGCGCGGAAGAGGCCATCGACGCGATCGAAAAGCTGCTCGAGCAGAATATCGTCGCGCTGTGCATCGACGTGCGCGGCAACCCGGGCGGTCTGGCCGGCGAAACACAAAAACTGCTAGATTACCTGCTGCCCGCCGGCCCGCTGTTCTACACGGCCGACAGAAAGGGCAATGAAGAAGAGGCGCGCTCCGACAGCATGTGCATCCAACTGCCCATGGTCGTGCTCGTCAACGGCGAGACCTACGCCGAGGCCGAGGTCTTTGCCGCCTGTATGCAGGAATACCAGTGGGCCACGCTCTTCGGCGAGACGACCACCGGCAGCACCCGCGATCAGGAGACCATCGAGCTTTCCGACGGCAGCGCCATCCGTCTGTCCACCAAGAGTTATCTCACGCCCAATCGCGTGGATATCAGTACGCAGGGCGGCGTCGTGCCGGACATGATCCTGTACAACAGCGATCCCAGCACGGCGGGCACCACCCAGGGCACCACCGGCGGCGAGCAGGGAACGGCCAGCGTTTCCAACGACGAGCAGCTGATGGCGGCGCTGACTTTCCTCAGCAAGAGCGGGGCCTGAGAGAATACGCGCGGAAAACGCTGTTGACAGCGCCGCGCCGAATCATTATAATAAGGCAGTTTTCTTAAAGCTTTCGCAGGAACAAAGCATCTTACGCAGTATTATCAGGGAGGAAACAGTTATGCCGGAATCTATTTCCAACAGATTTAAAATGAGCCAGGAGCGTCTCGACGCCATCAAAGAGGAACTGAAATATCTCGAGACGGTCCGGGAAAAAGAAGTCGCTGATCTGATCAAGGAAGCGCGCAGCTTCGGCGATCTGTCTGAAAACAGCGAATACGACGAGGCCAAAACCGAGCAGGGCAAGCTCTACTCCAAGATCGCCGAGCTGAAGATCCTGGTCGAAAACGCCGAGATCGTGGACAATATCGAGACCGACGTTCCCAAGGACGCCGTCACGCTCGGAAGCGTCGTGCGTGTGCGCGACCTCGAGGACGGCTTTGAGGACGAATATGAGATCGTCGGCTCGCAGGAGGCCAACCCCAGAGAGGGACGCATCTCCGACGATTCGCCGCTCTTCCAGGCGCTGAAGGGCCGCCGCAAGGGCGAGACCGTCTCGGTCAACGCGCCTGCGGGAATGTTTAAATACGAGATCATTTCCGTGAACAACAACTGATCTTATCTTATTACGAGGTTTGCCATGAACGAAGAAACGATGCCCGGCATTTCGGAGAAGGAGCTTTCCGAGATCCTGCAGGTGCGCCGCGACAAGCTTTCCGCGCTGCAGGAGGCGGGAAAGGATCCCTTCGCGGTCACAAAATTCGACGTCAGCCACCACAGCCGCGACGTCCTCGACAACTTTGACGCTCTTGAAGGCCGGGACGTGTCCGTCGCCGGACGGCTGATGGTCAAACGCGTGATGGGCAAGGCCTCGTTCTGCAAGATCCAGGACAGGGAGGGTCTGATCCAGTGCTACGTCTCGCGTGATTCGCTCGGCGAGGAGGAATATGCCGCCTTCAAGAAGCTGGACATCGGCGACATCATCGGCGTGAAAGGCTTTGTTTTCCGGACCAAAACCGGCGAGACTACCGTCCATGCGCACGCTTTGACGCTGCTGTCGAAGTCGCTCAAGCCCCTGCCCGAGAAGTTTCACGGACTGACCGACGTGGATCTGCGCTATCGCCAGCGCTATGTCGATCTGATCGTCAATCCCGATGTGCGCGGCACCTTTATCAAGCGCTCGCAGATCATCAGCGAGATCCGACGCTTCCTCGACGCGCGGGGCTTCATGGAAGTGGAGACTCCCATGCTCGTTTCGAACGCCGGCGGCGCCGCGGCGCGCCCCTTCGAGACGCACTACAACGCCCTCGACGAGGACGTGCGCCTGCGCATCTCGCTCGAGCTGTATCTCAAGCGTCTGATCGTCGGCGGTCTCGAGAAGGTCTATGAGATCGGCCGGGTTTTCCGCAATGAGGGTCTCGATACCCGCCATAATCCCGAATTCACGCTCATGGAACTTTATCAGGCATACACCGACTACCACGGCATGATGGACCTGACGGAGGAGCTCTTCCGCCATCTCGCCGCGGCTGTCTGCGGCACGACGACGATCGTTTACAACGGCGTGGAGCTGGACTGGGGCAGGCCCTTTGCCAGACTCACCATGCTCGACGCGGTGAAGCAGTACGCCGGCGTCGATTTCCGCGAGATCCTTACGCTCGACGACGCCAGAGCCGCGGCCAAAGCCCACGGCATCGAGCCCGAGGCGCGGCATCAAAAGGGCGATATCCTGAACCTCTTTTTCGAGGAATTCGTGGAGGACAAGCTGATCCAGCCCACCTTCATTCTCGACCACCCGGTGGAGATCTCGCCGCTGACGAAGAGAAAGCCGGAGGATCCGGCCTATGTCGAACGCTTCGAGCTGTTCATGAACGGCTGGGAGATGTGCAACGCATACAGCGAACTCAACGATCCCATCGATCAGCGCGCGCGCTTTGCCGCGCAGGACGCGCTGGCCGCCGCCGGCGACGCCGAAGCCAACCACACCGACGAGGATTTTCTCAACGCGCTCGAGATCGGCATGCCTCCCACGGGCGGCATCGGCTACGGTATCGACCGCCTGGTCATGATCCTCACCGACTCGCCCTCCATCCGCGACGTGCTGCTCTTCCCCACCATGAAGCCGGAGAACAACTGAAAAGAACAGACAGCGCCCCGCCCACAAAGAGCGGGGCGCTGTTTTGCGCCGCGGAGGAACGGATCGGGGAGAGGACGGAGATGGCTCGTTGCCGGTTGTACATTTCGGCATGCTATGGTAAACTGAAAAAAACAGAAAAGAATCGGAGGAAACACAATGGT
This sequence comes from Oscillospiraceae bacterium, assembly GCA_017403885.1. Lineage (GTDB taxonomy): Bacteria > Bacillota > Clostridia > Oscillospirales > Oscillospiraceae > Limivicinus. The sequence goes on from JAFRDM010000067.1 coordinate 7,488, forward strand.
CGCCATTCTGCTGTGCGCGGGAGCAGCCGCGCTTGTCTGGTATGTTCGGGAAAAGCTGCGCGCGTATTCGCTCAAGGCGGTATTTCTCAAGTCCCTTGTGTCGACGCTGTTTATCGCCGTCGGCATATATGGCGCTTTTCACTCCGCCGGGTCGGATCGAGCCGTGATGTGCCCCTTTGTGCTGCTTGGTCTGCTCTGCGGGCTGCTGGGCGATATATGGCTCGATCTGAAATATGTTTTCCCCGAGAAGGACGGGCCCTTCACCTATGCGGGCTTCTGCGCCTTCGGGATCGGCCATGTCTTTTACATCGCGGGGATGCTGCTGGCCTGGTTCCCGGCAGGGAAGCCGCTGTATGTGCTCGTGCCGCTGCTGCTCGCCGTGCTGATGAGTATCGGGAACGCCGTGCTGGAAAAGCCGATGGGACTCTGCTTCGGAAAGATGAAGCCGACGGTCGTCGTTTACGGCGTCCTTTTGTTCTCCACGGTCGCGATTTCCGGCAGTCTTGCGCTTCTTTACGGCTGGAAAGAAACAACACCGGATCTGTTTTTTGCCGGCGCGCTGCTTTTCGCGCTGTCCGACCTTGTTTTGAGCGGCACCTATTTCGGACAGGGAAAGGACCGCCCCGTCGACATTATCCTGAACTACGCCAGCTATTACCCCGCACAGTTCCTGATCGCCGCTTCGCTTCTGTTCCTGTCGTGACATGGGAGGCGAGAAATGATCCTGGAATGGAAAGAAGACTTCGTGATCGCCGTCCGCGCGGAGAACGGAGAGGTGACGATCTCCGCCAACCGTGACGGGCTGCTGTCTTTGGCCTCGCATCTGACGCTTCTGGCGCGGGAGGAGCCGGGCAGCCATATCCATTACGATGAATGGAACGCGCTGGAGGAGGACTCGGCAGAACTGATCATCGAAAAGATCTGATAATGGAAAGTCCGGCTTCCCGCCCCTGCGGCGGGGAGCCGCTTTTTTCTGATCCTGCATTTTTTGCCATTGCCCTCCGCGGCCTTTCGTGATACGATACCGGCTGTGAAAAAAGCATTGAAAAGACAGGGACCCATCATGAACAAAGCATCGACCACAACAAAAAGAGCGCTTGCCGCCGCGGTGATCAGCCACATCTTCTGGGGGCTGAGCTTCATGGCCTCCAGACTGGCGCTGGACAGAGCGCCGGTCATTCTGCTGTTGAGCCATCGTTTTTTGCTTGCCTTCGTGCTGATGAGCCTGCTGCGATTCACGCCGCTTGGCGTCTGCCGGCTGCGGGGAAAGGCGCTGCTGCCGTTGATCCTGCTGGGCCTCGTCGAACCGGTCGTTTACTTCTTCGGCGAGCAATACGGCATCCTCCACTCCAGCACGATCTTCTCCGGGGTGATGATCGCGCTGATCCCGATCGCCTCCACTCTCGCTGCGATCCCGATCCTTGGCGAAAAGCCCACGCTGCGGCAGCTCTTATACAGCATGCTCTCGGTCGGCGGCGTGATCGGGATCGGGCTGATCACAAACAGCAGCGGCAGTCTCGACTGGATCGGCGTGGTCGGGCTGCTGGTGGCGGTCTTCTCTGCAATGACCTACACGCTGTTGAGCCGAGGCATCTCCGCGCGATACAGTCCCTTCGAGCGCAGCTATTGCATGTTTGCCGTCGGCGCGCTTGTTTTCACTGTGCTGGCGCTGATCTCCGTCCGAGGGGATGCCGCCGCTTATCTGCGGCCTCTCGCGGATAGAGCTTACCTGCTCTCCGTGCTCTTCCTCGCGGTCTGCTGCTCGGTCATCTGCTATGTTCTCTCCGGCTACGTGCTCACATGGCTCACGGTCGCGCGTGCGACGGTGTTTGCCAATCTCACCACCGCGGTTTCTGTTTTTGCGGGGGCGATCTTCCTCCATGAGCCGTTTTCGATCTTCGGCCTGCTTTGCTGCGCGATGATCCTGTTCGGCATCTACGGTGTGCAGCGCGCATCGGCGCCGGAGTTGAGGCCTCGGCAGAATGACGGTGAAAGTGGGCGGACATAAACCGCACAGGAGACGATCGGATCGCGTGCTGCGAGTACGAATATCGGGAATAGCCGTTCTCGCACGGACCGCTGCCCGAGGCGCCCCGCCGCGGCGCCTTCCGTGAGGAACCGCTCGGATCTCTCCGTGCGGAAGCGACGTAAAAAAGACTGTTTTCAAACGGAGGCGTTTATGTTATAATACCTCTCGGCCTTTGGCCGCAGAAAGCCCGGGCGACAGCGCCGGAGAACGACAGACACCCCGCGCGTCTGACGAGGAGGAGCAAATTGAAAAAGAAGGACAAGCTGCTGCTGATCGGCGTTATTTTGATCGTGTTCGGGATATTCATGTTCTTCAAGAGCACGAGGGTCTATACCTGGGGCTTTTACCGGATCGGGAACACCGTTTCGACCGGGGGCATCCTCATCGCGCTCACGCTTTTCGATCTGGTCTTTCTGGTCGCGACGAAACACCGGATCGCCAAGATCCTGATGCCGATCCTCATCGCAATGATCGTGCTGTCGATCGTTCTCGGCACCCAGCTCAGCTATTACGGCTCGGTGCTCGATCTGTTCCTGATGCTGATCCCCGCCGCCGTCGGGGCGGGCCTGGTGCTCCGCGCCATGATGATGAAGGCGGAAAAGGACAGCGAATAGATTCCAAACATCGATCGTCCCGCTCGCACGGAGCGGGACGATCGTTTTATTCGCTTGTGCACGGAGACGCTTCGTGATACACTGAAAGCGACCCAAAGACTATTTTCGGAGGAAAAGGAACATGAAAACGGTTGTCATTACCGGCTCTACGCGCGGTCTCGGCTTCGAGATGGCAAAGCTTTTCCGGCTGAACGGATGGAATCTCGTGATCAACGGCGTCAACCCCCAGCGTCTCGACAAAGCGAAGGAGGAGCTGCTCGGCCTTCCGGGCGCCGGCGCAGTCGAGAGCTTTCCGGCAGCGTCGCCTCGGGCGGGGATCTGCATGCGCTCGCAGCATTTGCGGCGGAACGCTTCGGCGGGATCGATATCTGGATCAACAACGCCGGCGTCAACCAGCCCATGAAGGCGATCTGGGAGCTGAGCGAGGAGGAGATCGACGCTGTACTGAACATCGATCTGCGCGGCGCGATCCTCGGCAGCCGCGTCGCCGTGCTGCAGATGGAAAAACAGCCCGAGGGCGGCTTTATCTACAACATCGAGGGTTATGGCAGCAACGATGCGATGATGCTGGGTCTCAATCTCTACGGCAGTTCCAAGCGCGCCGTCACGCATTTCACGCAGGCCCTCGCCGGAGAGCTTGAGGAGCGCGGAAGCAAGGTCAAAGCCGGGCGGCTCTCGCCGGGCATCATGATCACCGATTTTACGGTAAAGGCCCTCGGCGGCAAGGAGAGCATCGCCCTGCCGGAGAAGACCAAGAAGGTCTACAACATTCTTGGCGACTATCCCGACGTCGTGGCCGCGCATCTGGTGAAAAATATGCTGACGAACACGAAGAACAACGCGAAGATCGAATGGCTCACAACGGGGAAGGCCGCGTGGCGCTTCATGACGGCAGCCTTCAACAAGCGGGATTTCTTCACGGACAAATAGCTTTTTGTCAAGGGGGGGAGGGAGAGATGAAAAACAAAAAAATGCTCGGCAGTCTGCTCCTGCTCCTCACGGCGATGATCTGGGGCACGGCCTTTGCCGCGCAGCGCGCGGGCCGCGGTGCGATCGAGCCGTTTTCCTTTGTCGCGGCGCGCATGGCGCTCTCCGCGGCGGCGGTCGGCCTGCCGGCCTTTTTCCTGAGCCTCGGGCGGGCCCGGGGAAAGGCGTCCACGCGGGCGGAGCGGAGCGCGCGGCGGCGCACGACGCTGCTCGGCGGGATCTGCTGCGGCGTCTTTCTCGGCTCGGCCAGCCTCTTTCAGCAGACGGGCATCCTCACCACCGCCGCGGGCAAGGCCGGCTTCATCACGGCGATGTACATGCTGCTCGTCCCGATCATAGAGCTGCTGCTCTTTCGCAAAAGGCACGGCGCGCTCGTTTGGTGCGCGGTCGCGTTGGGAGTCGCGGGGCTGTATCTGCTGTGCGTGACAGAGAGCTTTTCGCTTGCGCGCGGCGATGTGCTGGTGTGCGTCTGCGCGCTTCTGTTCGCAGGACATATCCTCTGCTGCGGCCGTTTTGCCGGATGCTGCGATCCGATCGCGCTCTCGGCGATCCAGTTTGCCGTCGCCGCGCTGATCGCCGCCCTCGGCGCATTCGCCTTCGAGCAGCCCACATGGGCGAAGCTCGGCTCGGCTCTGTGGCCCATCCTGTACTGCGGCCTCGTCTCGGGCGGGCTCGGCTATACGCTGCAGATGATCGCACAACGCTACACCGAGCCTGCGGTGGCCTCGCTGCTGATGAGCCTCGAGTCCGTCTTCGCCGTGCTCGCCGGAGCGCTGCTGCTCCACGAGCGCTTGAGCGGGCGTGAGACGCTCGGCTGCGCGGTGATGTTCGCCGCGATCCTGCTCGTCCAGCTCCCGGCGGCGGGGAAAAGAAAAACGGAATGAAAAGACGCTTCGTCCGATCGGACGAAGCGTCTTTTTCCGATCACTTGCGAAATCCGCCGCAAGAGTTTATACTGTATCCTGTCAGAGTATAACCTTCGAAAGAAAGAGAGAAAAAAGCATGAAGACCATTCGAAGACTGCTTGCTCTCCTGCTTTGTCTGTGCGCGCTGTTCACATTCTCCGGCACAGCCTTTGCCGCCATGCCGGCGCCCTTCTATCTTCCCGTCCACATCGAGGGCTGGTGGGACTGTCAGGTGCGCGCCTATGAGGAGTCTTATCCCGGCAATCTCTACCTCTCGCTCTCCGACCTCTCTCAGGCCCTGAGCGGCACAACGAAGCAGTTTCTGTTCAGCTATGACAGCAAGGACGATTCCTTTTCCGTCAACACCGGCCGCCCGGCCGGCGCGCCGGAGACCGATCCCGTCAGCCGCGCGCGCGGGAGCGTGGTGTATCTCGATTTCACACGCAGCCGCCTCTTCGTCGACGGCGCCGAGCGCCGCTATTACAGCTTCCGCCGCGACAGCAGCAGGGATCTGTACATGAGCCTTACTGACGTCCAGCTGATGCTGGATCTCACGGCCGAGCTCCCTGATGAGAACCTGCTGGTGCTCGATCCCGGCCGCCCCTTCGCGCCCGACCCGTCAGAGCTTGAGCGCGCCGGCTATTTCGACGCGATCGGCGCCCTGATCCTCGGCGACGCGGACACGGGCGAGATCCTTTTTTCCCGGGATAGCCGCCGCCATCTTCCGATCGCGAGCTTGAGCAAGCTGATGACCTATCTGCTGCTCTGTGAGGCCGCAGACCGCGGCGAGATCAGCTTTTCGGACAACGTGACGATCACTGCCGAATCCGACCGCATCTCCCGCAGCGCCGACGGCATGATCGCCATGGGCGAGGGGAGCAGCGTCCCGATGCAGGAATTGATCGACGCGATGCTGCTCGCCTCCAGCAATGAGGCCGCCGCTTCGCTCGCGGCCCATACGGCCGGCTCGACGGAGGCCTTCGTCGAGCGGATGAACGCGCGCGCCGCGGAGCTCAGATTGATGAGCGCGAAGTTCTACACGCCTCACGGCCTGCCGATCTATACCACGAACGCCGTGACGGCCAAGCTGCAGAACAAGATGTGCGCGCTGGATATGTTCCGTCTCTGCTCCTATCTGCTGGAGCGCTATCCGCAGATCACGGCCATCACCTCGCGGCAGTATTCCTCGATGAAGGAACTGAAGTATGCGACCTACAACACGAACACGCTGGTGTACAATCTCTCCGGCGTCAGCGGGCTGAAAACGGGCAGCACCGACCGCGCGGGCTACTGCGTGGCGGTCTCTCTTCCCGTCACGCGCGACGGCGAGACGCATGATATCGTGCTTGTGCTTCTCGGCGCCGAGACGGCCGCCCTGCGCGGGCAGGCCGCCGAGATCCTGCTGCGCTGGGCACGGGACTATTACGCCGAACACGGTTTTCGCCCTGCGAATTGAGCGCCGGTACAAGAGAGGAGCCGCCCCCATGAGCGAGGATTTCATCCGCTTTGAAAATGTAAAGAAAGTCTATCACACCGGCGAGGTCGATCTGACGGCCCTCCATGACGTCAGCTTTTCCGTCGCGCGCGGGGAGATCTGCGTCATCGTGGGCGAGTCCGGCGCCGGCAAGACCACGCTGCTGAACATCCTCGGCGGCATGGACACGCTCACCGAGGGCAGGATCACCGTCGACGGTGAGGAGGTATCGGCTTTCGACGAGCGGCGCCTGACGGCCTACCGCCGCAGCGACGTGGGCTTCGTATTTCAGTTTTACAACCTGATCCCCAACCTGACGGCGCTCGAGAACGTCGAGCTCGCCGCCCGGCTCGGCCGCGAGAGCGCGGACGCCGCGGAGGTGCTTGCTCAGGTCGGCTTGAAGGATCGCGCGGGGAATTTCCCTTCGCAGCTCTCCGGCGGCGAGCAGCAGCGCGTGGCGATCGCCCGCGCGCTGGCAAAGCGGCCCAAGCTGCTTCTCTGCGACGAGCCGACGGGCGCGCTGGATTATCAGACGGGCAAGACCATTTTGAAGCTGCTGCAGGACAGCTGCCGTGAAAAGGGCATGACCGTCATCATCATCACGCACAACAAGGCGCTGTGCGCCATGGCCGATCGCGTCATACGCGTGAAAAGCGGCAGCATCCTGTCCGAGGAACGGCGGAGGGAAGTAACGCCGGTAGAGGAACTGGAATGGTGAAAAGATGAACCGCTGCACCCTAAAAATGCTGCTGCGCAGCATACGGCGCAGCCTGGGACGCTATCTCGCCATCCTCGGGATCGTCGCCCTCGGCGTCGGCTTCTTCGCCGGGCTGAAAAGCTCCTACCCGGCGATGCAGCGCACGGCCGAAAACTATCTGCGTCAGCAGCATTTCCATGATTATCAACTGCTCTCCACCCTCGGTTTCTCCGAGGGCGATCGCGCTGCCTTCGAAGAGGAGGCGGGCGTCGCCGCGGCGGAGGGCGCTTTTTTTGCCGACGCCTATATCGAGCACGGCGGAGCGCGCAGCGTATGCCGTCTCATGAGCATCACCGCGCGCGTCGACGTGCCGGAGCTGACGGCCGGGCGCATGCCGCGCGGGGCGGGAGAATGTCTGGGCGACGACAAGGTTTTTTCCGAGAGCGATCTCGGCACGACGCTGCGGCTCGGCGCGGACAACGACGAGGACACGCTCGCGCTCTTCAGACACGAGAGCTATACCATCGTTGGCCTTGCCCGCTCGCCGCGCTATATCAGCTCAGACCGGGGCGACACCGCGCTCGGTTCGGGGCGGATCGAGGGCTTTGTGCTCCTGATGCCGCAGGCCTTTGACAGCGAGGCCTATCACGAGCTTTTACTCTTCTGCGATCTGCCCGGCGCGCTCTACTCCGAGGAGTACGACGAAGCCTTTGAACGGCTGGAGGGCCGGATCAGGGCGCTGCAGAACAGTCTCGGCGCGGCGCGGCTGCGTGAGCTGCGCGCCGAAGCGGACAAAGAGCTCGGCGACGGCCGAAGCGAGCTGGACGAAGCATGGGAAGAGTACCGCGATAAGCGCGCCGAGGCAGAAAAAGAGCTTGCCGACGCCCTCGCGGAGCTTACGGACGGCGAGGAGGAGCTTGCCCGCGGGCAAAAAGAGCTCGAAGACGGACGCGCCAGGCTCGAGGCCGGAATGGCGCAGCTCCCCGCCGCGCGGCAGCAGATCGAAGAAAACCGCGCGGTGCTCGATGAAAAGCAGGCGGAGCTGGAGACCGGCCGCGCACAGCTGGAGGCCGGGGAAGAAGAGCTCGAGATGGGCGCGCTCGCGCTGGAGGCGAGCAAGGCCCTGGCTTTGGCCCCGTATGCGGAGCGGATCACCGTGCTCAGCGGGGAGATCGCCGTTCTGCAGAACGCTGTCGCAGCCGCGCAGGGTTCCCCCGGCGGCGAGCAGCTGATCGCCGCGCTCGAGGCAAGACTGCAGGAAAAGAACGCAGCGCTCTCACAGGCGCAGGCAGATTACGATACGGCTGCGGAGAGCTTCGCCGCGCAGGAAGCGGAGATCGCCGCCGGCCGCGAACAGCTTGCGGCAAGCCGCGCCGAGCTCGAACGCGGCGAGGCCGCGCTGCAGGACGGATACGAACAGCTCAAGGCGGCGGAGGGACAGATCAACGCCGCCGAGGCGGCCTATCCGAAGCACCTGCGGGAGCTGGAGGACGGCCAGCGGAAGCTGGACGAGGCCGCGCTTCAGCTCGAGGAAGGCCGTGCGGAGTATGAAAGCGGAAAACGCGAGGCGGAAGAGGGCTTCGCCGAGGCAGAAGAGAAGCTGAACGATGCGGAGATCGAGCTCGCCGACGCGGCAAGGAAGGCCGACGACAGGCTGAAGCTGGAGCTCTATACGCTGGGCCGCGAAAGCAATCAGGGCTATCTGACCTTCGACGGCGACACGCGCATCATCGACGCGCTCTCGGACGTGTTCCCGATTTTCTTCGTTCTTGTCGCCGCGCTGGTGTGCATCACGACGATGACGCGCATGGTGGGCGAAGAGCGCACGATCATCGGCACGATGAAGGCCATGGGCTATTCCACGGCCGTGACGATGAGCAAGTATCTTCTCTACGCCGCGTCGGCCGCGCTGCTCGGCTGCGTGCTGGGTTATTTTCTCGGCACGATGCTGATCCCCTATCTTGTCTGGTTCTCCTATGGGATCATCTACAACTACGCGCGGCTGGAATTCTATTTCAGCCCGCTGATGTACGCCCTTTGCCTGCTCGTGACGGTGCCCGGCGCGCTGCTGGTGACGTATCTCGTCTGCCGCCGCGAACTGAGAGAGGTCCCTGCGGAGCTGATCCGGCCCAAGGCCCCGAAGAAGGGCCGCCGCATCCTGCTGGAGCATATCGCGCCGCTGTGGCGGCGGCTGCCCTTCCTGACCAGACTCAGCCTGCGCAACGCCTTCCGCTTTCCGGCGCGCGTGATGATGCTGCTGCTCGGCATCGGCGGCTGCACGGCGCTGCTGGTCGCCGGCCTTGGCGCACGCGACTCCATTGCGCAGATCAGCGTTTATCAGTATGAGGAGATCATGCTCTACGACCTCGAGGTCGACCTCAGCGAGGACAAGCTCGCTTCGGAGGCCGAGGCCGCCGCGCTTTGGGAAGAGGATTGCGGTCATTGGGCGCTGACGCGGCAGGAGAGTGTGACGCTTGCCTTCGGCGGCAAAGAAAAAAGCACCCGCCTGATCGCCGCCGCGCCGGGCGCGCTCGAGGGCCTGATCAGCCTGCACGACAAAGACGGCGAGCTGCCCTTCCCGAAGGCGGGCGAGGCGGTTGTGACGAAGAAGATCGCCGAAACGATGTCGCTGCGCGTCGGCGACAGCTTTACGCTGACGACGGACGGCGGCGAGACGCTGACGCTGCGCGTCACGGGTGTGTGCGAGAACTATATGCGCCATTTCGTGTTTGCGGATCTGGAGGATCTTTCCGCAAACGCCAACGCCGCGCTGCTGCGCTGCGGCGAAGGCGAGGATCCCGTTGCGCTCGGCGCCGCGCTGCGCGCCAAAGAGGGCGTGAGCTACGTCAGTCTGACGCGTCAGGAACGCGAGACGATGGAGAACTCGATGCGCAGCATGGACCTGCTCATCGCGCTGGTCGTGGTCTGTTCGGGCGCGCTGGCCTTCATCACGCTTTTCAACCTTACGAACATCAATATCATGGAGCGCGTGCGCGAGATCGCCACGGTCAAGGTGCTGGGCTTCTTCCCGAAGGAGACGGCGGCCTACGTCCTGCAGGAGAACGTGCTTCTCGCCGTCCTGGGCGCGGTGCTCGGGCTGTTCCTCGGCAAGGGGCTGCATCTGATCATCATCCGGTCGCTCGTGGTGGATTATATGAGCTTTGACGTGCGCATCACGGCCTTGAGCTATGCTCTTGCCTTTGCGGTCACGATGCTCTTCACGCTGCTGACGAACGCGGCGATGCACCGCCGTCTCGAGGAAGTGGACATGGCCGAATCGCTCAAATCGGTGGAATAAAAGGGGAGGATAACCATGACGAAGAAGCTGTTTGTTCAGGCTCTCGCAAAATATCTTGCGGGCGTCGTGCTGCTGGGCGTGCTGATCTTCCTGCCCGCGGGCACGCTTCGCTTTCCCAACGGCTGGCTGCTGATGGGCCTGCTCTTCATCCCGATGCTCGGCGCGGGGATCGTGATGATGATACATGACCCCGCGCTTCTGGAAAAGCGTCTCAACGCCAAGGAACAGCAGGGCGAGCAGAAGGAGGTCGTCTGGCAGAGCGGCTTGATGTTCATCGCGGCCTTCGTGCTGGCGGGGCTGAACTTCCGCTTCGGCTGGCTCACGCTGCCGAATTGGGTCGTCTGGGCGGCAAGCGTACTGTTTCTGCTGGCCTATCTGATGTGGGGTGAGGTGCTGCGCGAGAACGCCTGGCTTTCCCGCACGGTGGAGGTGCAGAAGGGGCAGATCGTGGTCGATTCCGGGCTTTACGGCGTCGTGCGCCACCCGATGTACAGCGCCTCGGTGCTGCTGTTCCTGTCGATGCCGCTCGTCCTCAACTCGATCTTTTCCTTCCTCGTTATGCTCGTGTATCTGCCGATCATCTCCAAGCGCATCCGCGGCGAAGAGAAACTGCTGAAAAAAGAGCTGCCCGGCTACGCGGAATACACGGAGCGCGTGAAATACCGTCTGATCCCGTTCATATGGTAAACGAGCGGGACAGAGAACCGTCCCGCGTCCCGCTTTATAAGATTTATATTCCCTTTTCCTGACAGGCAAAGAAAGGAGGGAAAAATGAAAAAAAAGATACGAAACATACTGATCGTTGTTGCCTGTTGGTTGCTGATCGTTTTCCAGGGCAGCGGTTGCTCAGACCGCGGTGCAGAAATACATGCAGATTGTTTTGTAAATGGAGAAAAGCTGGATATGCTTGCTTACCTGTATTGGCACGATGATTCGTTTGTAGAAAAATATGAACCTAACTATATTTGCATCCCCTTTTTTGAGCTACTGGACAAGCTTGGTCAGCTCGAGATAATAACAAATTCGAAAAACGGTCTGCATGCCGTGGTACACGTCAATGGTCGGGAGTATTCTTTGGAAGCCGATGATGCAATACACTGCGATATAATTGAAAACGGTGTCATTCTTGTAAAATGCGCAGCCTCTCGACTGTTCTTGGATACCGGTCCGTTTTATATACAAGATTATTACAAATTGTATAACGATGATTATGATGATAATACGTTGAAATATGAGCAAGTCCTGCAAGCGTTGGGATTCAACGACATAGCGCTCAAAATAGATCAGAGAACGCATGTGGTAAGAATAACGGCCTCTGCAGAGCCAAAGGAAGAGTATGTTGAGGAAGCGGAAAACTACAAGATATATCAGATGGGCAATTTGTTTTTTTGCCGGTTGTATGATACTGACCATCATGTCGTAAAGAAAGATGGCCCGTTTGTCAGAGAACCGCAAGTCAAAATGATAGAAAATCGATTGCTTCGAGTCAGTTGGCAAAGCGGAACCGGGATGGGCACCCAACAAGCATATTATTACGATATCTGCCAGAATCGGTTTTCGCAGACATTTGAAAGTGTGTTTGACGAATATGGTGACAATATCGTTTTCTGCACGAATAAGGACGTGATCGTTCAAAATATCTTTGACAAAAGCGCTTTTTATTTGCAAATTTCAGAGTTTGAAAAGCCATTTTCGAATGTGGCGTTTCCTTTCGAGCGAGTTTGCTTCATGGATGAAGGGAAAAAAGTCAGCATCACTTACTTGTCCGGAGAGGACTATCTGCTTTTCACAGAAGAAAAAACTATTGAGGGGACAGGGTAATGATCTCAGGACAAGAGAGCGGTGCTTTGTCTCGGCTGGCAAGATCAAGATGAAAAAAGAAACGAGTGAGACAAAAAGACGCTTCTCTGCCCTGCCGAAAAAAGGACGGACAATGGAATAAACAATAAAACAACAGCATAATGTATATATTTGTTTTAAAGCTAATGTGGGGGTTGGAGCAGCTTTATACCTAACACCTGAAAGTGCTGGAATCTCACTTACCCCAGGACTTGGAATGCCGATCTCATTATATTGGGATTCAGAAGTAATGATGAATCGATAGGAGGGTTTTATGTATCAGATTCTGAAAATTATGAACAGCCGATGGTCTATTGTTCTCGCTCTTATTCCGGGCATTAATGTCCTCTATTTAACTGCCTTTATACTCTTATCGAAAAAACAATGGTTATTCTTCCTTTGGGCTGTTCCTCTGACGCTTTTTGCTTCGGCAGTTGTATTACATTATCTGCCAGAAAAACTGTTCTTTTGGGGGTACTATCTGTTTTTTGCTTCATTGGGTTTTCTCTGCTTCCTTAGGCGAACGGATGCCTTAACTGATCATATACAGAAAAAGACTCTTGTAGTGAGTATTGTCGTATTAATTTGCATTTTTGGCGTTGCCATACTCTCTTCATCGGAAATGAACCGGGCTAAGGATCTGGTTGTAGAAGCAGTTCAGGCTATTTCTTGTCAGGATCAGGAAGCGTGGAGCGAGATGCTTCATCCATGTTGCGACAGCGAAATCGTTTCTGTGCAAAACTTTTATCTTGACACCGGAGAAACAAACAGCAATGCACTTGAAACAATAAGCAGCAATCTGAAAATAGTATCTCTTCATAAAGAGACGAAAAATGGAAGTAGCTTGCTTCAAATCCAAGCTCGGATAACAGAGAGCGACAGAAAACTAATATCATTATTGTATTGTAGCAATCAAGAGGGTGAGGGCATCGTATCTTTTGTTATAACCTGAGTGGTAAGACACGCGGGCAACATGACATAGAAGGGCTGAGAGTTTTTTCCCGTCCTGGCTGGCAAGCTGTAACGGGAATGAAACGGGGAACAAGGGATAAGAGAAAGCCCATGAGTCGGGCTTGTATTATCTGAACTCCCGCTACTACAGCCCGGAGATCGGAAGGTTCATCAGCGGGAACCTTTTGTCGAAGAGCGACGGCAGTACAACGGACAGCTACACCTATGGCAAGCGGTGAAGGATGCTTCCCAAAGGCAGGCGTACTTGCGTTTGATGGAAGTATTCACCCTGAATAAAAAAGAGAAGTGAGCAAACGCTCACTTCTCTTTTTTTCATTTTTCCGCCGCACTCAGTCGAGCTTGGGGCCGGCGGCCACAAGGGCTTTGCCCGCCTCGTTGTTCTCGTACTTCGAGAAGTTCTTGATGAAGCGGCCGGCGAGATCGCGCGCCTTCTCCTCCCACACGGAGGGATCGGCGTAGGTATCGCGCGGGTCGAGGATCTTCGGGTCGACGCCGGGCAGTTCGGTCGGCACCTCGAAGTTGAAGAAGGGGATCGTCTTGGTCGGCGCGGAGTTGATCGCACCGTCAAGGATCGCGTCGATGATGCCGCGGGTATCCTTGATCGAGATGCGTTTGCCGCTGCCGTTCCAGCCGGTGTTGACGAGATAGGCCTTCGCGCCGCTCATCTCCATGCGCTTGACCAGCTCCTCGGCGTACTTGGTCGGGTGCAGCTCAAGGAAGGCCTGGCCGAAGCAGGCGGAGAAGGTGGGCGTGGGCTCGGTGATGCCGCGCTCGGTGCCTGCGAGCTTGGCGGTGAAGCCGGAGAGGAAGTAATACTGGGTCTGCTCCGGCGTGAGGATCGACACGGGCGGCAGCACGCCGAAGGCGTCGGCCGAGAGGAAGATTACGTTCTTGGCCGCGGGCCCGGAGGAGATCGGACGCACGCGTTTGACGATCTTTTCAATGTGCTCGATCGGGTAGCTCACGCGGGTGTTCTCGGTCACGCTCTTGTCGGCGAAGTCGATCTTGCCCTCGCCGTCTACGGTGACGTTCTCCAGCAGCGCATCGCGGCGGATGGCGTTGTAGATGTCGGGCTCGGAGTCCTAGTCCAGATGGATGACCTGGGCGAAGCAGCCGCCCTCGACGTAGAACACGCCCTCGGCGTCCCAGCCGAGCACGTCGTCGCCGATCCGCAGCCGC
>JAFRDM010000068.1 GCA_017403885.1 Oscillospiraceae bacterium
CTGTGCGGACGTTGGCACTGGTGTCCACCTTCATGCCGAAACAGCCTGCGGCGATCGAGAACAGCGCGCCGATGAGGAAGCAGACTGCGGTGCCGATGTTGATAAAGATCGCGATCAGCGCGAAGAGCGCGATGGACGAGGCACCCAGCGAGAAGCCGAACATGTAGCTGAGATTGTCGGTGATGTAGATCAGACTGCAGCCCAGCAGGCCCAGACCGACGACGCACATGCCCATGACCGAGCCGCCGGAGAAGGCGATGGACAGGGCCTTGTTCATGCCGCTTTCCATCGCGGCATTGGCTGTGCGGACGTTGGCACGGGTGGCCACCTTCATGCCGAAAAAGCCTGCGGCGATCGAGAACAGCGCGCCGATGAGGAAGCAGACTGCGGTGCCGATGTTGATAAAGATCGCGATCAGCGCGAAGAGCGCGACTATGAAGATCGCGAGGATCTTATACTCGGAGGTCAGAAAAGCGTTGGCGCCCTCGGCGATGGCGACCGCGATCTCCTGCATGCGGGGAGTGCCCGCCGGAGCCTTGGACACATACCGGGCCTTGTAGGCGGCAAACAGCAGCGCGACGACCGAGAGGACCGGGGCTAACCATACAATCTTATCCATCATGGAATCTCCTCTCCAAAAAAGTGAAAAAAGAGAATCGCTCCTCTTTCTTCTGTGCTTTGTATATTTTAACCTATTACGCGCTTTTTTTCAAGGCGAAAGGAGGACGCAATCATGCAATATCCATAAATTTATTGAATTCAACGGAAAAGAAAAAGCTATTCTGCATGTTTTTGGCAACATGCACAAGGAATTTGAAACAAAGCGGAGAGCCGGAGAAAGCGACGCGAAGGCTCCCGAGCGGAAAAAAACAGCGGAAAATCGGCGCGCAAACTTGACGATGCGCCAAAAAACCGATAAAATAAAACCATCATCAGAAATAAAAAAGGAGAAAAAACGGTATGGACAGCAAGCTCATGCAGTACATCCCGCAGGACGACATCTATCTGTTCAACACCGGCAACGCGCAGAAGGCCTGGCTCAGCTTCGGATGCCGCTATATCCCCGAGATCGGCCTGCACCGCTTCCTCGTCTGGGCGCCCAACGCGCAGGCGGTCAGCGTGGTGGGAGATTTCAACGGCTGGGATCGCTTTGCCACGCCCATGGAGCGCGTCGAGGGCGGCGTCTGGGCGGCCTTCGTTGAGAACATCGGTCTCGGCGGCCTGTACAAGTTCGCCGTGACCCAGCAGAACGGCTTCACCGTTCTCAAGGCAGACCCCTTTGCGGCCTGGGGACAGAACGGCAATCAGAACGCCTCGCTGGTCTATGACGATCACTACGAATGGACGGACGGAGACTATATGGCCCGCCGTGCGGGGCGTGATTTCATGCACAGCCCCATGAGCATCTACGAGGTGCACGCCGGCTCCTGGAAGGGCTTTTCCTATCAGCGTGCACAGTACCGCGATCTGGCGGACATGCTGGCTGATTACTGCCGCGAGATGGGCTATACGCACGTTGAGCTGATGCCGCTGATGGAGTACCCCTACGACGCCTCCTGGGGATATCAGGTCACGGGCTATTACGCGCCGACCTCCCGTTACGGCCGGCCGGAGGATTTTGCCTATCTGGTCGACCGCCTGCACCGCGACAACATCGGCGTGATCATGGACTGGGTCCCCGCGCACTTCCCGCGCGATGAGCACGGTCTGGCGTATTTCGACGGCACACCGATGTTCGAATGCAAGGAACGCCGCATGGCCGAGCACCCCGAGTGGGGCACGCTGATCTTCGACTACGCCTCCCCGCAGGTGCAGAGCTTCCTGATCTCCTCGGCCTGCAAGTTCTTTGAGGAATACCACATCGACGGCATTCGCGTGGATGCGGTCAGCTCGATGCTGTATCTTAACTACGGCCGCCGCGACGGCGAGTGGACGCCGAACCGGGAAGGTGGTTATGTAAACCTTGACGCGGTCGCTTTTCTGCAGAAGCTCAACCGCACGGTGCTCGTGAACTATCCCGGCGCGATCACGATCGCCGAGGAGTCGACAGCCTTCCCGCTGATCACCGCCCCGCCCGAGAACGGCGGGCTCGGATTCTGCTTCAAGTGGGACATGGGCTTCATGCACGACACGCTCGACTATATGCAGCTCGACCCGATCTACCGCAGCTACAACCACGACCGGCTGACCTTCTCGATGATGTACACCTTCTCCGAGAACTACATATTGGCCTATTCCCACGACGAGGTCGTTCACTGCAAAAACTCGATGATCAACAAGATGAGCGGCGACTACGAGCAGAAATTCGCCTCGCTTCGCACGCTCTACGGCTACCAGTTCGCCCATCCCGGCAAAAAGCTGACCTTTATGGGCGGCGAGTTCGGCCAGTTCATAGAATGGAACTGGCAGCAGCCGCTGGACTGGCTTCTGCTTGATTATCCCAAGCACGAGGCGCTCCGGCAGTACTGCCGCGAACTCAACCGCATCTATTCCGCCGAGGATGCATTCTACCGCTGCGACAATTCCTGGGACGGCTTCCGCTGGCTGAACGTCAATGACCGCGACAGGAGCACGATCGCTTTCCTGCGCACTTACCCCGGCGCAGAGGGCGGTATCGTCTGCGTGTGCAACTTCACGCCGGTTCGCAACGACGATTTCGTGATCGGCCTGCCGCACGCCGGCACGATCCGCGAGATCCTCAACAGCGACGACCTTCGCTTCGGCGGCTCCGGCGTACACAACGAGGGCGCGATCCAGACCAGGCACGTGGGCTTCCTTGACATGGAGCACTCCGCACACATCACCGTCCCGCCCATGTCCTGCGTCTATTTCCGCTACAAGGCGAGAAAGCATCATAAATAACGATCTGTTTTATTTGAGGGGGAGCAGAAACATGAAAAAGGAATTTCGAGATCTGCTGAAGGAAAAGGGCCGCAGGAGCATGCCGAATGTGCTGCTGGCCTCGGCCGAGTGCGCGCCGCTTTCCAAAACAGGCGGTCTCGCCGACGTTGTCGGTACGCTGCCGAAGGCGCTTGCCAAGCTCGGCGTGGACGCGCGCGTCATCACGCCTTATCACCGCATGATCAAAGACAAGTACGGCGATCAGGTGGAGCACCTCTTCACGATCCGCTGCTATCTCGGCTGGCGCAGCTGCTACGTCGGCGTGGAGAGACTGATCCTCGACGGCGTGATCATCTATCTCGTCGACAACGAGCAGTATTTCGGCGACAGGATCTACTACGGCGGCTATCCCGAGGGCGAGCAGTACTCCTATTTCTGCCGGGCCGTGCTCGAGGCGATCCCGCTTCTGGACTTCGTGCCCGAGGTCATTCACTGCAACGACTGGCACACCGCCATGCTGCCGATGCTTGCCCGCACTCAGTATCAGGGCCGCCAGCAGGACGGGATCAAGTATCTGCTTACGATCCACAACATCGCTTTCCAGGGCAAGTTCGGCTTCGACTATGTGCAGGAGCTGCTCGGCATCGATCCGCGCTACTATACCTCCGAATTCATGGAGCTTTACGGCTGCGCGGATTATCTCAAGGCCGGCTGCGTCTTCGCCGACCGCATCAATACCGTCAGCCCCAGCTACGCCGAGGAGATCAAGACCTCGTATTATTCCGAAGGACTCGACGGCATCCTCAACGCGCGCAGCGCCCAGCTCTCCGGCATCATCAACGGCATCGACACCCAGGTGTTCAACCCTCATACCGATCCGCTGATCCCCGCGCACTATGACCGCGCCCACATGAAGGGCAAGGCCGAGTGCAAGGCAGAACTGCAGCGCCGCATGGGGCTGGAGGTCAACCCGGACATTCCGATCATCGCGATGGTCACGCGCATGACCGAGCAAAAGGGCTTTGATCTCGTCGCCGCGCAGCTCGACCGCCTGATCTGCGGGCGCGATGTCGAATTCATGCTCCTCGGCACCGGCGAGAGCCGCTTCGAGGACTTCATGCGCGGCGCCGAGGCGCGCTACAAGGGCCGCGTCTGCGCCTACATAGGGTATAACGAGGAATTGGCGCACCTTGTCTATGCGGGCAGCGATTTCTATCTGATGCCCTCGCGCTTCGAGCCCTGCGGCCTCAGCCAGATGATCGCCATGCGCTACGGCACCGTGCCCATCGTGCGCGAGACCGGCGGACTGAAAGACACCGTACAGCCCTACAACTGCTTTACCGGCGAGGGCAACGGCTTCTCCTTCGCCAATTACAACGCCGACGAGATGTACGACACGATCCTGTATGCGCTCGGAGTCTGCGGCGACAAAAAAGTGATGAAATACCTCATCAGCCATGCGATGGAGGCGGACTTCAGCTTCGACCTCTCCGCGGAGGCATATGCGAGGCTGTATGTATGCATGCTCTGACGCTGCCCGAGGGGACAAGCTATACGATCTGGTTCGGCGGCAGTTATGACGAGCATTGGTCCGAGGATTACTCGCTTTTCGTATCCTATCGCGACAGACGTTTTGTCACCGCAAGGCTGACGGGCGAGAGCTGGATCCCGGCGGGGGGAGACGCGCATCTCTGCGCCTCGATCGTCTCCTCCCCGCGGGACGGGATGATCCGCCGTTATTTCAACGTCGCGGTCGAGGTCTACGCGGCGTCGCAGGAGTGTCTGCGGCGCGCCGTCCCGCTGACGAGGATATACGAGCTTTTCACCTTTTCCGAGCCGCTGGCCGCGCCGGAGCTGCTTCGCCTTCTGATGGACGACTGCGGCTTCCGCTTCGAGACGGCCTTTCCGGCCGTGATGCACAGCTGCCGCTGCGGCCTGCCGACGAAGGAGGAGCAGGAGGCGCTGAGCGTCTTCCAGCCTCGAACGGCCAGACTGACGGAGCTGCTGCGCCGGGCGAAGGACAGCCTTCTGTGCGTCGAGCATGACGGCAGCCGCGCCGCCTTCCGCGACCCGCCGCGCGCCCTGCGCTGCGGCGAGACGGTGAGGATCGCCTTCCGCCTTATCAGCGGCCGGATCGAGGACGCTTCGCTCTGCGTTTTCGGCGACAGGGGCAGGCGGTCCATCCCCATGCGCGAGGAGGGGGGCGGGCGATACAGCGCCGTCTTTCGTGCGCCCGACAGGGCTGAGGCGCTGTGGTATTCCATCTGTCTCGAGGCGCCGGAGGGCTATTACTATATCTGCCCGGACGAGACGCACTGCTGCGGCGAGATCTGCGGGACCGAACGGGAGGGCTTTCGCCTGACGGTGTACCGCGCGGATTTCGAAACGCCCGCGTGGTTCCGCCATGCGGTGATGTATCAGGTCTTTCCGGACCGCTTTGCCTTCTCTGACGACGATACCGCCCGGAAGGGGATTGACTATCACCTTGCGCTCGGCCAGAAATGCGAGTTGCACAAGAGCCTCGACGATCCGCTCCGCTGGCGGGCCCGCCCGGGCGAGATCGGCTACGCGCCCGACGACTTTTACGGCGGCACCCTGCGCGGCATCGAAGAAAAGCTGCCCTATCTCAAAGAGCTGGGGATCAGCTGTCTCTATCTCAATCCCATTGTCGAGGCGCGCTCGAACCACCGCTACGACGCCTCGGATTACGAGCGGGTCGATCCCATCCTCGGCACGAATGAGGACTTCGAGCGCCTGGCGAAGGCGGCGGAGGGCTTTGGCATCCGCATCCTGCTCGACGGCGTGTATTCTCACACCGGCGCGGACAGCGTGTATTTCAACCGCTACGGCAACTACCCCTCCGTCGGCGCCTGCCAGGGGAAAAAATCGCCCTATTACGACTGGTACTTTTTCCGTGACTTCCCCGACAACTACCGCTGCTGGTGGGGCTTCAAGGATCTGCCGGAGGTCGATGAATGCAATCCCGCCTGGCAGGAGAAGATCATCACGGGAGAGGAGAGCGTCGTCAGACAGTGGCTTCGCCGCGGGGCCTCCGGCTGGAGACTGGACGTGGCGGACGAGCTGCCCGATTCCGTTCTGCGGCTCATCCGGCTCGCGGCAAAGGAAGAAAAGGCCGACGCGCCGATCGTCGGCGAGGTCTGGGAGGACGCCGTCATCAAGGAGAGCTACGGCGGGCGGCGCGATTACGCGCTCGGCAACTCGCTCGACAGTGTGATGAACTATCCCTTCCGCACCGCGGTGCTGGATTTTCTTCACTTCCGCTGCGACGCACGAACCCTGCGCGATTTTCTGCGCGCTCAGCGCATGAACTATCCCGAGCCGATGTATTACGCGCTGATGAATCTGCTCGGCTCTCACGACGTCGAAAGGCTCAAAAGTGCGCTCGCCACCGACGTGTATATCAAAAGCCTGCCGCGCGAGGAGCAGCTCAAGCTTCGTTTTTCGCCTGAGGCGCTGCAAAAAGCGGTCCGCCTGGAGAAGCTGGGCGCCGCTCTGCAGTTCTCCCTCCCCGGCGTGCCGAGCATCTATTACGGCGACGAGCAGGGGATGGAGGGCGTCGGAGATCCCTTCAACCGCGCGCCCTTCCGGGAAGGCGACGAAGAACTGCACGAATATTATGTAAACCTTTCCGCCTTACGGAACGCCGATCCTGTTTTCGCGGAGGGCGCGGCCGTGTTCGGCGCCTCCTCGGGCAATGTGCTGACGGTGCTGCGCTACGATGTGAAAAAAGCGGACGGAAGCGTTTATCTCACCGTGATCAACCGCGGCGCGGAGGAGCGCTTCTGCGCAGACCTCAGCTGTGTCGGGATGGGGATCTACCGCGGAACGATCAGGGAGGAAAGCGCCGAAACGATCCGGCTGAGATAAATTATGTAAACTATTATGCGAGGAGCGGACAGCATGAAGGATTATTTGATCGTCGTGGATATGCAGAACGATTTCATCGACGGCTCGCTCGGCACGAAGGAGGCCGAGGCGATCGTGGACAGGGTCGCGGAAAAGATCCGCGCCTTCGACGGAGAGGTGATCTTCACCCGCGACACGCACGGCGAGGATTATCTCCGGACCCAGGAGGGGAGACGCCTTCCGGTCGCGCACTGCGTGAAGGACAGCGACGGCTGGCAGATCCGGGATGGATTGAAGGAGCTGCGCCCCTGCGCGATCATCGACAAGCCCACCTTCGGCTCGACCGAGCTGGGCGTTCTGCTGTCGCAGCGCGATCTTGAGGAGAAGATCGGCTCGGTCACGCTCATCGGTCTGTGCACGGACATATGTGTCATTTCCAACGCGCTGCTGATCAAGGCGTTCCTCCCGGAGACGCCGATCATTGTGGACGCCGCCTGCTGCGCGGGCGTCACGCCGCAGAGCCATCACGGCGCGCTCGAGGCCATGAAGATGTGCCAGATCACGATCGAGAACGAATAGAGATCAACTGAAAAAAGAGCTCCCGCGAAAGGGAGTTCTTTTCATAGACAGACGGAAGCGAGAACGAGACATGAAGAGAGAATTCGAACGCTTCGACATGAAGCGCCCTCCCGAACGGACCCGCTGGTATCTCCGGCCGCTGACCTATCTTTTGAGCGCGCCGGACGTCAAAAAGCACGGCGCGGTCATCCGCCGCATCGGAACGGAGGAGCTCAAGCCCCCCTACGTGATGCTGTGCAATCACAACGCCTTCCTGGATTTCAAGGTCGCGACGATGGCGATCTGGCCCAACCGCGCCAACTATGTGGTGGCGATCGACGGATTCATCGGGCGTGAGGAACTGCTGCGGAAGGTCGGCTGTATCTGCAAGCGCAAGTTTACGAGCGATATCACGCTCGTCCGCCAGATCAAGACGGTGATCGACAACGGAGACGTGGCGATGATCTATCCGGAGGCGCGCTATTCTCTCTGCGGCACCACGGCCGTGCTGCCCGCCTCGCTCGGCAAGCTCTGCAAGCTGCTGAAGGTGCCGGTGGTGACGCTGATCTGCCACGGCCACCATGTCAATTCACCCTTCTGGAACCTTCACGACCGGGGCGTCAAGCCGACCGAGGCGGAGTTTTCCCTGCTCTTCAAGCCGGAAGAACTCGCCGCGGCAAAGCCGGAGGAGATCAACCGCCGCATCGTCGAGGCCTTTCAATACGACGACTTCGCCTGGCAGAAGGAGCGCGGCATACGCACGCCCTACGAGGGCCGCGCGGAGGGGCTGCACAAGGTCCTGTATCAGTGTCCGCACTGCGGCACGGAGTTCCGCATGCGGTCGAAAGGGACGAAGCTCTTCTGCGAGAGCTGCGGCAGGAGCTGGACGATGTCCGAGCTCGGCGAGCTCTCCGCCGACGAGGGTGAAACGGAGTTCGCGCATATCCCGGACTGGTATGAGTGGGAGCGCGCGAACGTCCGCGCAGAGGTGGAGAACGGCACGTATTCCAGCGGCGTACTGCCGGTCACGGTGGACACGCTTCCGAACGCGAAGAAATTCATCCGTCTCGGAGAGGGGACCCTGGTGCACGACATGAACGGCTTCACCGTGCGCGGGACGGACGTCGACGGCGATCCCTTCGAGATGCTCAAACCGGTGCCGAGCCTGTATTCCTGTCATATCGAGTACGAATACCTCGGCAAGCACGGCGACTGCGTCGATCTCAACACGCTCGAGGACACCTGGTACATCTACCCACACGACTGTGATTTCGCCGTGACGAAGATGGCACTTGCAACAGAGGAACTGTACTTTGCCCATTGCCGCGCCTGCGGCCGTCCCTGCCCGCCGGGGCTGGCCTGAGGCAGAAAAGAAAATCAAGCAAAAAGCCCTGTCCGACCGGACAGGGCTTTTTGCCTGGAATGAAGCGATCAGAAGAACTCGCCGGGGATCTCCAGCGTCAGATCGCTCGTGGGGAAGCTGCAGCAGGGGTGGATATAGCCGTAGTGCACGTCCGCCCAGCGGCGCATCTCGTTCTCAGCCGGGATGAAGACCGTGCCGGAAATGAGGCGCGAGCGGCACCAGCCGCACTCGCCCGCGCGGCAGCGGGACGGGGCCTTGATGCCCGCGCGCTCGACGGCGACGAGCACCGGCTCGTCGGCTGAGGCCGGGATCGTCCATTCCTGCGGGCCTTGCTTTACGACGATGCTGAATTCCTTGCCTCTGGCCTCCTGCGGATAGCCCTCGCATTCCCAGGGCGTCTTGGTCACGTCGATGAGCTTGCGGCGGAACAGGCGCTCCGGCAGCCCGAGCTTTTCGATTTCAGGCTTGAGGAACTTGTACATGGCCTCCGGGCCGCAGAGGAACACGGAGTATTCCTCACCATCGGGCGCGTACTTGCGGATCAGATCCGCCGTAATGAAGCCGTGCTCGAAGCCCTCTTTTTCCTCCTCGGAGAGGACGTGGATGACCTTGAACTTCGGGCAGACGCGCGCGATCTCGTCGAGCTCGCCGCGGAAGAGGATGTTGTCCTCGTCGCGCGAGCCGAAGAGCAGCGTCAGCTCAAAATCCTCTACGCCGTCGACGAGGGCGCGGGCCATTGACAGGAAAGGCGTGATGCCCGAGCCGCCGGCGAGGCCCACGACGTGCTTCGCGTCGCGGAGGTCTTCATAGTAGAAGAAGCCCTGCGGTCCGGAAGAGATAAACCTGTCGCCCGGCTTTTTCTCTGCGAGCAGGCGATCTGCCACGAAGCCGCCGGGGTTGGCGCGCACGGTGATGGCATACTCGCCGCCGAGAGCCTCCTTCGGGGAGGAGCAGAGCGAATAGGAGCGCGTGACAAAGCTTCCGTCGACGGGCAGCTTGAGCGAGATATACTGTCCGGCACGGAAATAGGGAAGCGGCGCGCCGTCGGGGCGCTTGAGGACAAAGGTCTTGGCCTGGGCCTCGCCGTGGTCGACGATGCGGTCGATGACCAGTTCGATGAAGTCCGGGTGGAGGGCCTTCGTGTTCTCGTTGACCGGGAACACGCCGCTGATCTCCTCGGCGGGAGCGGCCTGGATGGCCTTCTCGCGAACCTTTTTCATGTTCTTGAACTTGAGCATGTCGAACTTGCCGATCAGGCCGACTTTTACATTCAGATCAGGCATTACTTGTTCCCTCCTTCGCTCCAGGCTTTGAGGTCTCTCAGGGCGCTGCCTGCGATCAGCTGGCCGCAGACGATGGTGGCGGAGTAGCCGTCGCTGCGCGGGCCGGCCGCGCCGATCGGGCGCAGACCCTTGATCGGGTAGTCGCTGCCGATCATCTGCATGCGGGCCATCATGCCGTCCCAGTCGCGGGCTTCATAGCCGTAGACCGAGCCCTCGGGCACGCCGAGATAGCGGGCAAAGGTCCAGGGAGAGGCGACCTCCATCTCCTCGATGTGTCCGGAAAGGTCGATGCCGGTCTTCTCCTTGAGGCTGCGCAGCATTTTCTTCGCGCCCTCGTTCTTGAATTTGAAGTAGTCCTCCTGCTTGAGCTCGCCCCACTCGTCCGGAGCGCCGAAAGTCGTGAAGGAGCAGACGCAGGTGCCCTTGGGAGAAAAGTCTGGCAGGACGATGTTGTAGCAGAGGAAGATCGAATAATCATTGGTCTTCATGCCGCCCTGGATGCGCTTATACTCCACGGCAGAGTTGGCCGTGCTGGGCAGGAAGTAGCTGTAATCGGTGATGCCGAGTTCTTCGGGCGTGGCGTCGCAGCAGAAGTAGGCGGTGTACATGCGTCCGCCCATGATGCGGCCGCGCGCGTTGGAGAGCTTCTTTTCACGCTCGGGGATCAGTTCTTTCGGCACCATCTTGCCGTAGATGATGTCGGGGTTGATGTTTGCAAGAGCATAGTCGCATTCGATGTCGCCGAGGTTGGTCCGCACGCCGCAGAGTTTGTCGCCGTTGAAGAGAAATTCTTCGGCGCGGCAGTTGAACCAGACATCGCCGCCGAGCTCGCGGAAACGCTCGATCATGGCGGTTGAATACTGATGCGAGGTATGCTCCGGAATGTAGGCGCTGCGCTGTACGTACTTGTGCACCATCGCCGCATAGTGGATAAAGGCCAGATGCTCCATATCCACGCCGAGGTAGCTCCAATAGGTCGAGAGGATGTCCTGGCACTTCTTCGGCAGCTTGAGCGCGTCGAATACCTTCTGCGTGCTGTACGCGCCGCAGCGCAGCATGTCGGGATACTCCGTCTGCAGCACCTTCGAGTCGGGGTTGCCCTTCGAGGCCGTAATGTAGGCGATGCCGTCGAGCACCTCCTGGAACAGGTCGAAAAGCTTTTTCATCTTCTCGCGCGAGCCGGGCACGTACTCCTCCATCTTGTCGATGAAGTTATCGATGCCGGCGGGCATCGTCACGTCCATGGGACTGCCGTCCGAATACTTTGAGATCACGCGGAAGCAGTCCTTGCACTCGTGCCAGGTGAGATTGACACCGTAGGATTCGAGGATCCTGCGGGTGTCGCCGGGGTTATCCGGCGGACCGAAGTCGCAGAGCTCGTGCAGGGAGGGCTCGATCTCGAAGCGGCCGCGGACGAAGCTGGTGGCGGCTCCGCCGGGGAGATTGTGCTTTTCGATCAAAAGCGTCTTTTTCCCGGCCAGCTGACACTGCAGCGCCGCGGACATGCCGGCGTTGCCTGCGCCCACGACCACGATGTCATATTTGGGCATATGTACATTCCTCCTTTGCTTTTTTCGTTTTTGGCATACAGGGCGGGCCGCGGGAGCAGCCCGCCCGCTTGCGTTACTTCTTGCTGCGCGCGGCGAGCATCGCCTTGTAGGCCGCGATCGCGTTCTGCAGATCCTCGGTCCCGCAGCAGTAGGTGGA
This sequence comes from Oscillospiraceae bacterium, assembly GCA_017403885.1. Taxonomy (GTDB): domain Bacteria; phylum Bacillota; class Clostridia; order Oscillospirales; family Oscillospiraceae; genus Limivicinus. The sequence goes on from JAFRDM010000068.1 coordinate 11,620, forward strand.
CTGGGCCTGCTCGAAGAGCCGGCCGGCGTAGAGGCCGCCCTCGTCCGTGAGATTGACGCCCTTCTTGGCGAAGCGTACCGCGGCGGCGGGGCTGCGCGCGATCGTCTTGGCCATCTTCATGGCGCGCTCGTTCAGCTCCTCGGGCGGGACGACGACCTCGACAAGGCCGATGCGCAGCGCCTCCTGCGCGTCGATCTCCTCGCCGGTGAGGATCAGGCGCTTGGCCTGGCCCATGCCGACAAGGCGCGTCAGACGCGAGGTGCCGCCCATGTCGGGCGAGAGACCGAGCTGCACCTCCGGCAGCGAGAAGCGCGCGCCCTCCGCGGCGATGCGGATATCCGCACCGAGGATGAACTCCATCCCCGATCCGGTGCAGAGACCCTGCACGGCGGCGATGACGGGATAATTCTGCTCCTGCCAGAAGCCGTAGATGCGCTGCAGCCAGGGCAGCTTTTCCAGCACGTAGGCAGAGCTCACGCCCTGAAGGTAGTTCAGGTCGATGCCCGCCGAGAAGCACTTGCCGTTGGCGTTGATGACGAGGCAGCGGATGCCCTCCTGGGCGGCGATATGGTCCTCGACCTCGCCGAGCTCCACATAGAAGCCCGCTTCAAAGATGTTGTAGGGCGGACGGTTCAGCGTCAGCACGCCGACGCCCTTTTCCAGAGAAAACAGGAAGTATTTTCCCTCAAACATATCGTATCCTCCGATTGTGATATTGGCTCGGATCATTGCGAAAAGGCTGCGCCGCTCTTAAAACCCGTACTTCTCCTTATACATGGCGCTCAGAGCCTTGCGGTCGGCCTTGCCTGCAGCCGTGCGGGGCAGCTCGGAGATGAACTCGTATGCGATGGGGATCTTGTAGGGCGCGAGGGACTGGCGCAGATACTTCTCAGCCTCCTCGGCGGTCATGGTCTCGCCCTCCTTGAGCACCGTGTAGAGCACGGGCGCCTCGCCCTTCCGCGGGTGCGTGATGCCGACGGCGCAGGCCTCCTTGACCTTCGGGTTGGCGAACATGGCCTCGTCGATCTCACGCGGGAAGACGTTGAAGCCGTTGACGATGATCATGTCCTTCTTGCGGTCCTTGATGAAAATGAAGCCGTCCTCGTCCATCAGCACGACGTCGGCGGTATAGAGCCAGCCGTTGCGGATCGTGGCCTCGGTGGCCTCGGGATTCTCCCAGTATCTCTCCATGACCTGAGGGCCGCGGCAGATCAGCTCGCCCGTTTCGCCCAGCGGCACGGGCGTCTTGCCGTCGACCGCATCGACGACGACCAGGTCCGTGTCGGGAACGGCGACGCCGACGGAGCCGGGCTTGCGCACATGCATCGGATTGATCGTCAGGATGTTGGAGGTCTCGGACATGCCGTAGCCCTCGACGATGGTGGCGCCGGTCTTGGCCTCGAGCTGCTCCATGACGGCCACGGGGCAGGGGGCGGAACCGCAGAACACGCCCTTGAGCGAGGTGATGTCAGCTTCGCCGGCCTGGACCTGCGGGGTGTTGAGCAGGCCGATGAGCATCGCCGGAACGGCCGCAAAGATGTTCGGCTTGTTCTTGACGATCTCGGCCAGCAGGGCGTCGGGGGCCGGCTTCGGGACGACGATGATCGTGCCGCCGTTCGTCATCGTGATGCCGACGTTGGCGTTGAAGCCGTAGACGTGGTTGAGAGGGATCGCCGCGAGCGTGACGACCTCGTCCTGCCCGACGATCGTGTAGCTGCGTGTCGTCCACAGCGCCGTACGGTAGCCCATCGAATAGACCATCCTGTTGGTCAGGACGCAGCCCTTCGGGATGCCCGTGGTGCCGCCGGTATACTGCAGGCGGATCGGGTCGTCCATCGAGATCTCGATGTCGGGCTCGGTGTTGGGGTGAGTGCCTACCAGCTGGTTGAAATCATACAGGCCCTCGACCTGCGGCAGCTCGACCGCGCCGGAGGGGAGCTGGAAGGCGATGACGCGCTTGACGGCGCAGTCCGGGTTCTGCAGCATCGCGATCGCCTTGGGAGCGAAAGCGGCCATGACCACGACGGTCTCCGCGCCGCTGTCGTTGAACTGGCCCGTCAGCTCCGGCACCGTATAGAGCGGGTTGGCGGGAACTTCGATCGCGCCGATCTTCCACACCGCATGCATGGCCAGCAGATACTGCGGCACGTTCGGGGCCATGATCGCCACGCGGTCGCCCTTCCTGACGCCGAGATCGAGGAAAGCGTTCGCCAGGCGCCGCGCCACGTCGTTGCAGTAGGCGTAGGGGAGGACGAGATCGCCGAGCACGGCGTAGGGCTTCATCGGGTTCTTCTCGGCCCAGTGGTTGAACCACCACTTGCAGGGCTTGTCCTCGTACTCGATCTTTTCGGGGATCTCCGGGTCGTACTGGCTGCGCGCCAGCGCCGCGTTTTTCAGCGCGACTTCATCCAAGACTCTCAGGTAATCCATGTCTGCCATTTTTGATTTGTTCCTCCTTTTATTGACATTTATCCGTTACTGCTCATCGAGACAGCTGAGATACTCGTTCACGCTGCGCTCAAGCCGGTGGAAGGCGCCCTCCGCGTCGCCGGCGCGGATCAGCTCGAGATAGCGTTTGGCAAGGTGCACGTTGGACGCCGCGCCGAAAACGGCGATCGAGCGCAGCCAGAATTCCATGATGATGGGACGGAATTCATTGAGCAAAAGGGGAAAGAACTCGTTGCCGCTGCGCAGGCAGATCCCGCGGTGATAGCGAAAGAGGACCTCGGAGAGCGCGGCCGCGTCAGGCTCCTTTTGCTCCAGCAGCGCGTCGGCCTGATCGATGATCGCTTCGAGATAGGCGAGATCCTCGTCCGTGTGCCGCTCCGCCAGACGGCGGAGGGCGGCGCCCTCGATGGCGATGCGCGCCTCCATAAAGCTGTGAGACTGTTTTTTTGTCATGTTGCCGCCGTTGAGACGGATGCGGGCGTTGAGCGTCTCCATCGTGCCCGATTCGGTATAGTTGGCCACGATAGCGCCGCGGCGCGGCGTGATCTCGAGAAAGCCCTTCTGTTCAAGCTCAACGAGGGCGGCGTGGATCACGGTCTTGCTGATGTGCGTCTCCTCCTGCAGCTGACGCTCGGAGGGCAGAGGATCGCCCACACGCAGCTTTCCCGAGAGGATCTGCTCTTCTATCTTCTGCACAAGCAGCGTCTTGCGCGTGGGGACCTCGATCACACCGATCTGCATTTCCAACATTTGGTCCGACCAAAGGACGGGCCATCTCCTTTGTCCGTTCTATTTAGACAGATTATGGTAACCTGTCTGAACGATTTCGCTATTCCAAAGCCAGTATACACCAACATGCACAAAAACGCAAGAGAATTATGGCCTCTTTCCGCATGATGACCGTGAAAGAGCACAAAAGTCCTCTTGAAATAGAAAGAGGAGTATGCTATACTTGAAATGCTGGTCGGCCCAGACTGACGGAGCCGCTGCGGCGCAAGCGTCGGGACCGCCGGCAAAGACGGTTTGATTTTTCTTGACACGGAAAGGAGCATATATGGGTAAGAGCATCAGAAAACTGGCGGTCGTCGGCGCCGGGACCATGGGCGCGGCGATCGCCGCCTGCGGAGCCCGCGCGGGCCTGGACGTGATCCTGATGGTCCGCGGCAAGGCGGAGGAGAGCGGCCGCGCACGCGCGCAGAACGCCATCGCCGCCATCCTCAAAAGCGGGGAGATGAAGGGCTCGGACGAGGCGCGCATCCGCGCGGGCGTCGTCTGCGCGGACATGCAGCAGGACGCCGCGCTTCTCGGCGACTGCGATCTGGTGATCGAGGCCGTGGCGGAAAACCTCGCGGTGAAGCAGAGCACGGCGAAATTTATTTTCGACAACGCCTCCGACGAGACGATCGTCGGCACGAACACCTCGAACATTTCGATCTCCTCAATCGCGGAAGGCATGGACAGGGATCGGCAGCGCCGCTTCCTCGGCATCCACTTCTTTAATCCCGTGCGCTATATGGATCTGGTCGAGCTTATCCCCCACGCCGAAACGGACGGGGAGATCCTCGGACGCGTCCACACGCTCATCAACGACCGCTTCGGCAAGACGCCGATCCGCTGCAAGGACGCGCCGGGCTTCATCGCCAACCGTATCGGCTCGATGGCCCTGACCTCGATCATGAACGCCACGACGGAGGGCGGCTACGGCTTCGCGGCGGCGGACGCTCTGACGGGAGATCTGATCTTCCGCCCCAAGCAGGGTGCCTTCAAGCTGCTCGATCTCGTCGGGCTGGATATCAGCGTGCACACGGTCGACTATATGGCCTCGGCGGATATCCCCGATTACGAAAAGCCCTTCCGAAACCGGCCGGAGGTGCTCTGCGACATCGTGCAGCGGGGCTGTCTCGGGAACAAGACCGGCTCGGGCTTCTACCGCAAAACGAAGGGGCCGAAGGGAGCCGAGCGTTTCGTCTGGGATTATCGGAGCGCGCAGTACGTCCCGCTCGAGCGGGTGAAGATCGATTCGCTCGCGCAGGTGAGAGATAAAAAAGAACGGCTGCGCGGCCTGCTCTTCGGCGACTTCCCGGAGACGGCCTTCCTGCGCCGCGTCGTGCTCGAACCTATGTGGCTCGCGATGAAGGCCGCGGACGAGATCAGCTATGATTTCCGCGACATCGACGCGGCCATGCGCGGCGGCTACAACTGGATCAAGGGGCCCTTCGAGCTCTGCGATCTGCTGGGAGCGAAAGAGATCCTGAACCTGATGGAGGCGCAGGGGCTCGAGCCGCCCGCCTGGGCCGTGGAAAAGATCGGGCGCGACGGCGCCTTCTACGCCGGAGAGGCGAAGAAGTCCGCGGCCTATCTGCAGTTGACGGACAGCCGGGGCGTGATCATGGAAAACGGCGACGCCGCGCTCTGCGATCTCGGAGACGGCGTGGCGCTGTTCTCCCTGAGGACAAAGGCGAACACCTACACGATCCCCGCCGCGCAGCTGATGCTCGCCGCGGCCGATGAGGTCGAAAAAAGCGAGACCTTCAAGGCGATGGTCGTCTGCAATCCCGGCGCGAACCTCGGCGCGGGCGCCAACCTCTACGAGGTGGCGGCGGCGATCGAGTCGGGGCAGTTCACGCTGCTGGAAAAGGGCGTGGAGGACTTCCAAAAGGCAAATCTGAGGCTGAAATACCTCAAAAAACCCGTCGTTGTGGCGGCGAAGGGACAGGCTCTCGGCGGCAGCGCGGAGCTGATGCTCCATGCCGGATGCGTCGTCGCGCATCAGGAGCTTTACGCCGGCCTTGTCGAGATGGGCGTCGGCCTCGTCCCCTCGGGCGGCGGCTGCGCCGAGCTGCTCTTCCGTGCGACCGAGGGCCTGCAGTACGGGCAGATGGCCCGCATCATTCAGGAAATCGACGAGCTGGTGCTCCCGATCGCGCAGGCGAAGTACAGCATGAGCGCCGAGGAGGCTATGAAAAACCGTTATCTGCGCCGCGGCGATCTGATCATCGCCAAGGCGGATTCGCTGCTCGAACAGGCGAAGGCCGCAGCGCTGCGCCTGGCCGACGCCTGCTGGCGCGCTCCCGTCAAGGGCACCGTGACCGCCGCGGGCGAGAGCGGCTATACGCATCTGATGGCCACGGTGAACGTGATGCTCCAGGGGAGGATGATGACGCCCTACGACGCGGTGATCGTCGAGAAGCTCGCCCGTATCTTCTGCGGCGGAGACGCGCTCGCAGGCGAGCAGATCTGTGAAGAGGATATCCTGCTCCTCGAACGGAAGGCTTTCATGGAGCTCTGTCACAACGAAAAAACGCTCGAGCGCATCAAGGGCATGGTCCAGACGGGCAAGCCCGTGCGCAACTGAGGAGGAAGCGGACATGGAAAGAAAAAACGCCGTCATCGTCGCCTTCGGCCGCAGCGCGATCGCCAAGGCCATCCGCGGCAGTTTGCGCTATACCGGCTGCGCGGACTTCGGAACACAGGTGCTCCGCGGTATTCTGGAGCGGAACCCGGGCTTTGATCCCGCGCTGGCGGAGGATCTGATCTGCGGCTGCGCGATCCCCGAGGCGGAGCAGGGCCTGAACATCGGCCGTCTGCTGGCCGACAGCTCCGGCTTCCCGCTGACCACCGCGGGGCAGACCGTCAACCGCTTCTGCTCCTCTGGCCTGCAGTCGATCGCCAGCGCCGCGAACGCCATCATGGCCGGACAGGCCAAATGCATCGTCGCGGGCGGGCTGGAGAACATGAGCAAGGTGCAGATGCACCGTGTGGCGATCATTCCCGACAGCGCGAGCTTCGGCAGCTATCCGGACAACTTCGACACCATGGGCATCACCGCCGAGAACGTGGCGGAAAAGTACGGCATCTCCCGCGAGCGGCAGGACGCCTTTGCCTGCGAGAGCCACCGCAGGGCGGCCGCGGCCATCCGCGCGGGCAAATTCAAGGACGAGATCATCCCGATCCGTGCGAAGCGCCCGATCAAAAAGGAGGACGGCAGCCCCGGTTGGGAATACTTCGTTTTCGACACGGACGAGTGCGTCCGCCCGGACACGACCGTCGAGGGTCTTGCCAGGCTCAAACCGCTCTTCCGCATGGGCGGCAGCGTGACGGCGGGCAATTCCTCGCAGATGAACGACGCCGCGGCTTTTGTGATACTGATGGAGGAGGGATTTGCCCGCGAGCAGGGTCTCACGCCGATCGCGCGCTTCGTCAGCTTCGCCGTTCGCGGCGTACACCCGGCCTATATGGGCCTCGGCCCGATCGAGGCGATCCCCCGCGCGCTGGACATCGCGGGCCTGACGCTGGGCGACATCGATCTCATCGAGCTCAACGAGGCCTTTGCCTCGCAGTCGCTGGCCTGTATCGACCAGCTGGGCCTCAACGAGGAGATCGTCAACGTCAACGGCGGCGGCATCGCCTTCGGCCATCCGCTCGGCTGCACGGGCGCGTATCTGACGATCAAGCTCATCGGCGAGCTTAAGCGCCGCGGGCAGAAGCGCGGGCTTGTTTCCATGTGTATCGGCGGCGGCATGGGCGCCGCGGGAATTTTTGAACTGATCTGATCGAAGGAGGAAAGAGCCATGAAAACCAGGATCACGGAACTCTTCGGCATCGAATATCCGATCATCTGCGGCGGCATGCTCTGGGTCACGGACGCGAAGCTCTGCGCCGCGATCTCCGAGGCGGGAGGCCTCGGCTGCATCACCGCGGACCAGTACACCAGCGGCGACGCGCTGCGCGAGGCGATCCGCGAGGTCAAGGCGCTGACGGACAAGCCCTTCGGCGTGAACATCACCTTGATGAAGAGCTTCCGCATCACCGAGGAGACCTTTATGGACTTCTTCCGCGTCTGCGCGGAGGAGAAGGTGACCAACATCGAGGTCTCCGGACTCTTTGCCACGGATTTCATCCCGATGCTGCACGCGGCGGGCGTGAAGATCACCCACAAGGTCGGCGCCGTGCGCCACGCGATGAAGATCGAGCGGCTCGGCTACGACGCCGTGATCGTCGCGGGCGTGGAGGAGGGGGGCCATCCGCTCGCCGACAACGTGGCGACCTCGGTGCTGCTGCCGAAGGTGGCTGAGAGCGTGAAGATCCCGATCCTCGCGACCGGCGGAATGGTCGACGGCAAATCGATGGCCGCGGCGCTCTGTCTCGGCGCGGACGGCATCATGATGGCCACGCGCTTCCTCGCCTCCGAGGAATGCTGGGTGCATGAGAACATCAAAAACTGGATCGTACAGCTCAACGAGACGGACACGGACCTGTTCTGCCATACGACGCTGCAGGCCCGCGGCGTGAAGAACAGCGTGCTCAAAAAGGTCAACGAGCTGGAAAAGGCAGGCGCGGAGCCGTCGGAGATCGTGCGCGCCGTGTCGGGCAAAAAACTGCTGCAGGCCCTGCGCGACGGCGATACGGAGGGCGCGGCCTTCCTCTTCGGCCAGAGCATCGGCCGCATCCACGAGATCAAATCCTGCAAGGCGATCATCGACGACACCATGGCCGAAGCCGAGGCGACGCTGCGCGCCAAGGCCGCGATGCTCTGAGGAGGACGACATGGACGAGAAGGAAAGAACGCCCCTGTACCGTGTGGAGGGGGGCGTGGCCTGGCTGACGCTCAACCGCCCCGAGACGCTCAATTCCTTCACAACGGAATTCGTGCACGAGATCAACGACGCGATCCGCAGCGCCGAGGAGGACGACGCCGTGCGCGCGCTCGTCGTGACCGGCGAGGGCCGCGGCTTTACCTCCGGCGGGAACCTCTCCGAGCTGGCCGCGATGAATCTCGACCGCAAGCGCGCCATCTACGACGTGGACTCCACGGCCGACATGGTGCGGCTTCTCTACAATGTGAAAAAACCCGTGATCGCCGCGATCAACGGCCCGGCCTTCGGCGCGGGCATCGCGCTGGCGATGGCCTGCGATATCCTGATCGCCTCCGATCGGGCGCAGTTCGGCTTTTCCTTCACAGGTCTCGGCTTCTGTCCCGACAGCGGCACCAGCTGGTTCCTCACGCAGCGCGTTGGCTACAACAAGGCCTGCGAGATCCTGTTTTCGGCGAAAACGCTGGCGGCCGACGAGCTCAAGGCCCTGGGCCTCGTCAACGAGGTCGTGCCGCACGAGCAGCTTCTTCCCGCGGCGGCGAAAGCCGCCGGAAGGATCGCGAAAGGCCCGGCTCTCGCGCTGATGCTGCAGAAGCGCGTGCTGCGCAACGCCGTTTCCGCTTCGTTCGAGCAGAACCGCGATTACGAAGCCGTCAGCCAGATCTTCGCCTCGCAGACCGACGACTGCCGCGAGGGTCTCAGCGCCGCGCTGGAACGCCGCAGACCGGAATTCAGCGGAAGATGAACGAAAGCCCGGAGTCTTTCGGCTCCGGGCAGCGGAGGATATGGAATTGAACTGGAAAGAAGACTACGAGGCAAAGTTCAAAAGCGCCGAAGAGGCCGTGGCCGTCGTGAAGGACGGGGATCATGTGGCATATGGAGAATTCTCCATGGCCTCGCCCTATCTGGACGCGGCTTTCGCCGAGCGCGTCCCGCTCCTGCACGACGTGATCCTGCGCTCTACCACCTGCCCCTTCCCGCCCAGGGCGGTGCTGTGCGATCCGGGGATGGAGCACCTGATGTATAACGACTGGCATTTTTCCCCGGCGAGCAGGAAGCTCAGCGATCACGGACTTTGTCGCTACATCCCGATGAATTATCACCAGGGGCCGCAGACCATTCGCAGCGGCCTGATCCATCCGATCGACGTGCTGATGATCATGGTTTCTCCGCCGGATGAGGAGGGATTCGTCAGTCTGGGGACCTCCTCGTCTATCGTACCGACCTATCTCGAAGGGGCGGGATATGTGATCGCGGAAGTCAACAGCAGCGTTCCGCGGACTTTCTGCGATAAAAAAAGCAAGGTCCACGTCTCCCGGATCGACTGCTTCGTGCAGGGGCCGAACCGACCGATCATCGAGGTCCCTACGCCTCCGCCCACGGCGGTGGACGAGCGGATCGCCGAGCTGGTCGTGGGTCTTGTGGGCGACCGGGCGTGCATTCAGCTCGGGATCGGCGCGATGCCCAATGCGGTGGGCCAGCTGATCGCCCGGGCGGGCTTCCGGGATCTGGGGGTGCATACCGAAATGCTCTGCGACGCCTATGTGACGATGGCCGAGGCGGGCTGCATCACCGGAAAGTATAAGACAACGGATCCGGGGAAGATCGTCTATACCTTTGCCATGGGGACGAAAAAGCTCTACGACTTTCTGGACGGAAATCCGAATTGTCTCCTGGCTCCGGTGGATTACACCAACGATCCGTATATTATCGCCCAAAACGACAACATGGTCTGCCTGAACAACGCCATCGAGGTGGATCTGTACGGGCAGGTCGCGTCGGAAACATCCGGGCAGAGGCAGATCTCCGGAACCGGCGGACAGCTGGACTTCATCACGGCCGCCGCTCACTCGAAAAACGGGAAGGGCCTGATCTGCATTTCCTCGACCTTCACAGATCACGGGGGAGCGCTGCATTCGCGGATCGTTCCTTTCCTTGGCCCGGGCCAGATCGTAACGGTCCCGCGCAGCTATACGCCCTATGTGATCACCGAATACGGCATCGCGGATCTGCGTGCCAAAACGACCTGGGAGCGGGCGGAGGAGCTGATTTCCATCGCCCATCCGGATTTCAGGGAGAGCCTGATCCGCCAGGCGGAGCAGCAGGGACTGCGCGTCCGCCATATCAGAGAGTGAGGAGAGCATGGACAGAAAACTGAACACCAGAATTACGGAAATGCTGGGGATCGAACGTCCGATCCTCTCGGGCGCGATGCAGTGGCTGGCCAGGGCCGAACTTGTGGCGGCCGTGTCGAACGCGGGCGGGCTGGGCGTGATGTCCTCCGCCACGTTCCGGACCGCGGAGGATCTGCGCGCGGAGATCCGCAAATGCCGGGAGCTGACAGACAAGCCCTTCGCCGTCAACCTGACGCTGATGCCCTCGCTGGCGCCGCCGGACTATCCCGCCTACGTCCGCGTCTGCATCGAAGAGGGGATCCGCATCATGGAGACCTCCGGCCGCGCGCCCGAGCCCTTCATGCCCTATTTCAAGAGCGCGGGGATGACCGTCATCCACAAGTGCACGATCGTCCGGCACGCGCTCAAGGCGCAGGCGATCGGCTGCGACGCCGTCATCATGGACGGTACCGAGGCGGCGGGACACGTCGGAGAAAACGATATCGGCTCGATGGTGCTCTGGCCGGCGGCGGTAGACGCGCTGGATATCCCGGTGATCGCCTGCGGCGGCGTGGGGGACGGGCGCGGTCTCGCGGCGGCGCTGATGCTCGGCTGCGAGGGCGCTACGGTGGGCACACGCTTCTTTCTCTCGGAGGAGGCCCCCGCGCTGCGCGCCGGGAAGGAGTCTGTGGCCCTGCACGCCGACGAGATGAGCACCACGCTGGTGCTGCGGCGCTTTGCCAATACCACGCGCGTGCTCAACAACGGTCTCGCCGTCAAGGTGGCCGAACTTGAACGCAGCGGAGCGCCCTTTGAGGAGATCGCGCCTCTGGCCTCAGGCCGCCGGCTCAAGGCCGCCTTCGATACCGGCAATCTCGACGACGGCGTGCTGACGATCGGCCAGGTCACGGGCCTTATCCACGACATCCTTCCGGTGAAGGAGATCATGGACAAAATGATGGAGGAGTGCTTCGCCTGCCTCGACCGCTACAAGGCATAAGTACCCGGACTGCGCGTTTTCGCGCATGGTAATCAGACAGCGGGAACCGCGTGACACGCGATGTTCGCCGCCGATCGGAGGGATCGAAATGGCCCGGCAATTTACCGCTTTTATCAGTTATCGTCACCAAAGTCCCGATCAGGATGTCGCCAAATGGCTGCACACCGCCATTGAGACCTATCGGATCCCGAGCGCCATCCGGAAGCAGACGGGGCGAAGGAGCATGGGCAAGTGCTTCCGCGACGCGGAAGAGCTGCCGCTGTCGCCCTCGCTGGGAGACGACATCGAGCGCGCGCTGCTGGACAGCGACTGGCTGATCGCCGTATGCTCGCCGCGCTACCTGCAAAGCCGCTGGTGCATGCAGGAGATCGAATTCTTCGCCGCTCACAAGGGACGCGACCGTATTCTGATCGTGCTGGCCGAGGGCCGTCCCGCAGAGAGCATCCCGGAGCTGCTGCGCTGGCGATACGACGAAAACGGAGCGCGCGTGCCCTATGAGCCGCTGGCCGCGGAGGCCCGCGGCACGACGATGAGAGAGCGGCTCCGCAAGCTGAGGATCGAGAAATTCCGCATCCTCGCGCCGATCCTCGGCGTCGGTTTCGACGATCTGCGCCGCCGGGCGCGGCAGCGCCGCATCCGCCTGATCGCCGGCGCGGCCGCGGCGA
>JAFRDM010000069.1 GCA_017403885.1 Oscillospiraceae bacterium
GAACCCCATGCGTGTATGCACAAGGGATTCCTGCAGATTTTTGGGCAGCTCGACGAAGTGGCTGGGCTCCATGACATAGGTCGCTCGTCCCTGGGTCTTGCTGCGCAGGTCGGTTGCGTATCCGAACATCGTCGAAAGCGGCACGCTGCACTCGATCGTGGCGGCGCCGTTCCGGATGTCGGAGCCCGAGATCTGTCCCCTTCGGGCGTTGATGTCGCCCATGACGTCGCCCATATATTCCTCGGGGCAGGTCACGACGACCTTCATGATCGGCTCAAGCAGCGTCGGGGCCGCTTTCACGCAGGCCTCCTTGAAGGCCATGCTGCCGCAGATCTTGAAGCTCAGCTCGGAGGAGTCGACCTCATGGAAGGAACCGTCCAGCACGGTGGCCTTGACGTCCACCACCTGGAAACCGGCGAGGACGCCCGAGAGCATGGCTCCCTGGATGCCCTGGTCGATGCAGGGGATGAACTCTTTGGGGATCGCGCCGCCGGTGACCTTGTTGACGAACTCATAGCCCTTGCCGGTCTCGTTGGGTTCGATCATCAGTTTGACGTGCGCGTACTGGCCCTTGCCGCCGGTCTGACGGACATAACGGGTATCGACCGTGGCGCTGCGCCGGATCGTCTCTTTGTAGGAGACCTGCGGCTTGCCCACGTTCGCCTCTACCTTGAATTCACGCAGCAGCCTGTCTACGATGATCTCAAGGTGGAGCTCGCCCATGCCGGCGATGATGGTCTGGCCCGTCTCCTCGTCCGTATAGGTCTTGAAGGTCGGGTCCTCCTCCGCCAGCTTCTGCAGGGCGATCGCCATTTTTTCCTGGCCCGCTTTCGTTTTCGGCTCGATGGCCACGCGGATGACGGGCTCGGGAAATTCCATGGATTCGAGGATGATCTGGTGTTTTTCATCGCAGAGAGTATCCCCGGTCGTGGTGTTTTTCAGTCCCACGGCGGCGGCGATGTCGCCGGAATAGACCTGGTCGATATCCTCTCTGTGATTGGCGTGCATCAGCAGGATCCTGCCGAGACGCTCGCGCTGGCCCTTCGTGGAGTTCATCACCGTCTTGCCCGTCTCCACCGTTCCGGAGTAGACGCGGAAGAAGCTGAGTCTTCCGACATAGGGATCGGTCATGATCTTGAAGGCCAGGGCGGAGAACGGCTCGTCGTCGCTTGCGCGGCGCGTCTCCGTCTCGTCGGTCTTGGGGTGGACGCCTTCGATCGCCGGGATGTCCAGCGGCGAGGGCATGTAATCCACGATCGCGTCGAGCAGCTTCTGTACGCCCTTGTTCTTGTAGGAAGTGCCGCAGGTGACGGGTACGATCTTCACGTCGCACGTGGCCTTCCGGATGACCTCGCGGATCTTGTCCGCGGGGACGTCTTCGCCGCCGAGATAAAGCTCCATGACTTCGTCGTCGAAGTCGGAGATCGACTCTAGCAGCTTGTCGCGGTATTCCTGCGCAAGAGCCATCATATCGTCCGGGATCGGCTCGATACGCTGATCCTTGCCCAGATCGTCGTAATAGATACGCGAATTCATATCCACGAGATCAACGATACCGACGAAGTCCTCCTCGCTCCCGATCGGGAGCTGGATGGGGACGGCGTTGCATTTCAGTCTGTCGCGGACCATATCCAGCACGTGGAAGAAGTCCGCGCCCGTGATGTCCATCTTGTTGACGTAGATCATCCGGGGGACGTGATAATGGTCGGCCTGTCTCCACACCGTCTCGGACTGGGGCTCGACGCCGCCCTTGGCGCACAGGACCGTGACGCAGCCGTCAAGCACGCGAAGCGAGCGCTCGACCTCCGCGGTGAAGTCGACGTGACCGGGGGTGTCGATGATGTTGATGCGCGTGTCGCGCCAGAAACAGGTCGTGGCGGCAGATGTGATCGTAATGCCGCGCTCCTGCTCCTCCTCCATCCAGTCCATGGTGGCGGTGCCCTCATGCGTCTCACCGAGCTTGTAGTTCACGCCGGTATAGAACAGGATACGTTCCGTCGTCGTGGTCTTGCCGGCGTCGATGTGCGCCATGATGCCGATATTTCTTGTTTTTTCAAGCGAATACTGTCTGGGCATGGTCTGCTCCTCTGGAAATTACCAGCGGAAATGCGCGAAAGCCTTGTTGGCCTCGGCGTTCTTGTGCATATCCTCGCGCTTCTTCACAGAGGCGCCGGTGTTGTTGCACGCGTCCATGATCTCGCCTGCGAGGCGCTCTTTCATGGTCTTTTCGCCGCGCTTGCGGGAATAGTCGACCAGCCAGCGAAGGGCCAGGGTCTGGCGGCGGGCGGGTCTGACTTCGATAGGCACCTGATAGGTGGCGCCGCCGACGCGGCGGGCCTTGACCTCAAGTGCGGGCATGATGTTGTTCATCGCTTCGGTAAAGGCATCAAGGGGCTCCTTGCCGGTCTTTTCCTTGATGATGTCGAAGGCGTCGTAAACGACTTTCTGCGCAACACCCTTCTTGCCGTCGAGCATAACGCCGTTGATGAGCTTGGTCACCAGAACGCTGTTATACATCGGATCGGGCAGAATTTCTCTCTTGGGAACATTCCCTCTTCTGGGCACGTTCTTCCCTCCTTCATTAAAAAATGGAATCACAGGTACTCGAATGCATTTCTTTGCACCCGTTTGCGCCCCGAGGTCCATCCCTTATATGGATAAACGACAGGGCAGTTTGCTGCCGTCGAAAGCTTTACTTTTTCTTTGCAGCTTTGGGTCTCTTCGTGCCGTACCGGGAACGGGCCTGCATACGTCCGTTGACACCCTGGGCGTCCAGCTTGCCGCGGATGATGTGGTAACGCACGCCGGGGAGGTCCTTGACACGTCCGCCGCGGATCATAACGACGGAGTGCTCCTGCAGGTTATGACCGATACCGGGGATGTATGCGGTGACCTCGTAACCATTGGTCAGACGGACACGGGCAATCTTACGCAGCGCGGAGTTCGGCTTCTTGGGCGTAGAGGTACGGACCGCGGTGCAGACGCCTCTCTTCTGAGGGGAGCTGAGGTTGGTCTCCTTGTTCTTCAGGGTGTTCATACCCTTCTGCATAGCCGGAGAAGTAGACTTGAACGTGACCTGCTCTCTGCCTTTTCTTACCAGTTGGTTAAAAGTCGGCATTGTTTTCCTCCTTTCCACAAATATTTTGTTGAAAAAGCCTTGCGACGCAACGCTTTTTCATCGTGTCGGGCGCAGTTTCCGCCATTTGGGCGCAATAAGGCCCGCACGAATGGAGATTTTAGCATATTTCACAAATTTAGTCAAGAATTTTTGTGATATAAAATGAAATTTTCTTTTCCGGCAAAGGAGCGAAAAAGGCCTCGGCCGAAGGGCGTTTTCCGCCCCTCGGCCGAGGAAAAAGCTTTGGATTAAAGAGCGTTGGACTTGTTTACGAGCGCGGAGAGATCCACATACTCCTCAGGCTCGGCGGCGACGGTCTCGTCGGTCTCCTCCTCGAAGTCTCGGTACACGGAAAGGCCCGTGCCGGCGGGGATGAGCTTGCCGATGATGACGTTCTCCTTCAGGCCGGCCAGACGGTCGATCTTGCCCTTGATGGCGGCGTCCGTGAGGACCTTGGTAGTCTCCTGGAAGGACGCGGCGGACATCCAGCTGTCGGTGGCAAGAGACGCCTTCGTGATGCCCATGAGCAGCTGCGTGCAGGTAGCGGGAGCGAGTCCCTCCTCCCCCGCCTCGATGCGCTTCTGGACCGCACGGTTGGCGTCCTTGAAGGCGGAAATGTCGATCGTTGCGCCGGAGAGCAGATCGGTGCTGCCGGCCTCCTCGACCTTCACCTTGCGCATCATCTGACGGACGATGACCTCGATGTGCTTGTCATTGATATCGACGCCCTGCTGACGGTAGACCTTCTGGACCTCGTTGGTGATATAGCTGCGCACGCCCTGACGGCCGAACTCATCGTCGTTGACGCCGCGGATACGGAGCACCTCGTGCGGGTTGAGCGCGCCGGAGGTCAGCTCCTGGCCGCGGTCGACGTGGTCGCCGTTGTGCACCAGGATGCCCGCGGAGTGCGGCACGGTGTAGACTGCCGTGGCGCCCTCGGCCTCGTTGGCGACGGTGATGGTGTACATGATGCCCTTCTTGGCCTCTTCGATCGCGACCGTGCCGGAGATCTCGGACAGGATGGCCATCTTCTTGGGCTTGCGCGCCTCGAAAAGCTCCTCTACACGGGGAAGGCCCTGGGTGATGTCGTCGCCCGCGACGCCGCCGGTGTGGAAGGTACGCATCGTAAGCTGCGTGCCGGGCTCGCCGATGGACTGCGCCGCGATGACGCCGACCGCCTCGCCCATGTTGACGGGCCGGCCGACCGCGAGGTTGATGCCATAGCACTTCGCGCACACGCCCTGACGCGCCTCGCAGGTGAGCACGCTGCGGATGAAGACGCGGTGGATGCCGTGCGCCTCGAGTACGGCGGCGTCCTCGGGCATGAGCATGTGGTTCGTGTCGAAGAGGAGCTCGCCGGTCTCGGGATCGGTGACGGGGCTGGCCGGGAAGCGGCCGTGGATGGCGGTGCCGAAGCTCTCGACCAGCTGGCCGCGGTCATAGACGGCCGAAGCCCATACGCCGTCGGCGGTGCCGCAGTCCTTCTCGCGGACGATGACCTCCTGGCACACGTCGACCATGCGGCGGGTCAGGTAGCCGGAGTCGGCGGTACGCAGAGCGGTGTCCGCCATGCCCTTGCGGGCGCCTCTGGTGGAGATGAAGTATTCGAGAACGGACAGGCCCTCGCGGAAGTTGGACTTGATCGGGATCTCGATGGTCTTGCCGGTGGTGTTGGCCATCAGGCCGCGCATACCGGCAAGCTGACGGATCTGGTTCATCGAGCCGCGGGCGCCGGAGTTCGCCATCATATAAATGGGGTTGAACTCGTCGAGGCAGTTCGACAGCGCGTCGGTGACCTTCTTGGTGGTCTTTTCCCATTCGGAGACGACCAGACGGTAGCGCTCGTCGTCGGTGATGAAGCCGCGCTTGTACTGGCGCTCGATGTTGACGACCTCCTGCTCGGTGGCCCGGATCATCTCGTCCTTCGTGTTCGGCACGGTCATGTCCGCGACGGAGATCGTGATGGCGGCCCTGGTCGAGTAGCGGTAGCCCAGCGCCTTGATGCTGTCGAGCACCTCGGCGGAGATCGTGAAGCCGTACTTCTGGATGCAGCGGTCGATGATGTTGCCCAGCTGCTTTTTGCCGACCTGGAAGCTGATCTCGTGGTCGAAGGCGTGCTCGGGGTCGCTGCGGTCGACGTAGCCGAGATCCTGCGGGATCGGCTCGTTGAAGATGATGCGGCCCACGGTGGTGTCGATCACACGCTTGACCTCAACGCCGTCGATGGTCTTGGTGACACGCAGGCGGATCGGCGCGTGCAGGCCGACGCTGCCCTCGTTGTAGGCCATGATGGCCTCGTTGGAGTCGCGGTAGCACAGCAGCGAGCGGTAAGCGCAGGGCTTCGTATGCTCTATCGCGGCCTTGGAGTTCGCGGCGTAGATCTCGTCGCCGTCGACGACGGTGCCGGCCTCGAAGCCGGTGTCGCCCGGGTCGGTGACGAGCAGGCGCTCGGCGCCCTTTTCGGCGCTGCCGATGCGGATCATCGTCAGGTAATAGGAGCCGAGGATCATGTCCTGCGTCGGGACCGTGACGGGATGGCCGTCCTGCGGGCGGAGCAGGTTGTTCGCCGAGAGCATCAGGATCCTCGCCTCGGCCTGGGCCTCGGCGGAGAGCGGCACGTGGATGGCCATCTGGTCGCCGTCGAAGTCGGCGTTGAAGGCCGTGCAGTTCAGCGGGTGCAGGCGGAGGGCGCGGCCCTCGACCAGCACGGGCTCAAAGGCCTGGATGCCCAGACGGTGCAGCGTGGGCGCGCGGTTCAGCATGACGGGATGATCCTTGATCACGCTCTCCAGCACGTCCCAGACCTCGGGGCTGAGGCGCTCCAGCTGGCGCGTGGCGGTCTTGACGTTCACGGCGATGCCCTGGTTCACCAGGCTCTCGATGACGAAGGGCTTGAACAGCTCCAGCGCC
>JAFRDM010000070.1 GCA_017403885.1 Oscillospiraceae bacterium
CCACCTCATCAGTCGGCTCGTTCCTCGCCGACAGCTTCCCCTCAAGGGGAAGCCATTGGGGCGGGCCGCCGGGGAATTGCGCCCCGCCTTTTTCCGCCCCCGGCGGCGGCGGGGCGCAATTCCCCTTTCTTAGGGGAAGCCTTTGGGCGGTGCAGAAAGCGGTTGCAATCGCGCGAAGGGGATTTTATAATATTATCAATAACAATAAAACAAAAAACAAATACGGCGTTTCACAACAAAGCAAATACAGTATTCGGCAACAAAATAAATACGGTATTCGGCAGGAAGGCAATACGGTATTCGGCAAGAAAGCAAATACGCTACTCAGCAACAGCGCAATACGGTACTCGGCAACAAAGCAGATTCGGCGCTGCGCAGCAAAACAGATACGGCGCTGCGCAGCAAAACAATTGCGGTGTTTCCTTGCGCACAGGTTTCATTTTTACGAAGGAGAAAGCCATGGTCACGATCGGCGCGGTGATCCTCTCGGCGGCTCTGCTGCTGGCGATGATCCTCAATCTTGCACTCAAGCCCCCGTTTTCGGCAAAGCTCATGCTCCGCTGCATGGTGATCGCGGTGCTCGGCGGGCTGGTCTACTACGGGGCCGGCCTGTACGCTCAGACGCGCGACCTCCCGCTGACGGTGCTGCGCGCGCCGGTGATGGTGCTGCGCATGTTCGTCGGCGTGAACGAGCTCGGCGCGATCGCCTCGTCGCGGCTCGTGTCCACGCGCGCGGGGCTGCTGGGCTTCTGGCTGCTGCACCTGCTGGCCTTCTACACGACGGCCAGCGCGGTGATGAACGCCCTGGGGGGAGAGCTGCTGCGCGGCGCGCGCGACTTCCTCTCGCGCCGCGGCGATCTGACGCTGATCTACGGCGTCAGCGACGAGAGCGTCGCCCTGGGACGGGAATGTCTCGCCGCAGGCGGCGCGGTGGTCCTCGCCGCCGAGAGCGTGAGCGCCGAGCTGACGCGGCAGCTCAACGAGGCGGGCATGGCGGTGCTGGCCGGGCCGGAGCTTCTGAGCGAAAAAACGCTCCGCCGCCTGCGCCCGGAGGGACGGAAGCTCAGCGTGTACGCGCTCGACGAGGCCGACGAGCGCAACCTCGCCTTCGCGCTGCGCCTGCGCGGCGCGCTGGAGGCGCGCGGCGCGAAGAGCGAGAACACGCGCGTGACCCTGCCCGGGGCCGAGGACATCCTCGCCCCGATGCTGCAGGCCTCCGGAACGGCCTTCGGCTTCGGCAGCGTGAACGTGTTCGACCGCGCGATGCTCGCCGCCCGCGCGCTCGTGCGCGCGGCCCCGCCCTGGGAGCTCGTCGGCTTCGACGAAAAGGGCCGCGCGACGGAGGACTTCTCCTGCCTGATCGCGGGCTTCGGCCCTTACGGGCAGGCCGCGCTGCGGCAGCTGGCGATGAACGGCCAGTTCGCCGGGGCGAGGTTCCGCGCGGCGGTCTTCACGCCCGACTTCGACCGCGAGGGCGGCCGCCTGCGGGCGGAATGCCCGGAGCTTTTCAGCCGCTATGAGATCGACATCCGCGAAAAGGACGCGCGCAGCGAGGCGTTCTACCGATACGTCGAGGAGCGGATCGGCAGCCTGAAGCTGATCGTCCTCGCCACCGGCGACGAGGCGCTCGACCGCGAGCTGTCGGACAGTCTGACGCTCTGTCTCAGACGCCGCCGCGCGGAGCGGATCCGCGTCGTGCGCTGCGGAGCGAAGGGCGTGCGCTGGCAGGAGCGCGTCGGCGGCCCGATGCGGACGATCGCCCTGTTTTCCCGCGCCCTCCTCTCGGCCGAGGAGGCCGACCGCGGCGCGATCCTGCTCAACGCGCGCTACGACGACTCGCCCCGGAGCGACTGGGAGAAGTGGCTCGGCTGCGATTACTTTTCAAAAACGTCCTCCCGCGCCGCGGCGGACTTCGCGCCCGCCTTCCTGCGCGCGGCGCACCGCAGCCGCGCCGCTCTGATCGAAAAGGGCTGGGAGCTCCCGGAGGAGACGCTGCGCAATCTCGGCGAGACCGAGCACATGCGCTGGAACGCCTTCCACTTCGCGATGGGCTACCGTCCGATGAGCGAGACGGAATTCCGCAGCCGCGCCGACGCGCTGCGGCGCGGCGAGGCGCCCGACGGCTTCCGGGCCGGCAAAAACAGCGAGGGGCGCACCCACGTCTGTCTCGTCGACTGGGACGAGCTGCCCGCGGTGTCCGGGCTCGAGCGCGAGCTCACCGGCAGGTACGTCGACTATCAGCAGGCCGACGTCAACAACGTACTGGCCCTGCCCGAGCTGCTGCGGGCGGAGGAAGAGAGGGCGGCGACATGAAACGGCATATCAAGGCGATCCTCGGCGCGCTCGCGCTGTGGCTGGCCCTGCTTCTGCTGCTGCTCGCGGCGGAGGGGCGGAGCCCCGCGGCCTCGATCCGCAGCTTCGGCGACGCGCTGTGGTTTTCCCTCATCACGATGACCACGGTGGGCTACGGCGATCTCACGCCGGTGACGCCGCTCGGGCGCGCGCTCGGCGCGGTGTTCGCGCTGTGCAGCGTCGGCGTGCTCGCCGCGCTGATCTCGCTGGGCCTGCGCCTCGTGGGCGGCGAGC
>JAFRDM010000071.1 GCA_017403885.1 Oscillospiraceae bacterium
AACAGCTTCCTCTTTCTTAGGGGAAGCCTTGAAAAAACTGCTTCCCGCTTCTCAGGGGAAGCCCTGCCGACGGAGGGAAAGGCCAACACAAATGCAGTTCAGCAATCGCGCATTGACCGCTCATTCCCAGTCGCTGCGCAGGAATATGACGAAAGAAGAGAGGCATCTTTGGTACGACTTTCTCAAAGACTGCCCATATTCGGTAAAAAGACAGCATGTGATCGACCGCTACATTGTAGATTTTTACTGTCCCGAAACGAAAACCGCCATTGAGCTTGACGGCTCGCAGCATTATGAGGATCGCGGAAAAGCCAGGGATTCCGAACGCGACGAGGCCTTGAGCAAGCTCGGGATAAGCGTTTTGCGTTATTCGAACGCGGATGTCAATCTCCGCTTTAGCGCAGTTTGTGAAGACATCCTGCGCCGCTTCGGCGAGCGGGGATCCCGAAGCCTTCCCCTGACGATGGGGGAAGGCGGCGCGGCGAAGCCGTGACGGATGAGGTGGAGGAAGGTTTTCGCAATATCGGTTTACCACCTCATCAGTCAGCTTCGCTGACAGCTTCCCCTTTCTTAGGGGAAGCCTTGAAAAAACAGCTTCCCCGTTCCGAAGGGGGAGCGGATGATCCGCGGGTCTGCGGGAAAGGAGGGGGAGAGACGTGGCCAACGTTCGCGCGATACGAAAGCATATCCGCAGCGTCGAGAGCACGCGCAAGATCACCAAGTCGATGAAGATGGTCTCGGCGGCGAAGCTCAAGCGCACGCAGCAGGCCATGAACGCCCTCCGCCCCTATGCCGCGGCCGCCGCGGAGATGCTCGCGCGCGCCGCCGCCGAGCCCGCCGCGCGGAAAAACCCCTTTCTGCGGAGACGGGAGGCCGGGCGCGTGCTCTACGTGGCGCTCGTGGGCAACCGCGGGCTGTGCGGCGTGTACAACACCGCGCTGCTGAAATATCTCGAGGGCCTGGCCGAGCGCGAGGAGCGGGAGTTCTCCCTGCTCGTGTGCGGGCGCTGGGGACGCGATCTGATCGCGGCCGCGGGCCTGCCCGTCAGGGAGACCGTGGACACGCTCTCCGACGCTCCGACAAGGGAGGAGGCCGCGGCGCTGTGCGATAAGCTCAAGGCGATCTATCTCGCCGGCGAGGCGGACGAGATCGTGCTGGTGTACGAGCGTTACTATTCCGCCCTGCGGCAGGAGCCGGAGACGCTGCGCCTGCTGCCCCTCGCGCCGCCGGAAACGGCGGAGGAGCGGCGCTGGATCCTGGAGCCGGACGCGAAGGCGCTGATCGACGAGCTGACGGAGCTGACGATCTTCAGCACTGTTTGGGCGACGCTGCTCGAGGCCAGGACCGGCGAGCACAGCGCCCGCATGACGGCCATGACCGCCGCCGCCGACAATACCGAGCAGCTGCTCGAAACGCTCAGTCTTGAGCTCAATCACGCGCGGCAGAGCGCCATCACCAAGGAGATCACCGAGATCGTCGGAGGCGCGAACGCCTTGAAGGAGGGGAAGCATGCATAAGGGTGAAGTCAGGAACGTGATCGGCCCCGTGGTCGATATCCGTTTCGCCCCGGACGAGCTGCCGGAGCTGTATAACGCCGTCGAGATCCGCCTGAAGGACCGCAGCGTCGTGCTTGAGACCGTACAGCAGACGGGCGGCGGCGTGGCGAGGTGCATCGCGCTCTCCGCCACCGACGGCATCTCGCGCGGCATGGAGGCCGTCGACACGGGCGCGTCGATCACGATGCCCGTGGGCGAGGCCACGCTGGGGCGCATGTTCAACGTCGTGGGCGAGCCGATCGACGGCAAGGGCCCCGTGGAGGCCGAGCGCCGCCTGCCCATCCACCGCGAGGCGCCGCCCTTCACCGACGTGCGGCCCTCCACCGAGCTGCTGGAGACCGGCATCAAGGTCGTCGACCTGCTGGCCCCCTACGCCAAGGGCGGCAAGATCGGCCTGTTCGGCGGCGCGGGCGTGGGCAAGACCGTGCTGATCATGGAGCTGATCCGCAACATCGCCTATGAGCACGGCGGCTATTCCGTGTTCGCCGGCGTGGGCGAGCGCAGCCGCGAGGGCAACGACCTGTGGAACGAGATGAACGCCTCCGGCGTCATCAACAAGACCGCGCTGGTCTTCGGCCAGATGAACGAGCCGCCCGGGGCCAGACTGCGCGTGCCGCTGTCGGGCCTGACGATCGCGGAGGATTTCCGCGACCGCAGCGGACAGGACGTGCTGCTGTTCATCGACAATATCTTCCGCTTCACGCAGGCGGGCTCGGAGGTCTCGGCCCTGCTGGGGCGCATGCCCTCCGCCGTGGGCTATCAGCCCACGCTCGCCACCGAGATGGGCGCGCTGCAGGAGCGCATCACCTCGACGAAAAACGGCTCGGTCACCTCGGTGCAGGCCATCTACGTGCCCGCCGACGACCTGACCGACCCCGCCCCCGCCACGGCCTTCGCGCATCTGGACGCGACGACGGTGCTCTCGCGCTCGATCGCGGAGCTGGGCATCTACCCGGCCGTCGACCCGCTGGACTCGACCTCGCGCATCCTCGACCCGGCCGTGATCGGGAAGGAGCATTACGACACGGCGCGCGCCGTGCAGAGCGTGCTGGAGAAGTACCGCCAGCTGCAGGACATCATCGCCGTGCTCGGCATGGACGAGCTCAGCGCCGAGGACCGCGCCGCCGTCAACCGCGCGCGCCGCATCCAGCGCTTCCTCTCCCAGCCCTTCCACGTGGCCGAGAATTTCACGGGCATGGAGGGGCGCTACGTCCGCATCGAGGACACGATCAAGGGCTTCCAGGCCATCCTCGGCGGCGACGCGGACGATCTGCCCGAGCAGGCCTTCCTGCTCTGCGGCACGATCGACGAGGTCTACGCCAAGCGCGGGGAGTACCTCTGATGGCGGACCGTATCCATCTGAAGGTCGTCTCCCCCGGCGGCGTGCTGCTGGAAAGGGACGTGGAGTACCTGCGCCTGCCGACGCCGGAGGGCTCGGTCGGCGTGCTGGCCAACCACGCGCCGATGCTCTGCGCCGTGGGGAAGGGGCGGATCCGCTTCCGCTTCGAGGGCGGCGAGGACGGGATCTTCGTCGCGGGCGGCGTCGCGAGCGTGGCGGACAACGCCGTGACGGTGCTGGCCGGGGAGGAGAGAGAAGAGACATAGAGCCTGCGGAGAAAAGCGCCGCGCCCGGACCGAAGGGTCCGGGCGCGGCGCGTTCTGCGCGGCGCTGCGCGCGCTCCGGCGGAAGCGGGAGCCCGCGCGGGAAAAAACGACAGGGCTTCCCCGCCTCGGGGAAGCCCTGTCGCCGTGCGGCGTCCTTTTCAGT
This sequence comes from Oscillospiraceae bacterium, assembly GCA_017403885.1. GTDB lineage: Bacteria > Bacillota > Clostridia > Oscillospirales > Oscillospiraceae > Limivicinus. Next base: position 3,325 of record JAFRDM010000071.1, read on the forward strand.
AGCTCTGCTCCGGCTCCTGCGCCGGCTGCTCCTGCTGCTCCTGCTCCTGCGCGATGGCGAGCTTGACGATGCGGCTGGTGCCCAGACGCGTCGCGCCGAGGGCGAGAAAATCCTCGGCGTCCCGCAGCGAGGAGATGCCGCCCGCGGCCTTGACCTGTACGCGCTCGGGGCAGTTGGCGCGCATGAGCGCGACGTCCTCGCGCGTGGCGCCGCCGGTGGAGAAGCCCGTGGAGGTCTTGATAAAGTCGGCCCCGCTGTCGGAGACGATGCGGCAAAGCTGCAGCTTCTCCTCCTCGGTGAGGAGGCAGCACTCGATGATGACCTTCAGCACCTTGCCCTCCGTGGCGCGGCGGACGGCGGCGATGTCCTTCGCCACCTCGTTCCAGGCCCTGTCCTTGACCATCGAGAGGTTGACCACCATGTCGATCTCGTCCGCGCCGTTGCGCACGGCGTCGGCGGCCTCGAAGGCCTTGGCGGCCGTGGTCATATAGCCGTTGGGGAAGCCGATGACCGTGCAGATCGCGAGCCTGTCCCCCACGTAGCGCTTCGCGCCCGCGACGTGGCAGGGCGGGATGCACACGCTGGCGCAGCGGAAGCGGATCGCCTGGTCGCAGAGCGTGCGGATCTCCTCGCCGGTGCAGTCGACGCGCAGCAGGGTGTGGTCGCAGCTTTCAAGGATCTTGCTGATGTCCATGGATCATTCTCCTTTTTTGTCTTGATATGACGGTATTGCCATCATTATATCCCAAGCTGCGGACATATTCAAGTGCCGCGGAGGAATAGACTGAGGTGATGAGAAAAGGATAAAAGGATGGGAAGGACCATGGACGAAAACAGGTGCAGCAACCGAATCTTTCTGCGCGGCACGCCCCGCGGCGAGCCGGTCTGGTCGCACGCGGCGCGATCGCAGGATTTTTACACGCTGCCGCTGGAGGTGCGCCGCCTCTCCGGCGCGTCGGACACGCTGAATCTGACGCTGCGCGCGCCGATGCTCTCCGCGCTCGCGGGGGCGGAGCGGATCGAGGTCGAGGGCGAGCTTCGCAGCTTCACCAGCCGCCGCTGCGAGTGGCCGCGGCTCGTGATCGCGGTGTACGCCCGCTCGCTCGCG
>JAFRDM010000072.1 GCA_017403885.1 Oscillospiraceae bacterium
CCTTGAGCATGTATCGGAGCAGGTTCGGCGTGTCCAGCCCGTAGGGGCAGCGCGAGGCGCAGCGCCGGCAGCCGAGACAGTCCTCGATCCGGTTCATCTTCGCCTGCCACTCCGGCGTGAAATACTGCTTCCAGGGCGAGCGGCGCAGCAGTCTGTCCATGCGCGCGCAGTTGCGGATCTCGATGCCGACCGGGCAGGGCATGCAGTAGCCGCAGCTGCGGCAGAAGCTGCCGGCCAACTCGGCGCGGTCCTTTCGGATGACCGCGGCCAGCTCGTCGTCCAGGTCCGGATCCTCCTCGGCCACGGCCAGCCACTCCTCCAGCTCCTCAAAGCGCTGGATGCCCCAGATCGGCACGACGTTGTCATAGCCCTTCATGAAGGCGTGGCAGGCCCGGGCATTCTGCAGCAGCCCGCCCGCGAGACCCTTCATCGCGATATAGCCCATCCCCGCGTCCCTGCATTTGTCCGCCAGGGCGAGGTCGCGCTCGCTGGAAATATAGCTGAAGGGGAACTGCAGCGTCTCAAAGCGGCCGGAGGCGATGCACTCCTCGGCCACGCCGACGCGGTGCGTCGTCACGCCGATGTGGTCGATCCAGCCGCGGCTTTTGGCCTCCAGCGCGCCGGCGTAGGCCCCGTTCTCATCGTCGGGGTCGGGCATCGCGGGCACGTTGTGGAACTGGAAGAGGTCGATATGATCGGTGCGCAGCATGCGCAGACTGTTTTCGATATGTGCGAGCACGCCCGCCTTGTCGCGCGCCTGACTCTTGGTCGAGAGCACGATCTGGCCGCGCACGTCCGCGAGCGCGAGGCCGATCTTCTCCTCGCTGTCGGTGTAGGAGTTGGCCGTGTCGAAATAGCGGATGCCGCCGTCGTACGCCGCCTGCAGCAGACGCACGGCGTAGTCCTTCTCGCAGCGCTGCAGCGGCAGACAGCCCATCGCCGTCTTGGTGACGAAAAGCCCGGTCGAGCCGAGGGGGATCGTTTTCATAGCTGTTCCTCCCGTCTTTTTTCTCATTATAACAAAGGCCGCCCCTCGCTGTAAAGCCCCTCGCGCGGTTGACAATCTCCGGCGTGGGCACTATAATATTCCATATAGGAAACGGCCTTTTCCGGACCCGGAAACACGATCGAAACCGTCAAGGAGGAGTGGCTTTTGAGAGAATTCCTTATCGGCATCTGTCCCATTGCGATCTGGGTAATCGCCGCGATCGAACTGCTGATCATGCTCCTGGCTCTGAAGGGGAGCGGCAGGGGCAAGCCCCTGCACTGTCTGACGGCGCTGGTATGCTTCGGGCTTTTCTACGACGCGCTGATCATCGCGCTCGGCTCAAGGCTGGGCGGGGGAGCGCTGTTCATGGCCCTCAGCCGCATGCGCTTCGTGTTCCACGGCGCGCTGATCCCGCTGCTGTTTGCGATCTGCGCCTACGCGCTGAACTTCAACAAGACCTGGAAGACGATCGTCTGGATCTTTACCGGCGTCCTGATCGCGCTCGGCGTCGCCGAGGGCTTCGCCACGGAGCTGAGCGTCGAGACCATGGCCGAGGTCGTGCGCTGCAAGTCCGGCGCGGGCACGCCCGGCTGGGCTGACGCCGTCAGCAGGGTCCTGAGCTTCGGCACGGTCATCCCGCTGATGATCGCGGGCGTCGTCGTCTGGATCAAGCAGAAGACCCCGGCGCTCTTCCTCGCCGGCTTTCTGATGTTCGCCTTCTCCGCGCTCGGTCCCGCCACGGGCAATACGGACCTGATCTTCTTCATCAGCATGTTCGGAGAGGTGTTTATGGCCCTCTTCTTCCTGATCTACGCAAAGCAAAAAGAAAACTGATATATATCGACAAGAAAGGAACACAATGACATGAGCCGCTTCAAAGACCTCCGCATCGTCGACAACTTCTACCAGACCAGCTCCTATATCCCCATGCCCACCGTCATGCTCTCGACCCTCGCCGAGGACGGCAGCACCTCTGTGGGCTCCTACTCCCTGTGCTTCCCGTACTACATCGCGGGCAAGGGCTATTACGCCATGATCCTGGAGGCGCGCAACTCCTCCAACACCGCCCAGCATTTGCTGGCGGGCAGAAAACAGGTCGCCATCAACTTCATGCCCGAGGGCCGCGGCTATCACAAAAAGATCGTGGCGCAGGGCTGGCCCGGCGATACCCCCGCCGAGAAGATGAAGAACTTCGGCTTTACGCTCGAGGACGGCCTGTGCATCGAGGCCGACCCCTCCACGCCGCGCCCGAAGGTGGTCGCCGAGGCCTATCAGGTCTTCGAGTGCACCTGGGTCAGCGAGCTGGAGAACGCCGACGAGGACATCGGCCGCCAGCTCGTCGACGGCTGCTATCCGCCCCCCTACAAAAACTTCAACGGCATCACCAGCCAGTACGGCGCGCACTTCATCCTGCGCATCGACAAGGTGCTGATGAAGCCCAAGTTCTATGACAACATCATCAACGGCGTCAAAGGCAGGCTCTGGCCCAACGTGCTGATCTGCCACGGCTACCGCGACAGCAAGAACTTCTGGTTCGCGCGCACGCCGCGCCTCGTGCCGGAGCTGCTGCCGATCCGCAACGCCACGCTCTCCTCCGTCCGCTACGCGGCCGACCGCACCGATCCCGACGTCCACTTCACCGACGACGCGCTCGAGATGCTCCTCAACGTCCCGCGCATCTTCCTGCCCACGGTGCTCAAGGGCTGCGTGGCCTGGGCCAAGGAGCACGGCGTCACCGAGGTCACGGCCGCCGAGATGAAGATCATCAACGACAAGCGCGCCAAGGAAAAGGGCAAAGGTTAAAAGGAGGCGCCTGTGGAAGGATATGTTTTCACCGTCCCGATGGCGCTGGCTGATTTCGTCCCGGTCATCCTCTTCGGGATCAGCGCCGTGCTGCTGATGCGCGGGCTGTACAACAAGATGTCGAAGGGCACGTCCGCCTGCCTCGGCGTCGGCTGCTGCGCGGCGTTTCTCGCAGGCTTTCTCAAGGCGCTGTACAAGCTGCTGATCGCCCTGCGCGTCGGCGCTTTCCCGCTGCTCAACGACATTTTTCTGCCGCTGCAGTCCTCCGGCCTGCTGCTGACGGGACTGTCGATCGTGCTGATGCTCGCGCTGCGCAGAAAAGCGGCGCTGATGGCCCCGCTGACCGGCGGCTTCATCGGCATGATGGTGCTGGGGCTCGGCGGTATGTGCGCGGGGCTGAGCATCGTGGCCGCGAAAATGAAGAAAAAAGCGCTGATCGTCGTGTTCATCCTCTGCTTCTTCTGCTACATGGGAATGGGCTATCTCGCCGCCAAAAAAGACGGGAGCGCCGCCATGAACTGGATCGAACAGGGCGTGAACACCGTCGGGCAGATCCTGCTGCTCTGCGGCGTGAGGACGCTGGACAAGGCCGGTCTGCGCGAGTTCTCTCTCAAAGCGTGACGGCGCCGAACAACAGGCTGCGGATCATCGGGTCCGCAGCTTGTTGTTTTTGCGAATTTGAACGCTTTGCAACTTGCGCGCGCCCGCGCGCGGATGATATACTTTATACATCCAACGAGATACGCTCATTTCAAATAAGGAGGGGTTCCATGGTCTCATACAGCAAGCTCTCCCCGGCCGCGGCCGAGAAGCTGCGCGCCATCGTCGGCGACGGCCGCTTCCAGTTCGGCGAGACGGTGCGGGAGGAGTATTCCCACGACGAGATGCCGATCTACGGGCGCTTTCTGCCCGAGGCGGTCTGCCTTGTCGAGAGCACCGAAGAGGTCTCCGCGATCTTAAAGCTCTGCCATGAGGAGAACGTCCCCGTCACGGTGCGCGGCGCGGGAACGGGGCTCGTCGGCGGCTGCGTGCCGATCGCGGGCGGCGTCGTGCTCAGTACGATGCGGATGAACAAGATCCTGTCCTACGACATGAACAACCTTGTCGTCCACACCCAGCCGGGCGTCAGGCTCTGCGACCTCGCGGCCGACGCGCTGGCCCACGGGCTGATGTATCCGCCCGATCCGGGCGAAAAGACCGCCACCGTCGGCGGCAACGTCTCGACGAACGCGGGCGGCATGCGGGCCGTGAAGTACGGCGTCACGCGCGATTACGTTCTCGCGATGACGGTCGTGCTGCCGGACGGGCAGATCATGAAGCTGGGCAAGACCGTGTGCAAGACCAGCTCCGGTTACAGCCTGCTGCACCTGATGATCGGCTCGGAGGGCACGCTCGGCGTCATCACCGAGCTGACGCTGAAGCTCGTGCCCAAGCCGCGCATGGACGTCAGCCTGATCCTGCCCTTCCGGGACATCGCCACGGCGATCGCCTCGGTGCCGGCCATCAAGCTGGCCAACCTCGATCCCCAGTCGATCGAGTTCATGGAGCGCGACATCGTCGATTCCTCCGCCGCCTTCACCGGCAACGCCGTGTTCCCCACGGTGGTCAACGGCCGCGAGGCCGGGGCCTATATCCTCGTGACGCTCATCGGCGACAGCGAGGCCGAGCTCACCGCCAAGATGGACCGGCTCGGCGAGGTGGCCGAAAAGACGGGGGCCTACGACACGCTGGTCGTTTGGACGGACGGGCTGAAAAAAGACGTCTGGGCCGCGCGCAGCGCCTTTCTCACGGTCATCGAGGCCGAGACGAAGCTGCTCGACGAGATGGACGTCGTCGTCCCGGTCGACCGCATCGCGGAATTCCTCGTCTACACGCACGACGAGGCCGAGCGCCAGGGCGTGTACGTGCGCTCCTTCGGCCACGCGGGCGACGGCAACCTGCATATCTACTGCTGCTCCAACGACCTGGAGGAGGCCGAATTCAAGCGCCGCGTGAAGAAGCTGATGGACGCCTGCTACGCCAAGTGCACCGAGTTCGAGGGCCAGGTCTCCGGCGAGCACTCGATCGGCCACGCGAAGAAGGAGTATCTGCGCGAGTCCGTGGGCGAGACGGCCTACGGCCTCATGGGCGCGATCAAGCAGGTCTTTGACCCGAAGGGGATCCTCAATCCCGGCAAGGTCTGCCACGACGCGGAAGGAGGTGTCGAGCATGCTTAACATCCTTGTGTGCGTCAAGCAGGTGCCGGACGTCAACCTCGTCAAGATCGACCCCGTGACCGGCAGCCTGATCCGCGCGGGCGTGCCCGCGATCCTCAACCCGCTGGACGCCAACGCCTTGGAGGCGGCCGTGCGGACAAAGGAAAAGTACGGCGGCAGCGTGACCGTGATCACGATGGGCCCCGATCAGGCCGCCGAGGCGCTGCGCGAGTGTCTCGCCGCCGGGGCCGACCGGGCGGTGCTGCTCTCCGACCGCGCCTTCGCCAACGCCGACACGCTGGCCACGAGCTACGTGATCGTCACGGCGGCGAAGCTGCTGGGCAGCTTCGATCTGATCTTCTGCGGCAAGGAGTCGCTCGACGGCGCGACCGGCCAGATGGCCAGCCAGCTGGCCGAGCGCTTCGACGCGAGCCAGCTGAGCTCGGTCTGCACGGTACTGGAGGTCGATGAAGACAAACGGACCGTCACCGCCGAGCGCGAGCTCGCGCTCGGCGTCGAGACCGCGCGGGCGCTCCTACCCTGCCTGATGACGGTGGAAAAGACAAACTACCGCCCGCGCATCCCCAATCTGAAAAGCTGGAAGGCCTCGCGCACGGCGGCGATCGAAATGTTCACATCCGACACGATCCCCGGGCTCGACCGCGCGCAGATCGGCGATCCCGGCTCGCCGACGAAGGTGCCGCGCACCTATCCGCCCGAAAAGGGCCCCGGCGGCGAAATGATCCGCGAGGGCAGCGCCGCGAAGGACGTGGAAGCCCTGCTCGCACGGCTGGCGGACAAGCTGTAAGGGGGTGTCAGGCATGAACAAATACGAATACAAGGACATGTGGGTCTATATTGAGCACAGCGGCGGGAAGATCCTGCCCGTCTCGCTCGAGCTCTGCTGCGAGGCGAGAAAGCTCTGCGACGCGGCGGGCGAGACGCTCTGCGCCGTCGTCGTGGGCGAGCTGCACCGCAGCGAGATCGAAAGGATCCTTGCCTGCGGCGTCGAAAAGCTCATCCGCGTCAGCGGCACGGGGCTCGAGCGCTTCTCCGTCGACGCCTATACCGAGCTGTTCACGCAGCTCTGCCGCAAGTACAGGCCCTCGGCGGTGCTTGTCGGCGGCACCATCGACGGGCGCGACTTTGCGCCGCGCTTCGCCTGCCGTCTGCCCACCGGCTGCACCTCCGACGCGACGCAGCTCGTCTACGATCCGAAGACGGGCGACATCGAGTTCATCGAGCCTGCCGTCGGCGGCAAGATGATGGCCGTGATCACCGTTCCCGTCATGCGCCCGCAGGTCGGCACGATCCGCCCCGGCACATTCAAATACCTGCCCGCCGGCGCGCGGCCCTGCGAGGTGATCGACGAGCGCTTTGACTTCCCCGAGGAGAAGATCCGCACAGAGGTGCTCGACTTCCTGCCCGACGAGGCGGACGAGAGCCTGAACATCGCGGACGCGGAATACATCGTCTGCGTCGGCAACGGTCTCAAGGGCGCGGACACCCTGGGGCGCTACCGCGAGCTGGCCGCGCTGCTGGGCGGCAAGCTGGGCTGCACCCGCCCGGTGTTCGACCGCGGGATACTGCCCTATAAGCTGGTCATCGGCCAGTCCGGCGTCGTCGTCAAGCCCAGGATCTACCTTGCCTTCGGCGTATCCGGCGCGGTCAACCACGTCACCGGCATCACCGACTCCGACGTGATCGTCGCCGTCAACCGCGACCCGGAGGCCGCGATCTTCGGCTACTGCACCTACGGCATCGTGGGCGACATGGACGAGGTCTGCGACGCGATGATCGCGCAGCTGAAAGCGAAGGTGTAAGATGATCCGCATCCCTTACGGAAAGAGCTTCATCGAGTGTGACGAACGAGGCGCCCCCGTGCTCGCTTCCCGCATCGGCGAGCTCAAGGCCGCGCGCAGCGGCGCCGAGATCGTGCGCGAGGCAATGGCGGACCCCATCGACTCGCCCCGCCTGTGCGAGCTGGCGAGGGGAAAGAAAAGCTGCGTCGTCATTGTTTCCGATCACACCCGTCCTGTGCCGAGCCGCGATATCCTGCCTCCCATGCTCGAGGAGCTGCGCGCGGGCAGCCCCGACATCGAGATCACGCTTCTCGTCGCCACGGGCTTCCACCGTCCCACGAGCGCCGCCGAGCTCGAGGACAAACTCGGGCGAGAGATCATGGAGAGCTGCCGCGTCGTCGTGCACGACTGCCGCGACGCCGCCTCCAACGTCGAGATCGGCACGCTGCCCTCCGGCGCGCCCTGCGTGGTCGACCGGCTGGCCGTCGAGACGGATCTGCTGGTGGCCGAGGGCTTTATCGAGCCGCACTTCTTCGCGGGCTTCTCCGGCGGACGCAAGAGCGTGCTGCCCGGCGTGGCCGACCAGGTGACGGTGCTGGGCAACCATTGCTCGCGCTTCATCGACAGCCCCTTCGCCCGCACGGGCGTCCTCGACGGCAACCCGATCCACGAGGACATGCTCGCCGCGGCGGAGATGGCGAAGCTGGCCTTCATCGTCAACGTCGTCATCGACGAGGAGAAAAAGACCGTCGCCGCCTTCGCGGGCAATTTCCGCACCGCGCACCGCCGCGGCTGCGACTATATGCTCGACTACTTCAAGGTCGCGCCCGTACCCTCCGAGATCGTCGTGACCTCCAACGGCGGCGCGCCGCTGGATCAGAACCTCTATCAGTGCGTCAAGAGCATGACGGCCGCGGAGGCTACCTGCGTCGAGGGCGGCGTGATCGTCCTGTGCGCCGAATGCGCGGACGGCCACGGCGGCGAGGGCTTCTACCGCTCGCTGCGCGACTGCGAAAGCCCCGCCGCGCTGTACGCCGAGCAGATGGCCACGCCGCAGGACAGGACCGCGGCAGACCAGTGGGAGAGCCAGATCCTCGCGCGCATCCTGATGCACCACACGGTCGTCTTCGTCACGCGGCCGGAGCTGAAAACCATGGTCGAGGAGATGAAGATGCGCTACGCCCCCACGCTCGACGACGCGCTGGAGATGGCGCGCGCGATGGGGAAGCGGAGCCTCTGCTTCATCCCCAACGGCATTTCGGTGATCGTGAAGGCATAAGAGAAAAGGGAAGAGGTCTCCGGCCTCTTCCTTTTTTGATTTCCCTCTTGATTTTTCCGACCGTTCAGGTAAAATATATCATGTTTTGAACATTACACTCTTTTCGGGAGGAACAAACAATGACCTATGAAATCGACATCGCCGGCCTCAAGCGGGATCTTCCCATCTGCAGGGTCACCGACGATCTGTACATCGGCGCCTTCGTCATGTTCGGCGACGTCGAGCTGACGGTGCACTGTGCCGAGCAGCTTTTGAAGCTCGCGCCGGAATATGATTACCTCATCGCGCCCGAGGCCAAGGCCATCCCCCTGCTCTACGAGATGGCGCGCCAGAGCGGCGCGGAGAAATACTTCCTCGCCCGCAAGGTCGCCAAGGCCTATATGTCCGGCGTGTTCGAGGTGAACGTCAAGTCCATCACCACCGAGGCCGTGCAGCGCCTGATCATCGACAGCGCCGACGCCGAGCAGATCCGCGGCAAGCGCATGCTGATCCTCGACGACGTGATCTCCACCGGCGAGAGCCTGCGCGCGATGGAAGAGCTGGTCACCGCCGCGGGCGGCATCGTCGCGGGCCGCATGGCCGTCCTGGCCGAGGGCGACGCGATCAAGCGCGACGACATCATCGTCCTCGCCCCGCTGCCCCTGTTCAACGCCGACGGCAGCGTCAAGGCCTGAGAGCCTCCGCATTCAGCCTCAAACACCTCCGGGACTTTCCCGGAGGTGTTTTCGTATTAAGAAAATCTTAATCCGTTCCCTACTTGGAACTTAAACTTATTTATCGTACAATGACGGCGAGAGGTGAGGGACTTGTACAACATTCTGATCTGCGACGACGAGAAGGACATCGTCTCCGCGCTGAAGATCTATCTCGAGGCCGAGGGCTATACGACCTTCGCCGCCTATGACGGGCGCGAGGCGCTGGACGTGCTGCGGCGCGAGAAGATCCATCTGGTGCTCATGGACGTGATGATGCCCGCGCTCGACGGCATCGCCGCCACGGCGAAGCTGCGCGAGGAGAGCAACGTCCCGGTCATCCTGCTCACGGCCAAGAGCGAGGACACCGACAAGGTGCTCGGGCTCAACGTCGGGGCGGACGACTACGTCACCAAGCCCTTCAACCCGGTCGAGCTCTGCGCCCGCGTAAGATCGCAGCTGCGGCGCTACATGCAGCTCGGCGGCGGGAAGGAGGACGACGGCGTTCTCACGATCGGCGCGGTCAGTCTCGACGAGAAGGCAAAGGAGGTCCGGCGCGACGGAGAGACGGTCGCCCTCACGCCGACGGAATACGAGATCCTGCGCTTTCTGATGCGCCATGCGGGCGAGGTCTTTTCCCCGCGCGAGCTCTACCGCCGCGTCTGGAACGGCGAGCCCTACGGCGCGGAGAACACCGTATCGGTCCATATCCGCCACATCAGGGAAAAGCTGGAGCTCAACCCGGCCGAGCCGCGCTGGATCAAGGCCGTGTGGGGCCGGGGCTATAAGTTTGAAAGGAGCGGGACATGAACAGACTCAAAGGCAGTCTCTTTGCCAAAACGCTTGCGGTCATCCTCTTCTGCGCGCTGTGCCTGAGCTTTGCCTCAAGCGCGCTGGCCGTCGGGCTGCTCTATACCGCGGACTATTACGGCCGCGGGACCGATACGGCGAGAGAGCGTTTGGCACAGTCGCTCTGCGCGGACGAGGGGCAGAGGATCGCGTGGCTTGACCCCGTGAACGGAGCGGAAGAGTCGACGGAGCTTCCCTCTTACGGGAATTTTCGCTATGAAGTCTTTGACGTGAACGGCGTTCTGCGCCTGTCAAACTACGAGGGCGAAGCGACGCTCGGCTCTTCCGTGCACAGCTGCGGCTTCTGGTATTCGTTCAGCGAGCACGCCTACGGGACGCTCTGGGGCGAGGAAGCGGATACGGCACAGCCTGTCCCGGCCCAAACCGACGGGGAGACGGCGCAAACAGACACGCAGGCCGAGGAGCCCTCGGGAGTCTCGCAGCCCGCGCAGTTTGAGAAGCCGCTGCCGTCTGCCGAGGTCACGCCGACGCCGCGCCCGGCGGTCCCGGGCGATATCTATGACGAACCGCGGGGCCGGGTCGTAAACTATACGGTGGTCTGCTACCTGCTGCGCGACATGACGGAAGAAGACGGCGCACGGTTTCAGATGCGCAGCCTCGACTTCGCCGCAGCCAACAGTCGGATGCTGGCGCTCACAGCGGGAGCAAGCGCTCTGCTCGCTCTGCTGATCTTCATCTTCCTGCTGCGCGCGGCCGGACACCGCAGAGACACCGACGAGATCAGGGCCTCCTTCGTAGAAAAGATCCCCTTTGATCTGTTCACGGCTCTGGTCGCCTTCGCAGGCATAGGCGTCCTGTTTGTGTTCGTCGACAGCGTCGATTATCTGTCTCTGTCGCACAGCGTCGCGTTTCATCTCGGCGTCGCCGCGGTCATGTTCGTGCTCGGCACGCTGCTCTTCCTGCTGTGGTGCATGAGCCTTGCCGTGCGTGTCAAGCAAAAGACGCTCATCCGCGGCACGATCCTGTATAAGCTGCTGCGCCTGATTTGGCGCGCCGCAAAAGCCCTGTGGGGCTGGCTGAAAATGATCCTCACCGGTATCCCGCTCGTCTGGCGCGGGCTGCTGATCCTCTGCGGCGCGGAGTTCATCGGCTTACTGGTGTTTGCGGCAAGTCCGCGCAGATCGGGGCCGGCGGGCCTGCTGATCAATCTCTTCCTCTTCTTCCCCCTTGCGCTGTGGGCGCTCATCAGCGCACGGAAGCTGCGGATGGGGGCAAGTGAGATCGCAAAGGGCAACACAGCCTACCGCATCGACACGAAGTATCTCTTCGGCGAGTTCCGCCGCCACGCGGACGATCTCAACGCCATCCAGTCTGGCATTTCCCGCGCGGTGGAGGAGCGGCTGCGCAGCGAGCGCATGAAAACCGAGCTGATCACCAACGTCTCGCACGACATCAAGACGCCGCTGACCTCGATCGTCAGCTACGTCGATCTGCTCTCCAAGGAGGAGATCGACAACGAAAAAGCCAAAGAATATATCGAGGTGCTGCAGCGGCAGAGCGCGCGGCTCAAAAAGCTGACGGACGACCTCGTCGAGGCCTCCAAGGCCTCCTCCGGCGCGCTGGGCGTGACGATCGAGAACTGCTCCTTGAGCGTGATGCTCGAACAGGCGGCGGGGGAGTACGGCGAGAAGCTGGCGGAGAGGGGACTGGAGCTCGTTCTCCGCAAGCCGGAAAAAGAAGTCATGGCGCGCGCCGACGCGCGGCACACCCAGCGTATCTTCGACAACCTCATGAACAACATCCTCAAATACGCCCTGCCCGGCACGCGGGTCTATCTCGAGCTGACCGAGGGCGAGAGCGGCCCGGCGGTGATCTTCCGCAACACCTCGCGCAGCGAGATCGTACAGAGCCCCGAAGAGCTGACGGAGCGCTTCGTGCGCGGCGACGCTTCGCGCTCGTCCGAGGGCAGCGGTCTGGGCCTTTCGATCGCGCGCAGCCTGGCCGAGCTGCAGGGCGGCAGCCTTGCGGTCACGGTGGACGGCGACCTGTTCAAGGTCACGCTCTGCTTTGCCGGATAAAGAACGACAAAAAACGCGCGGAGAGCTTCTTTTGCTCTCCGCGCGTTTTTTTATTGACTTCATGGGATAATCTGCTATGCTATGCTTTGTTCCCAATTATTTTCCAAAAAGAGAGGAAGGAATTCAATTGAGCAATAACACGATGGAAAAGCGCTACGGTCTGCCGACCGCGATCTCGATGGTCATCGGCATCGTCATCGGCTCCGGCGTGTTCATCAAGGGCGGCAAGGTCCTCGCGCTCACGAGCGGCAACATGCTGCAGGGCGTGCTGGTCGTCGCGCTGGTCGGCCTGATCTGCATCATCTGCTCGCTCGTTTTCGCCGAGCTGGGTTCGAAGTTCGAAAAGGTCAACGGCGTCGTCGACTACGCCGAGATCGCGCTGGGCGAGAACTACGCCTATTACGTCGGCTGGTTCATGACCACGATCTACTATCCCTGTCTCGCGGCGATCCTGGCCTTTTTCTCGGCCGTGTTCTTCTGCGAGCTCTGCGGCATGCCGGCGATGGACTTCGCAAACGGCACCGTCAGCTCCCAGGCGCTGGGCCTCGGCGCGGGCTTTCTGATGCTGGGCTACGGCGTCAACATGATCAGCCCCAAGCTCGCCGGCAAGCTGCAGGTCAGCATGACGGTCATCAAGCTCGTCCCGCTGCTGCTCATGGCCGTGGTCGGCATCATCGTCGGTCTGAGCTCGGGCGCCACCGCGCGCGTGCTCGACTATGTCAACAGCGCCGAGTACGCCGCCGCCACCGCGGGCAAGAGCGCCTTTTCGGGCGTGCTCTCGGGCGTGGCCTCCTTCGCCTTCGCCTATGAGGGCTGGATCATCGCCACGACGATCAACGCCGAGCTCAAGGACGCCAAGCGCAATCTGCCCATCGCGCTGATCCTCGGCTCGCTCTTCTGCACCGTGCTCTACTGCCTGTACATCTTCGCGATGAGCTCCATCGGCGACGTCGGCACGATCATCGGCACCTGGCCCCTCGGCGAGGCGCTGCCGCGCATCGCCTTCTCCAACATCTTCGGCAACGTCATCGGCACGATCGTCTACGCCTTCATCACGGTCGGCTGTCTGGGCGTTATGAACGGGCTGATCATGGGCTCCTGCCGCGGCATGTATTCGCTTTCGGCACGCAAGCTCGGCCCGCGGCCGGAGTTCTACGGCAAGGTCGACGAGCAGAACAACTTTGTCATCAAATCGGGCATCGTCGGCATGATGCTGGGCGGCTTCTGGTACGCCTGGACCGCCGTGCTGTGGATGTACGGCCCCGACTTCATGGGCGGCCTGCACGCCAGCGAGTGGATCGGCTGGGAGCCGGACGAGATCTCGGTCATCAACCTGTACGCGATGTATATCCCGATGTTTGCCGCGATCATGTTCAAGTGCAGGGACTTCGGCTTCTTCAAGCGCTTCGTCCTGCCCGCGCTGGGCATTTTGTGCTGTTTGCTCATGTGCTATTGCTGCTGGGTCGGCAAGGGCTATAAGCAGATCTTCGGCTATCTGATCTTCCTGGCCCTCGTGCTTTTCATCGGCGGCCTGTTCAAGAACAGCGGCAGGAAGAAAGCGGAAAAGTGAAGAATGAAAAAGAACCGGTCGCCGACCGGTTCTTTTTTGCCTTTGTTCAGTTTTCCGCGGGTCACGGGAATGATGCTGTTGACTTGTTGTTCATTCCGGCATATCGCCCTTTCTATAGGTGGGACAAAGAAGCGGCCTCTGTCCTATTAATCGTCTTCTGTCCCTCAGTTGGGCTTTCTGTATCGATTAAACTTCGGATACAGTTGGCTTATCACTTCTTCAACGTTCCGCTGCTCCGACACGTAGAGAAAAGTATCTGTCAGTCGGGCCATACGTGTCAAAGCAAGATAACTGCAATCTCCGCTCAACGGTTTTGTGCTGAAATAGAAAAATTTTTTCTTTCTGCCGATGTACGTGTAGTGATAGAAAAAACCGCAGCAGCAAATGTTTTCCCAAAGGATTGTTTTTTTCTTCGAAAAAACAGAGTAAACCGTAATACCTTTTTCATCTGCTCGGAAGATTGACAACATGAGAAGCAATCCCAGAACCAAAAATAATACGAGAAGGATAAAGATCCAAAATATAAACTCATATCCTGGCCCGCCTATCTTTCTGTCAGGTAAAAGAACCGAGAATAATACAAGCAGAATGATCAGAACCATTAGTAACAAATAATGGGAAATGGAGACAGGGTCGTTTACGAAGAAATAATGTGCGGAAGAGGGATTCTTTCTTCTCACTTTATCATTCTCCTTGACTTGTTGTTCATTCTTTTGTCATCCTTTCTATCGGTGGGACAGAGAATCGTCCCTTGTCCCACCATGCTTCAGGACACACTCGTCTCAGGATGAAAAAATGACGCATGTCTGAGTAGAATTTTCCGTGCTTCTGTATAGTTTTTGTAGCCACTTAAGATGGATATTTTATCTCCATTATAGAAAACAATAACGATTTCTTTTTGATTTCCGCGTGAAATTAAATGCTTGTATTCTTTTATTACTTGGATTTCTGAATACGAATAATTGCTTTTTTGGAGAATGCCTTTTCTTTGAATACTATCTTCAGAAAAAACAATTTTCCAACAGAAATAGTCAGTCAAAAGGATGGATGCTACAAGAAAAAACCATATCGAGAAAAACAGAACAGTCCATATACGATGCGAAATTGCAATATGCACAAAGAAAAGTCCAGGACAAAATGTAATTATACATCCTATAATTACGGGAGTGGAAGATCGTCTAACTATTATTTTGTCTTTTTTCATTGTGTTACCCCTACACACTATGCTTACATCCTCTCGATCGAGACGATGTCGGCGAGGGGGATCTTTTTCCCGCTCGTGAGAAAAAGCGCCGCGGCGTATTCGTCGATCTTCTTCACGCGGCCGCGGACGGTCTCATAGCGGCCGCCCGCCTTTTTTTCGTCCGGAACAAAAAAGCGGATCTCCGCCTCCGGCTCGTCCGCGATCGCCGCGGCGATCGCGCGCAGCCTCTCGTCCAGCGCCTCGAGCGCGTCGTGCCCCAGCTCCACGCGCGCATCGGTCAGACGGGCGCTCTCCGCCACGATCTCCTCATAGCCGGTGAGCGCGGCGAAGGAGGAAAACTGGGCCGCGCGCTCGGCGCGGGGCATGGGCGGATGCGTGCGTGAGACGGGGCGGGAAAGGTGAAGGATGTCGTCGTATTTGCCCAATGCTCCCGCCTCCTTACGCTTTGTGGCCGCCGATCTGGCGGTTGCGCTCTCTCGCCGTGGCGCCCTTTTCCAGATTGGTGCCCTTCAAAATGGCGTTCTTGCCGTATTTTTTCTTGATATCCAGCATCACCTGCTGGCGCTTGCGCTCGTCCGCAAGCGCCGCTTTTTCCGCGGCGCGCTCTTCCGCCGTGTCTTCCATCTGCGCAAAGAGATCCATCTGCCCTTCGTCCTCGCGCCCGACACAGCTCTCGTCCCTGATCTCGCCGGCGCCGATCGTGACGCGCCGGATGAACAGCGCCGGGTCGGCGATGCGGTCGTAGAGCGCGAGCATGGCCTCGGTGATCTGTCTGGTCGAGGAGCTGTAACGCGGCAGCCGGACCGAGCCGTGCGCGCTTTTGGGGGCCTTGCGGCCGTAATGATCGCGCTCGGTCTGCGCGGCGTACTCCCTTGCCAGCCCCTCGTCGGCGAGGGAGAGACGGTCGTAGTTGATATACAGCTCGATCAGGTCGGTCACCAGCGCCTTGTCGACAAGATCGAGCACCATCTGCTCGGTCATCTCGCGCACGATCAGCCGGGCCTTGTCAAAGGGATATGGGGTCATCAGGACCTGGGAGGTGCTGATGCTGTGCGAAGAGGGGCGATAGGCCTTGATGTCGGAGATCAGGCAGCTCTCGCAGCCCCAGGCGTGGTCGATCAGCAGCTCGGCGTTGACGCCGAAGAGACGGTAGAGCAGCTCTTCGTTGTGCGGCGCGTTCGCGTCGCCGAGCGAGCAGCGCGCCACGTCGCCCATTGTGTAAAGACCGTGGTCCTCCAGCTTTTTCGCGATGCCGCGGCCCACGCGCCAGAAGTCCGTCAGCGGGCGGTGGTCCCACAGCGCGCGGCGATAGCTCATCTCGTCGAGCTCGGCGATGCGCACGCCGTCGCGGTCGGGCTTCATGCGCTTGGCCATGACGTCCATCGCGACCTTCGCCAGATACAGGTTCGTCCCGACGCCGACGGTGGCCGTGATGCCCGTGGTATCGAGCACGTCGCGCACGATGAGCATCGCGAACTCCCGCGCGCTGACGCCGCGCGTGCGCAGATAGTCCGTCGCGTCAAGGAAGATCTCGTCGATGGAATAGACGTGGATATCCTCCGGCGCGGCGTATTTGAGATAGATCTTGTAGATGCGCGTGCTGTAGTCCATGTAATAGGCCATGCGCGGCGGCGCCACGATGTAATCGAGCGCAAGCGAGCCGTCCTTTGCGAGTTCGCTCGCAAGGTGTGAGCTGCCGGCGAATTCGCGCCCCGGGGCGCGGCTGCGGCGCTGCATATTGACCTCGCCCACGCGCTGCACGACCTCGAAGAGCCGCGCGCGCCCGGAGATGCCGTAGGCCTTCAGCGAGGGCGACACGGCCAGACAGATCGTCTTGTCGGTGCGCGTCGGGTCCGCCACGACCAGATGGGCGTCGAGCGGGTCAAGGCCGCGCTCGCGGCACTCGACCGAGGCGTAAAAGCTCTTGAGGTCGATCGCTATATAGGTCCGTGCCTCCGTCGTCCTCACCTCCCGCTGTGTTTCTGCTTTTATCTTACCAGTATACCCGGAACATTGCAAGCGATACGCCCGCCCGGCAGACCCGAAAACGGTACACAAACGGCCGCGGCGGGGAAGGGGGGAAAAATAAAAAACGATCGGAACGGGGCAGCTTTCACTGCCCCGCCCCGATCTTGTATAAGTGAGAGGAAAAAAGGAGAAAAATGAAAAAGATTCTTTGAACTTTACACCTATAAGATACCAGCAAGTTGTTTCACAAATAAGAGAAATAGTATTTCGGAATTGTAAAATAAACAAAAAAACAGCTTTGCCCGCCGCGTTTCGGACCGAGCGGCCCCGGAGCGCGAAACTTGACACCGGAGGGTGAAAATGATAAACTAACATGAATGATTATGCCCGGGAAAAAGGCATATCAAAAGGAGAAGCAAAGCGTGTTCAAGCTGATGATAAACGGAAAGAAAACAAGAAGGCTCACAGCCTGTGCGCTGCTGGGAGCGATGCTGCTGAGCGCCTGCGGGACAACGCCTCCCGCGGCGGAGTCCCCCGCGCCGGAAGAGATCGTCGAAACGGCCGCGCCCGCCAGCACGCCGACGCCCGGCCCGACGCCCGAGCCCTTCGCAACCGAGGTCGTCCTCAGCGAGCTGCAGGCCGCCAACAAGGCCACGCTGCCGGACGCCGACGGCGATTTCTGCGACTGGATCGAGCTGTATAACCCCGGCGCCGAGCCCTGCGAGCTCAGCGGCTGCTGGCTGTCGGACAGCGAGCGGGATCTCCGCAAATGGCGCATCCCGTCCCTGATGCTCGACAGCGGTGCGCGCGCGGTGATCTTCTGCTCGAAGAAAGACCGCGCGGAGGGCGAGCTGCACACGAATTTCAAGCTCTCCGGCGACGGCGACGCGATCTTCCTCTCCTCGCCGGAGGGTGAGCTGCTGTGGAAGCAGAGCTACGAGAGCTGCGCGGCCGACTGCTCGCTGTGCTTCGAGGACGACGAGATCCGCTCCACGCGCTATCCCACGCCCGGCTTTGACAACAGCCCGGAGGGCTACGAGGCCTTCGCCGCCGCGAACGACGTCCACGGCGCGCTCATCGTCAGCGAGGTCGTCACCTACAACGAGGATTATTTTCTGCACGCCGCCGGATATTACGACTGGATCGAGCTGAAGAACGCCTCCGACGAGACGATCGCGCTCAGCGATTATTACGTCAGCGACGATTCGGACGACAGGACGAAATTCCGCCTGCCCGAGAAAACGCTCGCGCCGGGCGAGATCTTCATGGTCTTCTGCGGCGAGCCGATCATCGAGACCGGCGCCTGCCACACGCCCTTCAAGCTCAGCGCCATCGGCGAGGGCGTTTTCCTCTTCCGCGCCGACGGGACGCTGTCGGACTACGTCAGCCTCTCCGGTATCCCGCTCAACTGCAGCCGGGGCAGGCTGGACGGCGAGAACGGCTTCTTCCTCTTCGGGACCCGCTCGCCCGAGACCGCCAACAGCGGCGGCGCGCGCTACATAACCGACAGACCCGTGAGCGTGACGCCCCCCGGCGTTTACGACGAGCTGAGCGCTCTGGACGTGGAGCTCTCGGCCGAGGGAACGATCTATTACACGCTCAACGGATACGAGCCGAAGGTCGGCCGCGCCGAGGTCTATACGGGCCCGATCCATCTCGACGGCAGCGCGCAGATCCGCGCGATCGCCGTCGCGGACGGCAAGCTGACGAGCGAGATCGCGACCTACACCTATTTGCTCGGCGAGAACCATACCCTGCCCGTCGTGTGCGTCGCGCTCGACCCGCAGAAGCTCAACATCCTGTACAACAACAACGGCAACATGGAATACGACTCCCACGTGGAGTACTACGGCCCGGAGGGGAGCTTCGACTCCGACTGTATGATCACGCTGCACGGCGCAGCCTCGCGCAGCGCGTGGGATAAAAAGAGCTTCAAGCTCGTCTTCCGCGACCGCTACGGCGGAGACATCAGCTTCGATCTCTTCGGCCAGGGCATCACGGAGTTCCATTCTCTCAATCTGCGCGGCGGCGACTCCGTCGGGATGGTCACCTACCGCGAGCCGCTTGCGGCCGAGTTCGCCGAGCGCGTGGCGGTGACCGAGCCCTTCGCGCTCGATTCGCGCTTCTGCATCCTGTACCTCAACGGGGACTACTGGGGCATCTACACCCTGCGCGAGGCCTATTCGAAGAAATACGTCGCGAGCCATACCGGTTCGGACGAGGATCTGGTGAGCATCAGCCGCGCGCCGGTGAAGATGAAGTACCAGCCGGAGCTTTTCGAACTGTTCAACTTCGCCATGAGCCGCGATCTGAGCGATCCCGACAACTACCGCTACGTAGCCGACAGGCTGGACATGGTCAGCTTTGCCCAGTGGCTCCTGCTGGAGACTTATTTCAACAATCTCGACCCGACCGGCAACATCCGCTACGCGATCGGCAACCGGCCGGACGGCAAATGGCGCACGATGTTCTTCGATCTCGACATAGCCCTGACGAACCGGGAGTCCTCGATCTATGAGTCGCTCGGTCTGGGCCACAAGCCCTCGCAGGTCGGCAGCGTGTACCAGCATCTGTTCAAGAGCGAGGAATTCCGCCGCGTCTATCTGGAGACCGCGGCCGGCATGTACCGCAACGGGCTTGACCACGAGCTGCTCGTGGAGATCTTCGACCGCATGGTCGCGGAGCTCGCCCCGGAGATGTCGCGCAATCTCAGCCGCTGGAACGAGAACGAGGCCATGTACGAGATGAACGTCGACTGGCAGCGCAGCATGTTTGTCCAGAGCCGCGACGACACCTTCCTGAAATTCGTTCAGGATTATACCGAGGCCGACGACGAGACGATGGCGGAGCTCTTTCCGCCGAGAGGATGACCGGGCATGAACGAAGAAACAAAAAGAACGAGCCACCTGAAAAAGAAAAAACACATGGGCGTCGGACGGATGATCGCGCTGGACATTCTGGCGATCGGCGTCGGGCTGCTCATCTTTGCGCTCTTCCACCATGTGCTGCCGCACTACGGCATCCTGAACGGCGAGAGGAGCGAGCCCGTCGTGCTCGCGACGCTCGCGCCGCAGCCCACGCCCGCGCCCACGCCGGCGCCCGCCGGGGAACCGCAGGAGACGCCGCCCGAGGAGACGGCCGAGCCCGCGCGCGTCTATTCCGGCCGCTGGGGCGAGAAGTTCGCCGACAAGTTCACCGAGGGCGAGGTCATCCAAACCGAGAACAGCTATCGGAGCGGGAACATCTGCGTCAGCTATGAGCGTGTCGAGCAGGAAGACGTGATCTATTTCATCGCCGACGTCTACGTCAGCGATCTGGGCTATCTCCGCTCGGGCTTCGCCAACGGCAAATACAACGGCGGCTTCCTGATGGTCGACGAGATCGCGCAGCAGGAAAACGCCGTCGCCGCGATCTCGGGCGACCACTATGCGGGCCGCGGCGAGGGCGTCGTCGTCCGCGACGGCGTGCTCTACCGCGAGACCCGCTTCGGAGACGTGTGCGTGCTGCTGTCCGACGGCACGATGGTCACGCTGACGAACGCGGAGCTGGACATGGACGATCTCAAGGCCGCCGCGCCCTATCAGGTCTGGGCATTCGGGCCCGAGCTGCTGGACGACGAGGGCCACGCGCTGGAGAAATTCAACACCACGGTGTTCCCGAAGAATCCCCGTTCGGCGATCGGCTACTACGAGCCGGGACACTACGTGTTCGTCGAGGTCGAGGGCAGCCGGCCGGGATACTGGTCCGGCTCGCGCGGCATGACGATGGACGAGCTGGCGCAGCTGTTCGAGTCGCTCGGCTGCAGAAGCGCCTATAACCTCGACGGCGGGCAGAGCGTCGGCTTCGCCTGGATGGGCGAGCGGGTCAGCTTCAACTACAACCGCAGCATCCCCGACATCATCTACGTCGCGGATTTTCTGCCGGAGACCGCCGACACGGCGGAGCAGACGGGGGAGGGCTGAGCGGATGTTCAAAAAACTGCTTCCCCACATCTGCCTGGACACCGCGGTGATCTTTCTCGTGCTCTGGGTGCTCGACCGCTTTAACGAGGCCATGCACTTTCTCTCGCGCGACGTGTTCAAGATCCCTTTCGCGGTGTTCCTGGTGCTGGTGCTCATCGAATCGGTGATCCTGATTATCTACCAAAGGAAGGAATGAAGGCCGTGCGTTTCAAAAGAGCTTGGCTGCCTGTGCTCGCGCTGCTGCTCGCGCTGCTGCTCGCCGGCTGCGGCGCCCCCGCTCCCGCGGCGGAGACCGGGCAGAGCGAGGCGCCGCCGAGCGTTCCGGAGGAGGAAGAGCCCCGCGAGTTTTCTCTCGGCTCGCTCACGGTCACACCGGATACGCAGAGCATCGACCTTCCTGCGTCCGGCGCCTCGATCGAGGAGCTGATGAGCGCCTCCGACAGGCTTGAAAACATAAAAGAGATCTCGCTGGGCGTGACGGGCGCGAATCTCGCGCAGCTGCGCGCCGTCGAGGCGGCCTTCCCGCAGGCCGACGTGAGCTGGCAGGCCGAGGTGCTCGGCCGGACGGTCGACTGCCGCGCCGAGAGCTTGGATCTGCGCTCCGCCGCGGATGAAGACGCGGAGGAGATCGTCTCCGCGCTTGCCGTGCTGCCGGAGCTGAAAACGCTGGAGCTCGCGCCCGAGGGGGGCGTGACCGCGCTGTCGTTCGACACGCTTGCGGCGATCGCCTCCGCCGCGCCGCAGGCCGCGCTGCACTGCCGCTTCGAGCTCTTCGGCCAGACGGCCGACTGGACGACCGGGAAGCTGAAATACTACCGGACCGACGTCGGCAACGAGGGCGTCGATCTCTTCCGCGCCGCGCTGCCCTATCTCCCCTCGCTTGAGCTGCTGCGCTTCGAGGAGTGCGGCATCACCGACAACGACAAGATGGACGCGCTGCGCTCGGACTATCCCGACAAGCGCGTCGTCTGGAGCATCCCCATCGGGGGCTATACCTTCATGACGGACACGACGCTCGTCAACGCGGCGCTCATCCTGACCGACGAGAACGTGGATGCGCTGCGCTACATGCACGACGTGCTGTATCTCGACATCGGCCACAACCATTATCTGACGAATATCGAGTTCGTGCGCAACTTCCCCAAGCTGCAGGTCGTCATCGTGACACTCTCCAACATCACGGACATCTCCCCGCTGGAGGATTGCCCGGACATCGAGTTCCTGGAGCTGGTCTCCACGCCGATCTACAGCATCGACGTCGTCGCGGGGATGGATAAGCTCGAATACCTCAACCTCGGCTGCATGTGGAACCTGTCGGACATTTCGCCCGTCTTCGGTCTGACGAACCTGAAGATCGTCCGCATCTGCGGCACGACCTTCACCCACGTCAGCCAGGAGGATGTCGACCGTCTGAAGGAGGCGCTGCCAGACACCTATGTGAGCGATTACGGCGGCGACCCGACCAAGTCCGGCCACTGGCGCTTCAACGACGACCACAGCTATACCGAACGCTACGCGCTGCTGCGCGAGCAGATGCGCTACGATCTGGTGATCTGGACGGAGATGCTGTCCGATTCACCGTCGGGAGAGGAAGACTGATCATTCATGGATGAAAAGAAACGGCGAAGACCGAAAAAGAAAAAACACGTCTTCGGCAGAGTGATGGCTTTTCTGGGGCTGACGCTGCTGTGCCTGATCCTGACGCTCACCGGCATCGTGTGGGTGGCGCTCTGCGGCCCCTCGCCCACGATGACGGGCGCCGTGTGCAACTCCCTGCGCGAGACCAGCGCGCTGCGATGGATCCCCGGGCTTTTCCTCTCGGAACGGGAGCTGGATTCGTATCTGCTCCGGAGCACCGAGGATCTGGAGACAGACCAGGTCAACACCTCGCTGATCCACATCGCCGAGGCGCAGGCCAAAGAGGAGGGCGGCGAAGAGACGCCCTATCTCGAGGTGGTCGACATCGCCTACGGCACCTGCCGCGGCAAGCTGCTGATCATCCGCGAGCCGAAGGCCGTCATCCTGGGCACCTCCGGCCGCTTCGGCACCGACCCGGGGCTGCAGCTCACGGACATGGTGGAAAAGTACAACGGCATCGCCGGCACCAACGCGGGCGGCTTTGTGGACAACAACGGTCTGGGCAACGGCGGCACGCCGACGGGCATGGTGCTCGCAGAGGGCGAGATCCTCTACGGCGACGCGTACACGCGCTACAACATCATCGGGCTCGACAACGACGGCGTGCTGCTCGTCGGCACGATGACCGGGCAGGAGGCGCTCGACCGCGGGATGAAATACGGCGTCAGCTTTGTCACGCACGACGGCATCGCCTCGTCTCTGATCATCAACGGCGAGGTGCAGACGCAGAACCTCGGCCCCGGCGTCAACCCGCGCACGGCCATCGGCCAGCGCGAGGACGGCGCGCTGCTGCTGCTCGTGCTCGACGGCAGAAGCAGCAAGACGCTCGGCGCGACGCTGGAGAACGTCGTGGACATCCTGCTGCAGTACGGCGCGGTCAACGCCGGCAACCTCGACGGCGGCTCGTCCTCCGTCATGGTCTACGACGGCAGGATCATCAACAACTGCGCCTCCGTCACCGGGCCGCGCGGGATCCCCACGGGCTTCATCGTGCTCAGAGAGGAGGATCTCCATGGCTGAGAGATATGAAAAGAGCAGCGGCTGGGGACTCTTCCTCCTGTTCTGGACGATGCTGCTGATGATGCTGGGCTTCCTCGCCTGCGTGGTCTTTTACAAGTATGCGGGCGTCTATGAGGAGACCCGCCCCGAGCGCACGATGGACGCGCTGATGGAGCAGATGAGCGAGGAGGACTGGCGCGAGGCGCTTGCCGCCACCGCCGGCGGCGTCAGCGAATACGAGGACGCGCGCAGCCTCTTCGACGATTATTTCGACAGCACGGTCAAGGGCAGGACCCTCAGCTACCGCCGCGATCTCTCGCGCAGCGACGAGACGCAGTCGGTGTTCGTGCTCTATGCCGGCCCTGCGCGGATCGGCGAGGTGCGGCTCCTCCCGCACGAGACGGGCGAGCGCTTCAGCTTCGGCCGCAGCGTGTGGGAGCTGGACAGCATCGTCTCCAAGCCGCTTTCGGACAGCCTGCAGGCCGTCACGGTGCGGATCGACGCGCCGGACGGCGTGACGCCCTTCCTCAACGGCGCGGCCGTGGGGCTGGAAAAGGTCGTCGACCCGGCCGTCCCGCTTACGGAGCTGAGCGAGCTCGAACGGCGCTTCGACGCGGCGCCGCCGCGCATGGTGCGCTATGAGATCGGCCCGCTCTACGGACAGATCGCGGTGAGCGACCCCGACGGGAACGAGATCGCCCCCGTGGGCGAGCCGGAGGACGGCGTCGTGCGCTATGTGATCATGCCGACGAAGACATGGTCCCTCCGTGTGGAAGCGCCGGAGGGCGTCACGGTCAGCGTGCGCGGGGCGGAGCTCGGCGAAGAGCAGGTCCGCAGCCGCGAGCAGAATATCTTCCGCGGGCTTGAAGACTATCTGCCGCAGGGCGGCTACGACACGCTGCTCTATGCGGTCGACGGGCTGTACATCGAGCCGCAGATCAGCGCCTCCTACAACGGCGCCGCGCTCACGCCCGTGATCGGCGAGGACGGCAGGACCATTTATTTCTATCCCACCGATGCGGACATCTCCATCGCGATGCACGAGGCGGCCGAGGGCTTTTTCCGCGCCTATATGTACTATTCCTCCTATAAGTACAACGGCGCGGCGCTCAAGGATCTGACCGACCGCATCCTTCCGGATACCGAGCTGTACAGCTATTTCGCCCAGTCCTACGACGCGATGATCTGGGCCTCGGCCACGGAGATGAACCAGCGGGAGCTGCGCGTCGACAACTTCCACCGCGTCGGGGACAGCTGCTTTACCTGCACGATCCTCTACAAGGCGGACTTCACGGCCACCTCCTGGTATGAGCAGTATTCCTACGCCCGGGAGGACGGCTACAAGATGGTCTTCATCCGCAGCGACGGCCAGTGGCTGGCTGCGACGATGTCGGCCTTTGAATGACGGGAAAAATGAAAATGCTCACCCCGATGCGTTCGCATCGGGGTGAGCGTTTCTTTTCCCTGTCTTATTTTTCCTTCACGAGCTTTTCGCCTATGCGGTAGACGTCGCCCGCGCCGACCGTCAGGATGATGTCGCCGGGCTGCGCCAGCGAGCGCAGCGCGTTTTCGAGATCCTCAAAGCTCGCGTAGAAGTTGGCTCCGGGGATCCGGTCGGCCAGCTGCGAGGAGGAGATGCCGATCGTGTTCTTCTCGCGCGCGGCGAAGATCTCGGCCAGCAGCACCACGTCGGGGCGGCGGAGCTCCTCGACGAAATCGTCGAAAAGCGCGGCTGTGCGGCTGTAGGTGTGGGGCTGGAAAACGACGACCGTGCGCTTGTACTGGAGCGTCTGCACCATATCGAGCAGGGCCTTCAGCTCGCCCGGATGGTGGGCGTAGTCGTCATAGACGTCCGCACCGTTGAACTTTCCCTTGAACTCGAAGCGCCGTCCCGCGCCGCTGAAGCCCGCAAGACCGTATTTGACCGCCGTGGGCCGGATGCCCAGACAGATCGAGGCCGCGGCGGCGGCAAGGGCGTTTTTGATGTTGTGCATGCCCGGGACGTGCAGCGTCACGTCGGTGTACTTTCTGTCGTTGTAAATGATGTCGAAGTGACTGTTCTCGCCGAGGAAGGAGATGTTGTCGGCGTAGACGTCTGCCTCCCGGGTCAGGCCGAAGGTCATGATATGGCGGTTGAGGCCCTTGACGACGTCCATGGCGTTTT
This sequence comes from Oscillospiraceae bacterium, assembly GCA_017403885.1. Classification (GTDB taxonomy): domain Bacteria; phylum Bacillota; class Clostridia; order Oscillospirales; family Oscillospiraceae; genus Limivicinus. The sequence goes on from JAFRDM010000072.1 coordinate 25,153, forward strand.
TGTCGTCGAGATTGACGATGACCGAGCCGTCCACCGGCACACGCTCGGCAAAGGCGCGGAAGGAGGCCTTGATATCCTCGATGTCCTTGAAAAAGTCCAGATGATCGGCCTCGATGTTGAGGATCACGGCGATCGTGGGGTGGAAGGAGAGGAAGGAGTTGTAATACTCGCAGGCCTCCATGATGATCGTGTTGCCGCGGCCGACGCGGTGGCCGGAGTGCAGCAGCGGCAGCGTCCCGCCGATCATGACGGTGGGGTCGCGGTCGGCTGCCATGTTGATGTGCGTGCACATCGAGGTCGTGGTGGTCTTGCCGTGGGTGCCCGCGATGCACAGCGCGTTTCGATAGTCCTTGGAGATCGCGCCCCATGCCTGTGTGCGCTCGAAGACCGGGATGCCGCGGGCGCGGGCGGCGACGATCTCGGGGTTGTCATCGTGCGCGGCGGCGGTGCGGACCAGAAAATCCACATCCTCGGCGATATTCTCGGCCCGGTGGCCGATATAGACGGTGAAGCCGTGCGCGCGCAGCGTTTCAACGTTGCTGCCCTCGTTCATGTCCGAGCCGGTGACGGTGATGCCCATCCCCTTGAGGACCTCGGCGAGAGAGGACATGGACACGCCGCCGATGCCTACCAGATGACCCTTGCGGCCGGGAGAGAGGAAATTGTCGAATTCGATCATGGTATCACCGTTCCGAAAAAGAGTATTGATGTTGACTGGGCGAGATGGTAAAATGAACACAGATATAGTGTCGGGCGGGGGCCCGAAGCCTTATATCCTGTGGTTTCCATTACACTATTATAATACCGCCCCCGTCATTATGCAAGAGTTATCGAAGGGAAACGAGGCCGGACATGTCCAAAGTCACACCGCCCAAATATGTCAAGCAAGTGCTGATCACGCTGCAGTCGCGCGGCTATCTGGCTTATCTCGTCGGCGGCTGCGTGCGCGATATGATCCTCGGCGTGCACCCGCAGGACTGGGATATCTGTACCAGCGCGCTGCCGGAGCAGGTGCGCGAGCTCTTCCCGCGCACGCTCACGGTCGGCATCCGGCACGGCACCGTCACGGTGCTGATCAATTCCCACGCCGTCGAGGTCACGACCTTCCGCAGCGACGGCTCCTACGCCGACCACCGACACCCGGAGACGGTCAGCTTCGTCGGCGACCTGACCTCCGACCTCTCACGGCGGGACTTTACGATGAACGCGATCGCCCTTCCGCCCGACGGACTGGTGATCGATCCCTTCGGCGGGATCGAGGATATCCGCCGCGGCGTGATCCGCTGCGTGGGCGAGCCGCCGCGCCGCTTTGAGGAGGACGCGCTGCGCATGTTCCGCGCGCTGCGTTTCTCCGCCCGTCTCGGCTTCGGCGTCGAGGAGGAGACGCTCGCGGCGATCTATGAAAAGGCTCCGCTCGCCGCATCCCTCTCGCCGGAGCGCGTGCGCGACGAGATCGAAAAAATGCTGCTGACCAACCGCCCGCAGATCCTTTTGACGGTGATCGAGGCGGGCCTGCTCGACCGCTATCTGCTCCCGCGCCGCGGCGAGCCGGCCTCGGAGCTGATCCGCCTGACGGCTCTGCCGAAAAAGGCGCTGCCGCGCTGGGCGGGGCTGTGCGCCGTGCTGGAGCGGCACGGCCTGATCGCCTCGGCGGGCGAATTCTTAAGCGCGCTCCGTCTCGACGGGCGCACGCAGCGCTGCTGCGGCGACTGCTGCGAGCTGCTGCGTACCGAGCCGCCGCGCACGCCGAAGGAGTGGAAGAAGCTGCTCAACCGCTACGGCGTCGACACGGCAAGCTGCGCCGCGCAGTGCAGCGACGCGCTGCAGAGCCGCCGCTGCTACGCCGCGCTGCGCGCCGTGCTCAAAAGCGGCGAGTGCTTCTCGGTCAGACACCTCGCCGTCACGGGCGACGACCTTGTGGAGCTGGGTCTGCGCGGGAAGGAGCTCGGCGAGATGCTGAACTTCCTGCTCGAATACGTGATGGACTATCCCGAAAACAACCGCCGCGAGCTGCTGCTGCAGCTGGTGCGCGGCACGGAGGAGAGCTGAGATATGAGCGAAGAGATGAAAGCTCTGGCCCGGCGCTGCGAGGGCTGCCGAAACTGCCCCCTCGGCGCGTCGCGGACCAATCTGGTCTTCGGGGTAGGAAAAGTGCCGAGCGAGCTGATGCTCATAGGCGAGGGCCCGGGCGAGCAGGAAGACCTGCAGGGCGAGCCCTTCGTCGGCCCGGCCGGGAAGCTGCTCGACGACATGCTGGAGATGATCGGGCTGGACCGGACGCGCGTCTACATCGCCAACACCGTCAAGTGCCGCCCGCCGCTGAACCGCGACCCGGCCGAGGAGGAGATGGCCGCCTGCCGTCCCTGGCTGGAGCAGCAGATCGCCCTTGTCCGCCCGAAGATCATCGTCTGCCTGGGCCGCATCGCCGCCGGGGAGATGATCAAAAAGGATTTCCGCATCACGCGCGAGCACGGCCAGTGGTTTGAAAAAGACGGCGTGAAGCTGATGGCGATCTACCATCCCTCCGCGCTGCTGCGCGACGTGTCCAAACGGCCCGAGACCTTCGCGGATCTGCGCGAGCTGCGCAGCGTCCTGCGCAGAGAGACCGCACTTTACGAAAAATAAGGGATCCCCATGATTGAATTCAAGACCGTCACGCTCTGTGACAAGCAATGGATCGACGAGATCGTCATGGCCGAGGGGAGCCGCAGCGCGGACTTCAACTTCGGCAATATCTATATCTGGGACAACCGCTATAAGCAGCTTGTCGCCCGTGCCGGCGGCAGGATGCTCACCAAGCTGCGCTATGCGGGCAAGCCCGCCTTCGTTTTTCCCATCGGCACCGGGCCGCTGCGCCCGGCGATCGAGGAGCTGCGCGCCTTTGCTGCCGCAAAGGGCTATGGGCCGCTGTGCCTGCGCGGCATCACCGAGGAGCACCGCGCGCTGCTCGAGAGCGAGTATCCCGGCTGCTTTTCCTATTCCGAGGATACGGACAACGCCGACTACATCTACGAGGCGGAAAAGCTGGCGACATACGCGGGCAAGGCCCTGCACGGCAAGAAAAACCACTGCAACCGCTTCGAGGCGGAGAACGACTGGCGCTTTGTGCCCCTCACGCGCTCGCTCATCGGCGACTGTCTGGATATGCTGGACGTGTGGAGCGAGGAAAACGCCGACAGACTTGACAAGAGCATCGTCCATGAGCATACGGCCATCGTGCGCGCCTTCGCGGCCTTTGAAAAGCTCTCTCTCAAGGGCGGCGTGCTGTACGCGAACGAAAAGCTCGTGGGCTTCACGCTGGGCGAGATGATCTGCGAGGACACCTTCGACGTCCACTTTGAAAAGGCCGAGAGCGGTCTCAACGGCGCCTATCCGATGACCTGCCGCGAGCTGACGCGGATGCTGATGGCAAACTATCCGAAGCTGCGCTACATCAACCGCGAGGACGACATGGGCATCGAGGCGCTGCGCCGCTCGAAGGAGAGCTACAAGCCCGCCTTCCTACTGAAAAAATATACCGCGAGGTGGATCGGAGCATGAAGATCCGGCACTACCGGAGGGAGGATATCCCGGCCATGCGCGCGCTGTGGCAGCGCGTCTTCGGCGAGCGCGAGAGCTTTCTGGACGCCTTTTTCACGCTGCTCGGCGACATCGGCGGCGCGGCCGTCGCCGAGGACGAGAGCGGCGCGCTCGGCGGCGCGGCCTACGCGCTGACGGGCTACGAGCTGCTCGCGGACGGCGCGAGCCCGCACCTCGGCTATGTCTACGCCGTAGCCGTGGACGAGGCGATGCGCGGCCGGGGACTCGGCGCGGAGCTGACAAAGACGGCCGCCGCCATCTGCCGCGAGCGCGAGGCCGTCATCGTCACGACGCTGCCGGCGGAGGAGAGGCTCTACGCCTGGTACGAAAAACACATCGGCACAAAATACCTGCTGCGGCGGGAAAAGAAGCTGATCCCTGCGCGCAAAAAAGTAGACATAATGAAAATGACCGCGACGGAATACATGCTCTGGCGCGAGAATATGCTGCGCGGAAAGCCCCATATCCATCTGTCCCATCCGATGCTGGAGGCGCAGCGCGCGCTGTGCGAGGCCTATGGCGGAGCGCTCTGCGCGTCGAGCGACGGCATCTTCGCCGCCTACCGCGACGGCGAGCGGCTGATCATACCGGAAGTCCTTTGCGCGCAAGGCTTTCCGGAGGAGACCGCCGCCTCCGCCGCGGCGTATTTCGGCTGCCGCGAGGCCCTGCTCTATACCCCGACGGCGCAGGGCGGCGAGGCGTATATCGCCTCCGACACGGCGCTGCCCGCCGATACGGTCTGGAATCTCACGATGGATTGAAAAATGATTTTACATTCCTGAAACAATTTTGGGCTTGTTTACGTAACATATTTTACATAAGATAGAAGCACCATCCGAGATGCCTCATCTTTTTCATTTTGTCCTCATCCATATAACGAAAGGGAGCAGCCAAGCTGCTCCCTTTTGTTCCCGTTTATGAGATCGCTTCAGTCGCTTTCGTTCTCGCCGCTCTCGTCCTCGAGTTTGGCGAGCTTCTTTTTATACTCCCGCGCCGTGAGACTCAGCAGCAGGAAACAGCCGGCAAAGACCGCGGCAAAGCAGATCACAAAGCCGGCGACGGCGCCGCTGACGGAGTGGTAGCGCACGAGCGCGACGGCTCCGAGAATCAGGCCCGCGGCGACGGACGCGACGAGCGAGACGATCAGATTGGTCTTACGGTCGGCCTTGAGACGGCGATCCCAGATCCCGCTGCGCAGACAGGCCTCGCCGAGATAGACGGCCAGCGCCATAAAGACGACCCATTCGCCGGCAAGATATCGGAAGTTTTCCATCCCGAAGATGAAAAGCTGGGCGACGATCGCGGCGAGCAGCCCCCAGAAGGCGAGCCAGCAGCCATTGTGCTCGATCTGCAGAAGCTTGGCTTCCTGCATTTCGTCAAGATTGGATTTTACGTTTTTCATTCCTCATTTTCCTCCCAGAACAAATCGTTGAGCGTTACGTCCAGCGCGCGGCAGATCGCGCGGCAGAGCTTGATCGTAGGATTGTATTCGCCCTTCTCGATGGCGTTGATCGTCTGGCGCGACACGCCGACCAGCTCGGCCAGCTGCTGCTGCGACAGATCGTGCCCCGCGCGGGCGGCTTTTAATTTCAGGTTTTTTGCCATGTTCCTCACCTCTGGACATAATGTAGCACACAGTTTCCGAAATGTCAAGTATATATTACAAAAATATTTTTATTTTTTACAGAATGTCCGGAACAAAGATAAAACACCCCGCCCTGTGGGCGGGGTGTTTTTTTCTATTCGGGCGTTTCGGCCTTACTGCTTGTAGTTGTGCGCGTCCTGCAGCACCATCTCCTTGACCTTGAGCAGACGGACCTTCGTGGCGTTCTCGTTCTCCTCCAGCTTCATGGAGATATACTTGATGTTGCCCTCGAGCTCCGGGATCATGACGTATTCCAGCGCGTTGACGCGCCGGCGCGTCTTTTCGATCTCCTCGGCCAGGAGCTGCATGGTCTTTTCGACCTGGGCCAGCTCCAGCATGTCCTCGAACACCCGCGCGAGCTTGTCGAGCGCGTCGTCCAGCTCGCCGGAGGTCTGCGCGAAGCCGTAGGGGTAGATCTCGGAGGGGTCGTTGTTCTTCGTCGTGAAGCTGTAGAGAGGCACGTTCACGCTCATGATGTTCCGGAAGTCCATGCCGAGCTCGACGCTCTGGCGCGGATAGAGCAGCGCCTGCTCGAGCATCTCGGGCGACATGATCGAGCTCGCCACCTGCAGCGAGGCGAAGGCCTGCGTCAGCCCTTCCTCGACGCGGAGACGAAGGACCTTGTTCTGCCGGACGACGTCCATGAACTGGCGCATCAGCTCGTCGCGTTTATCCTTGAGAAGCTTATGGCCGCGCCGCGCGGTCTTCAATCTGCCCTTGAGCTGATTGAGCACCATACGGGTCGGGGTAACAGCGGTACCTGCCAAAAAACATCACCTCCTATGATTTTTCTTCAAAAGACGGATCAGTCTTTCGGCATGTACTTCTCGATCATCTCGGGCTTGATGCGCTTGAGCTCGCGCCGCGGGAGGATCCGCAGCAGCTGCCAGCCGAGATCCAGCGTCTCGGTGATGCTGCGGTTGGTCGTGTTGCCCTGGGAGACGTACTGGCGCTCAAACTCGTCGGCGAACTTGGCGAAGAGCTTGTCGTCCTCGCTCAGCGCGGCCTCGCCCAGGATCGTCATCAGCTCCTTGGCGTCCTTGCCGCGGGAGTAGGCGGCGAAGAGCTGGTTCATCGTGCCGGCGTGGTCCTCGCGGGTCTTGCCGACGCCGATGCCCTTGTCCTTGAGTCGGCTCAGCGACGGCAGCACGTCCACGGGCGGGACGATGCCCTTGCGGTGCAGATCGCGCGAGAGGATGATCTGGCCCTCGGTGATGTAGCCGGTCAGGTCGGGGATCGGGTGGGTCTTGTCGTCCTCGGGCATGGTCAGGATCGGGATCATCGTGATCGAGCCCTTCTTGCCCTGGCGGCGGCCGGCGCGCTCGTACATCGTCGCAAGGTCGGTGTAGAGGTAGCCGGGATAGCCGCGGCGGCCGGGGACTTCCTTCTTGGCCGCGGAGACCTCGCGCAGCGCCTCGGCGTAGTTCGTGATGTCGGTGAGGATGACCAGCACCTGCATGTCCTTTTCAAAGGCCAGATACTCGGCGGCGGTCAGCGCCATACGCGGGGTGGCGATACGCTCGACGGCCGGGTCGTTGGCGAGGTTGGAAAAGACGACCGTGCGGTCGATGGCGCCGGTACGGCGGAAGTCGTTGATGAAGTACTCGGACTCCTCGAAGGTGATGCCGATGGCGGCGAACACGACGGCGAAGGTCTCGTTGTCGCCCAGGACGCGGGCCTGACGCGCGATCTGCGCGGCCAGCGCGGCGTGGGGCAGACCCGAGCCGGAGAAGATCGGCAGCTTCTGGCCGCGGACCAGCGTGTTCAGACCGTCGATCGTGGAAACGCCGGTCTGGATGAATTCGGCGGGATAGGCGCGGGCGGCCGGGTTCATCGGCAGGCCGTTGATGTCCATGTACGCGTCCGGCAGGATCTCCGGACCGCCGTCGATGGGCAGGCCCATGCCGTTGAAGACGCGGCCGAGCATGTCCTCGCTGACGGCGAGCTGCTGCGGATGGCCGAGGAAGCGCACCTTCGTCTGGGCCAGGTTGATGCCCTGCGCGCTCTCGAACAGCTGGACGACGGCCTTGTTGCCCTCGACCTCCAGCACCTTGCAGCGGCGGACCTGACCGTTGGGCAGCTCCAGTTCGCCCAGCTCGTCATAGGTGACGCCCTCGACGCCGTCGACGATCATCAGAGGGCTGGCGATCTCTTTGATGGTTTTATATTCCTTGATCATGCGTCCTCACCTCCTGCGATCACCGCTTCGATCTCCTGCTTCATCTGCGCGTCGATCGCGTCGTAGGCCTCCTCAAAGGCCTTGGGATCGGCCATCTTGGCGCGGCCGATCTTTTCGCGCACGTCGACGGCGAAGAGCGCGTCCATGTTCGCGCCCTTTTCCAGCGCCTCGCGGCAGAGCACGTCGTAATGCAGCACGATGTCCAGCAGACGGAACTGCTTCTTGTAGGAGGAATAGGCGTCCTCGTCCACGAAGGCGTTCTGCTGCAGGAAGTCCTCGCGGATCATCTTGGCCGTTTCCATCGTCAGACGGTCGTTGGGGCTCAGCGCGTCCTGGCCGACCAGACGGACGATCTCCTGCAGCTCGCTCTCCTCCTGGAGGATGTGCATCGCGCGCTCGCGGTTTTTCATGTAGCCCTCGCCGAAGCTCTCGGTATACCAGGGCGCGAGCGTGTCGAGATACAGCGAATAGGAGGTCAGCCAGTTGATGGCCGGGAAGTGACGGGCGTAGGCCAGCGAGGAATCCAGCGCCCAGAAGACCTTGACGATACGCATCGTGGCCTGCGAGACAGGCTCGGAGATATCGCCGCCCGGAGGCGAGACGGCGCCGATGGCGGTGACGGAGCCCTGGCGCTCGTCGCTGCCGAGGCACTCGACCACGCCGGCGCGCTCGTAGAACTGCGCCAGACGCGAGGCGAGGTAGGCGGGATAGCCCTCTTCGCCGGGCATCTCTTCGAGACGGCCGGACATCTCGCGCAGGGCCTCTGCCCAGCGGGAGGTGGAGTCGGCCAGAACGGCCACGTCATAGCCCATGTCGCGGAAGTACTCCGCGATCGTGATGCCGGTGTAGATCGAGGCCTCGCGCGCCGCGACGGGCATGTCGGAGGTGTTGGCGATCAGCACCGTGCGCTTCATCAGCGGCTCGCCGTTGCGCGGGTCCTTCAGCTCGGGGAACTCCATGAGAACGTCGGTCATCTCGTTGCCGCGCTCGCCGCAGCCGATGTAGATGACGATGTCCACGTCGGACCACTTCGCCAGCTGGTGCTGCACGACGGTCTTGCCGGAGCCGAAGGGGCCGGGGACGGCGGCGGTGCCGCCCTTGGCGATCGGGAAGAGCGTGTCGATGATACGCTGGCCGCTGTTCATCGGGCGGCTCGGCACGTACTTGCGCTCATAGGGGCGGGCAATACGCACGGGCCAGCGCTGCATCATCTGCACCTTGTGCTCGGCGCCCCTGCCGTCGCGCACGACGGCGATCACGTCGGCGACGGTGTGCTCGCCGCTCTCGACGGAGACGACCTCGCCGGTCACGCCGTAGGGGACCATGATCTTGTGCAGGATGGCCGTGGTTTCCTGCACGGTGCCCAGCACGTCGCCGGGGCCGACCTTATCGCCCGGCTTCGCGACGGGGACGAAGTCCCATTTCTTTTCGCGGTCCAGCGCCGGCACGTCGATGCCGCGGCTGATGCTGTCGCCGGAGATGCGGCGCATCTCGGGCAGCGGGCGCTGGATGCCGTCGTAGATGTTGTCCAGCATGCCGGGTCCGAGCTCGACGGACAGCGGCATCCCGGTGGTGACGACCTCCGCGCCAGGGCCGAGACCGGAGGTCTCCTCGTAGACCTGGATGGAGGCTTTGTCGCCTGTCATGTTCAAAATCTCGCCGATGAGGTGCTGAGAGCCGACGCGGACGACGTCGGAGACGTTGGCGTCCGCCAGACCCTCCGCCACGACAAGCGGGCCGGAGACCTTGGTAATAGTTCCGCTCATTTGCATACCTTCCTTTTGATGGATTTCAAAGGATCGCTTGAGTGATCGTTAATCACCTAAGATGTTCGTGCCGACGGCGCGTTCGACCGCCGCCTTCAGCGCGTTTCGGCCGAGCCCGAGGCTGCCCTCGCGGCCGGGGATCAGGATGATCGCGGGGCTGGGGCTGTCCTTGTAGCGGGAGATCTCGTGATCGAGCTCTCCGGCCAGGTTCTCCTCGATGTAAATGATGGCGTAATCCTCGCTCTCGCGTGTGAGCTTTCTCAGCACGGCGAGCGCGTCCTGGGCGTTCTCCACGCCGTAGGCCTCGAGACCGAGGGCCTTGAAGCCCATGACGGTCTCCCGTCCGCCTATGACTGCAATTTTAAGCATACAGATCACGCAGCCTTTCCTTGATCGTCTCCGCGCTGACGCCCGCGAGCGCGCCGGTGAGGATCATCCGCACGGCGGTGATCTCGTTCTCCACGGCGGCGATGTAGGCCGCGACGACCTCCGGGCCGTAGGAGACGAGCTTGGCCGAACGCAGATACGCGTTCACGGCGTTGTCGCACAGCAGCTCGAACGCGGTCATCGACCCGCCGGAGATCGCCTCGGCGCCCGCGGCGGCCGCCTTCTCCAGCGGCGTGTGCGCGAAGAGCGCGGCAAGCGCGTCCCCGTCCGCGGCGGCGATGCGGTCGACGTCCGCGCCGCCCTTGATCAGAACGGAGGCGAGGAAGTCCGCGCTCTTGTGCATGCGCGCGGTGCGCACGGCGCTCTTGAGGTTGGCGACGTCGATGAGCAGCTTCACATAGTCTGAAACAAAGGGGTTGTCAAGCTTGGCGGCGATGGCCTTCATCTCCTCGAAGCAGGCCCGGTCAAGCTCGAAGTCCGCCAGCTGCGGGTTGGCGGTGCGGGCAAGCGTACTGCCCGCTTCGACCATCGCCGCGCCGAGGACCTCCGGCAGATCGGAGATGCGCTCCTCGTCCCAGGCTGTTTTGAGCTTTTCCGGCGCGACGCGCCCGGAGAGGCTCATCAGCCGCAGCGGATCGTCTCCCATCGCCTCGCCCTTGAGAACGGCCTTGGCGTTATGATAGTCGTATTTCAGCCGGAAGAGCTCCACGAGCGCCTTGTCGGGGACAAGGTTCTCCAGCTCCGCAAGGATCGCGGCGCGGCGCCCGGAGAGGGCGGCGTCGATCCCGGCGGCGCTGAGACCGCTGAAGTCGTCGTAGCCGCAGTCGCCGAGGAGCTTGGCGCTCTCTTCAAAGCCGGAGGCCTCCAGCATGCGCGCGGCGCGGTCGGCGCTGAGCATCCTCGTCTCCCGTGCGCGGAGCATGGCGGAGAGGCAGAGATACGCTTCCTTGTTAGTTGACAAATACAATCCCTCCCTTTGGGGATCATTCAAACAGCACGCCGGCGATGGCGGCCGACATGTCGCCGCGGCACAGCTCGACGAGCAGAGAACTGGTGCAGTTGACCTCGATGTTGCCGCGCCGCAGGATCAGCCCGCCGTCGAAATCGCCCGCCGCGTCGGAGAGCCGCAGCCGGCCCTTTTCGCCGAGCTTCTCATTGGCGGCCTTCACGACGGCCTCGCCCACGCGCGCGCGGTCCGCGGCGTTGAGGACGATCTCCTCCTCGCCGGTGACGGCGGCGTTCGCCGCGAGCTTGCCCAGCAGGGCGACGTATTCGTCCTCCGGCAGCGAGACGAGCTTTTTCGCGGCCTCGTCGAAGCTGCGGGAGATCATCTCCTGCTTGACGGCGAGAAGCTCTTTTTTCGCCTCCATGCGCCCGAGACGCGCGGCGCTCTCTCCTTCGTCGGCACAGCTCTTTACGCCGGCGCGGACCCGCTCGGCGTAGGCCTCGGCGGCCTGCGCGTCGTAGGCTGCGCGGATCGCGCCGCATCTCTCCTGCGCCGCGGCAAGGATCGCGCCGCACTGCGCTTCGGCGTCGGAGCGGATATGCGCGATGATTTTTTCGGTGCCTTTCATATCGCTTTCCTCCCCGTGAGGATCAGATGTTGATGGCACCGAGCATCAGGAAGGAGGCAAGCAGGCAGAGGATGGCGTAGAACTCGACGATGACGCACATGATCATGCCCTTGGTCCAGTCGTCGGGCTTTTTGGCCAGAATGTTGATGGACGCGGCCGCGACCTTGCCCTGCGCGATGGCGGAGAGCAGACCGCCGATGCCGATGGGAAGGCAGGCGGAGAGAATCTGCAGACCCTGCTGGACGGTCAGCGCGCCGATGACGCCGCTGACCTTGCTGAACGCGACGAAGAAGATGACGAAGCCGTACAGACCCTGCGTGCCGGGGATGACCTGCAGGATCAGCGCCTTGCCGGACTTGCCCGGGTCCTCGGAAACCAGACCGGCGCCGGTCTCACCGGCGATGCCGGTGCCCTTGGCCGAGCCGACACAGGCCAGAGCCGCCGCCAGAGCCGCGCCCAGCAGCGCCAGAGCGCCGCCGCCGAAAGATTCGATAAAATTCATTTTGATTTCCTCCTGATTGTTGGTTTATTTTAAGTTTCTTTCGCTCTTACGTATTTCCCGCCGAACTTCAGCGGACGGAACGGCTTGCCGCCGTCGGAATAGAATTTCCCGAAGAACTCCAGGCACTGCAGACGCAGGTCGTGCACATAACAGCCCAGGATGTTCAGCGCGAAGTTGATCGCGTGGCCGAGCACGAAGATCAGCACAAAGGCCGCCATCGTGAGCACGTTCACGCCGCTCGACTGCGCGGGCATGACCGCGACGGTGTTGAACACCTTGCCGACGACGCCGCCGGCGAGCATCAGCGCCATGATACGCGAATAGCTCAGCACGTCGCCGAACCAGCCGGTCGCGGTGTTGTAGATACAGCCGAAGGCGGCCGTCACCTTGCCGAAGCCCTTGGCGTTGCGTCCCGCGCCGAAGAGCAGCATCACCGCGCCGACGATCAGCACCGCGAGACCCGCATAATGCAGCGCGCTGTTCTTGACGATCATCATGTCCGCCGCGAGCAGCAGCCCTCCGACGAGGAGGATCCACAGCGAGCCCTCTTCAAAGAGCGCGCCGGCCTTGTCGCCGTTCTTGACCTTTTGCACGGCGGAGACCACCATGCCGGTGTTCAGGTGCAGCATGCCCAGCACCAGCGAGCCGTAGAGGACCAGATTGCTGTCGGTCTCGGGGCTGAAGAGGTGCCACAGGCCGGGCCAGGTGCTCTTGGGATTGATCAGGTGGACGAGCTGATAGGGCACGTCGCTGAAGAAGCCGCCGGTCAGCACGCCCATCGCGAGCGTGGCGATGCCGCCGTAGAGCAGCAGCTGGCAGAAGGCCAGCGAGCTGCCGCGGGGCTTGAGCTTTTTCATCGCGACGAGCGCAGCGGCGATCATGATCAGGCCGTAGCCGATGTCCGCCATCATCAGCCCGAAGAACAGGATGAAGAAGGGCGCCATCAGCGGGTTGGGGTCCACTGTGCCGTAGGCCGGCAGCGAGTACATTTCGGTGACCATGTTCAGCGCGTTGGTCAGTTTGTTGTTTTTCAGGCTGACGGGGACCTCCGGATAATCCTCCTCCGGCGGATCCTCGCACTCCCAGGCGCAGTCGTAACCGGAGAGGATCTCCTCGAGCGCGGCTTCCTTCTCGGCGGGCACCCAGCCCTGCATCAGCGCCACGCCCTCGGTCGAGAGCGCCAGATCGCCGGCCTCGGACATGGCGAGCCGTGCCGCCAGCCGGTCGGCGGCGAGCTTGAGCTCGTCCCGGTGTTCGGCCTTTTCGACGATCGAGGCCTCGCAGGCGGCTTTCTCCCGCCCGAGTCTCTCGAGAGCGGCGTTGCTCAGCGCGGTGCACTGTCTGGCCGGACCGCTCATGCCCGTGAAGGACTGCGCCGTGAAGTCGAAGGCGCGCAGCGCCTCCTGGATATCCGGCAGCGTTTCCTTTGCGCAGACGATCATGACATAGGAGGCCTTCTTGTCCGCGCTCACCTCGAAGAGCTCGCTCTCCTCGGTCACGGCCTCGAGAGCCTCGCGTACCTTGTCCAGCGATACCTTGACGGGGACGGAGCCCAGCAGCACGCTGCTCCTCTCGGTGCCGTCGACGTCGAGCGGCAGATCGAGCGGCAGCCAGGGCTCGAGCGATTCGATCACGGCTCTCTCGCGGCTCTCCTCCGCGCCGATGCGGCGGATGCGCTCGTCCGCGGCGATGATCTCGCCCGCGAGAGAGAGCGCCTGCTCCAGCCCCTCCGAGCCGAGCAGGGTGTCGCCTTCGACCTCCGGCATGGCGGCGAGCATGGGCTTTTTCTCCGGCGCGTATTTCCCGAGCAGCTCCACGGCGCGCAGCAGCGCGGCGTGGTCGCTCTTGATCGAGAGCGTCTCGCTCTCGGCGCGGCGCAGGCTCTCAAGGCTCTGCACCCCGTCCTCCAATTCGGAAAACTGGACACAGCCGAGACGGATCAGCGCGCGGAGCAGCTCGTCCTTCTGGGATCGGGCGATCATCAGCCGCAGCCTTTTCATTTTCAGAATGGCCATGTCAGTTGTTCACTATCCTTTCCACTACGAGAGATGCGGCTTTATCCAGCTTTGCCTCCGCTTTGGCAAGCAGAACGGCTTTCTTGACCGCCAGCTCGCCGGCGAGCTTTTCCGCTTCGGCCTTTTCCTTTTCCGCAGCCTTCACGCGCAGCTCGGCGAGCTCGTTTTCGGCTTTGGCGATCGCCGCCTCGACGGAAGCCTTTCCGGCGCTCTCCGCCTCGGCGATCAGCGCTTTGGCCTGCTGCTCTGCCGCCGCGACGGCGGCTTTGCCCTCGGCCTCGGCCTGCGCAATGTTGTATATCGCCTCGAATGACATCGGCACACCCCCTCCTGTTTCGAATTTTTTTCCGCAGTTTTGTCCCGTTTTTGAGTATATACTTATTTTACCGCAAAAGCGCCGCTCTTTCAAGAAAAAAGAGCGGGTCCGCCGGAACTTTCTTCTCCCCCTCCCGGGGGGGAGGGAGCGGAGAAAAGCGCGGGACGGACGGCATGTTCCTTCTATATTAAACCACATCTGTTATTTATTTGTCAAACGCTGCGGCGACTTTCGGCGTTGTGCCGAATTGTCGGGAAAAAGCGAGGGATAAAAGCAAAAAACCGACGAATTGCTTTTCCAAACATTTCGTCGGTCTTTCCTTTTTCATATCGAAATCATATTGTTTTTCTCCGCTTCAGCGCAGCGAGGAGAAAAAGGCGCGCAGCAGCGCGGCGGCCTCCTCGCCCAGCACGCCGCCGAGCACCCGCGGCTGATGGCCGTATCGCTCGAAGAACAGGTCGATCACGCTGCCGCAGGAGCCGCTTGCGGCGTCCGCCGCGCCGTAGACGAGCGCGGGGATGCGCGCGTTGATGATCGCCCCGGCGCACATGGGGCACGGCTCGAGCGTGACGTAGAGCGTGCAGCCGTCGAGCCGCCAGCTCCCGACGGCCTCGCCCGCCGCACGGATGGCCTCGATCTCGGCGTGGGCCGTGGCGTCGGAGCATGCCTCGCGGCGGTTGCGCCCGCGGCCGATCACCCTTCCGTTCTCGTCCGCGATCACGCAGCCTACCGGCACCTCGCCCTCGGCCGCGGCCTCGGCGGCCAGCGCGAGCGCCATGCGCATATACCGTTCGTGATCCATGACAACACCTCAAAAAGGGCGTCCGAAGGGACGCCCTTTTTCTTAAAACAGAATGATGCTTCGCTCAGGCCAGCGCCGCGGTGATGATGGACATCTGGTAGACTTCCTCCGCGTCGCAGCCGCGGCTGAGGTCGTTGATCGGCGCGTTGAGACCCTGCAGGATCGGGCCGTAGGCCGCGTAGCCGCCGAGGCGCTGCGCGATCTTGTAGCCGATGTTGCCGGACTGGATCTCCGGGAAAATGAAGGTGTTGGCATAGCCCGCGACCTTGCTGCCGGGGAATTTCAGCTGGCCCACGACCGGGGAAACGGCGGCGTCGAACTGCATCTCGCCGTCGAGGTCGAGCTCGGGCGCCATCTCCTTGGCGATGACGGTGGCGTTGCGGACGAGATCGACATTCGCGCCCTTGCCGGAGCCCTTGGTGGAGTAAGAGAGCATGGCGACCTTCGGGTCCATGCCGAAGACCTTGGCGGTCTTGGCGGTCTCGACGGCGACCTCGGCGAGCTGGGCCGCGGCGGAGAGGACGACGTTGCCCTCCTTGTCCAGACGGTCCTCATAGCCGATATTGATCGCGCAGTCGCCCATGCACAGCATCGGGGCGCCTTCCTTGACCAGAATGAAGCAGGAGCTCACGAGGTTCGCGCCCTTGCGGGTCTTGACGAGCTGCAGCGCGGGACGGACGGTGTCGGCCGTGGAGTAGGTGGCGCCGCCGAGCAGCGCGTCCGCCACGCCCATCTTGACGAGCATCGTGCCGAAGTAATTGCCCTTCTGCAGGCTGGCGCGGCATTCCTCGGGCGTCATCTTGCCCTTGCGCAGCGCGACCATGGTGTCGACCATCTCGTCCATGCGCTCGAAAGTCGCGGGGTCGAGGATCTCCAGCCCCTCGATATCAAAGCCGCCCTTTTCGGCCGCGGCCTTCACCGCCTCGACATTGCCGACGAGGATGGGAGTGAGGAAGCCGCCCTTCTTCAGACGGTCTGCGGACGCGAGGATGCGCGCGTCGGTGCCCTCGGTGTAGACGATCTTGCGGGGATTGGCCTTGAGGATCTCGATCAAATTCTCAAACATCTTTAGTGCCTCCAATGAAAGTGTATTTTTAATTCAAAGGATCTATGCTCAACATATTTACTGTACCACTTGCGAGAGGCTTTTTCAAGGGATAATCCTTCTTTTGGCACAGATCAGATCGTTTTGGTCGTCTCCGGGATCACCGCGAGCCCCGTCATGCGGCGGCGCATCATGTCGTATACGTGGTTGCCGGCCATGCGGCGGATAAAGCTGCGCGTGCGGTGCTCGCCCAGATGCAGCTCGCGGACCCACACGTCCTCCTTCGTCGCCATCGAGACGAAGACCGTGCCTACCTCGTGCACGCCGTCGCCGTCCGGCCCGGCCAGACCCGTGACGCCCACGCCGAGGTCCGCCCCGGCGATCTCGCGGATGCGGGCGGCCATTTCGTAAGCGACCTCGCGGCTGACCGCGCCCTTCTGCTCGATGAGCGCGGGGTCGATGCCGAGGAGCTTCGTCTTCATTTCGTTGGTGTAGGTCACGACGCCGCCGAGAAAATGCGCGCTCGCGCCGGGGATGTCGGTGAAGCGCTTGGCGACCTCGCCGCCCGTGCAGCTCTCGGCCGCGGCGAAGCTCATGCCGTTTTGCTCCATCAGCGCGAAAACGGCCTCCTCGATGCACTCGACGTCGACGCCGTAGACGAATTCGCCCAGCCGCGCGGCGGCTTTCTCCATC
Source organism: Oscillospiraceae bacterium (assembly GCA_017403885.1). Taxonomy (GTDB): domain Bacteria; phylum Bacillota; class Clostridia; order Oscillospirales; family Oscillospiraceae; genus Limivicinus. The sequence goes on from JAFRDM010000072.1 coordinate 41,656, forward strand.
ACGGGGCGGATCATCGCCTCGGCCTCGGCGGCCGTGTCGGCCTTGGCCGTGACCTGCAGCAGGCAGTCGCACTCCTTGGCGTAGGGCGCCATCGAGGGATTGACCATGCGGTCCATCTCCTCGCGGAAGATCTGGTCCACGGCGCTCTCGCCGATGCCGAAGATCCGCAGCGAGTGCGACACGATCTGCCCGCCGGACAGCTTCTGCAGATAGGGCAGCGCGCTCTCGGTGAACATGGCGCGGCACTCCTTGGGCGGGCCGGGGATCATGATTACGGTCTTGCCGTCCTTCTCGAAGGCGCAGCCCGGCGCGGTGCCGCAGCTGTTGTGAAAGACCGTGCAGCCCTCCGGCAGCAGAGCCTGGGCGTAGTTGTTGGGCGTAAAGCTGCGGCTGTAGCGGATATAGTCGTACAGGCCCTCGCGTTCGGCCTTGTTTTCCACAAGGGGGAGAGAAAAGGCCTCCGCAAGGATCTGCTTGGTCAGATCGTCGCAGGTCGGGCCGAGCCCGCCGGTCGTGATGATGATGTCCGCGCGGCTCTTCGCGATCTCCACGCAGCGGCGCAGCCGCTCGGGATTGTCGCCGACGACGGTGTGGTAACGCACGTTGACGCCGATCCTCGAGAGCATCTCGGAGATGTCGCGCGCGTCGGTGTTCGTCACATGACCGAGCAGCAGCTCGGTCCCCACCGACAGGATCTCGGTATCATAGCTCCCGTTCGTCATCTGCCCACCATGATCCTTTCCGCGCCCGCGAGCGCTTCCTCCACCAGCGCGCCGACGTCCAGCGCGCTTTCGGCGCGCGCGACCTCCTCCGGCTTCGGGTGGGTCTTCGGGTGGCGCGGGGTGAAGACCGTGCAGCAGTCCTCATAAGGCAGGATCGAAGTCTCGAAGGTGCCGATGCGGCGCGCGAGACGGACGATCTCTTCCTTGTCGAGACCGATCAGCGGCTGGAGCACGGGCAGCGAGAGCACCGCCTGCGTCGAGGCCATGGCCTCCATGGTCTGGCTGGCCACCTGGCCGAGGTTCTCGCCCGTGACGATGGCCTTCGCGCCCTGCTCCGCGGCGAGCCTCTCGGCGATGCGCATCATGAAGCGGCGCATGACGAGGGTGAAATACTCCTCGGGGCATTTGTCGCGGATCTGCTCCTGAATGTGCGTGAAGGGCACGACGAAGAGCGGCATCTTGCCGCAGTACGCGGTCAGGAGCCGCGCGAGCTCGATCACCTTTTCCTTCGCCGCCTCGGAGGTGTAGGGGAAGGAGAAGAAATGCACGGGCACGAGCCGCACGCCGCGCTTGGCGATCATATAGCTCGACACCGGGCTGTCGATCCCGCCGGAGAGCAGCGACACGGCCACGCCGTTCGAGCCCACGGGCATGCCGCCCGCGCCGTCGACGGGGGAGGCGTGCACATAGGCCGCGCTCTCGCGTACCTCGAGGTGGACGACGAGCTCGGGCTCGTGCATCTCGACCTTCAGGTGCGGAAAGGCCTCGGAGAGCTCGCCGCCGACGTACTGGCTCAGCTCGATGCTGGTCATCGGGAAGCGCTTGTCGCTGCGCTTTGTTTCGACCTTGAAGCTCTTCGCGTCGAGGAGCTCGCCGTGCAGATAGTCTTTTGCGAGAGCGGTGATCGCGTCCTTGTCCTTTTCGCATGCCGCCGCGCGGCTGAGCTTGATGATGCCGAAGACCTTTCCCGCGGCCTCGAAGGCGGCGTCCATGTCGGCGTCCTCGCCGGCGCCCTCGATATAGACGGTGGACTGACTGTACCAGACCCGGTACTCGCCCAGCCCGTGGAGACTGTGACGGAGGTTCGACAGCAGCTTCTGCTCGAATGTTCTGCGGTTGAGACCCTTGAGAACGATCTCACCGAGCTTGCACAAAATGATCTCTTTCATCATGCTTCCTTATCCGTTCAGTTCGATGCGGACGGGCAGCTCGAAAAGGCTGTCCGCGCCGCTCTGCGCGCTCACCCAAAAGCCGAGACTTTCGAAAAGCGCCCCGTCTTCCCCGGACGTGAGCGGCAGCGTCAGCGTCCAGACCTGTTCTTCTCCCGCGGGCAGCTCAAGGGCCGCGTCGCACGGGAAAGTCTGCCCGTCGGCCGTATACGCGGAGACGGCGAGCGTGCAGGCGTCCGCGCCGCCGTTGACGGCCCGCAGGCTCAGACGGATGCCGGGCGCGTTCCCGCCGCAGAGCTCCGCGCCTTCAAAGGACAGGCTGAGCGCCCCGTCCCGGCGCAGCGGCGCTCCGGGCGCGGGGGATTCGCGCAGCAGCTCCTCGCCCGTGCGGAAGGAGTCGGCGACCGTCTCGAAAACCGAGACGAGGTCCTCCTCGCGGCCGTCGAAGCAGGAGCCGTAGAGCAGGTAATACCGGTCCGGCGTCTCCCAGGCGACCCATCTGCGCCAGGTGTCGTATTTCAAATGCAGCGCGCGCAGCGCCCGCCAGCCGGAGCCGGCCGTTCCCTCGTCGGCATAGGTGCCCCATTTGCCGGTCTCGAGCAGGTCGAGCAGCTCGTCGGGCGCGGTCTCGGCGTCACGGAAGACGCTCGTGAAGAACATGCGCGCGAAAAACCAGCTCGGCGAGAGACGGATCGCGCCCTTCTCCACCCAGCTTGCGCACCAGGAGGGATAGGCGAAGCCGCAGTCGAATTCCTCCGACGGGCTGAAGTAGTAGACAAGCTCCTCGGGCGAGTTCGCCGTCGGAAGGGCGAAGACGAGAGCAAGCTCCTCGGGCAGGGGCTCGCCGGGCTCGGCGGGCGTTTCCGCCGCGGGGGGCGTGTCCGTCACCACCACGACCTCGCCGCTCTCGGGGGGGACGCTCTCCCCGGGGGAGGCGGTTTCCTCCGGGACAGGACTCTGCTCCGGAACGGGGGCAGGCGAGGGCTCGGCGCCGGCGCAGCCGGACAGGAGCGCCGCGAGCAGGCACAGGATGATCAGCAAACTTAAACTGCGTTTCATGTTATTATTCTCCGCTCGTAAAGTCAAAGGCGCGGTACTGCACGGCCTCGGCCACATGCTCCGGCAGGATGTCGGGGCTGGCGGCGAGGTCCGCGATCGTGCGCGCGACGCGCAGCACGCGGTCGTAGCTGCGCGCGGTGAGGCCCATGGCCTCGAAGGCGCCGCGCATGAGCGCCTCGCCCTCGGCGTCGAGGGCGCAGAAGAGGCGCAGCTCGCGGCTGTCCATGCGGGCGTTGCAGGGGGTGGGGGAGGCGGCGAAGCGTTCGCGCTGGCGCGCCCGTGCGGCGTCCACGCGCTTTTTGATCTCACGCGAGCTCTCCGCCGGCGCGCGGCGGCGCAGCTCGTCGAATTCCAGGGCCGGGACTTCGGTGATGATGTCGATGCGGTCGAGCAGCGGCCCGGAGATGCGGCTCTGATAGCGGCGGACCTCCGTCTCGCTGCAGCGGCAGCGCCCGGAGGGGTGGCCGTACCAGCCGCATTTGCAGGGGTTCATCGCGCACACCAGCATGAAGCGGCTGGGGAAAGTGACCGAGCCGGATACGCGCGAGACCGTGACAAAGCCGTCTTCAAGCGGCTGGCGCAGCACCTCGAGCACGTCGCTGCGGAACTCGGGCAACTCGTCGAGGAACAGCACGCCCGTGTGGGCCAGACTGATCTCGCCCGGACGGGGCAGCGAGCCGCCGCCCGCGAGCCCGGGGCCGGATACCGTGTGGTGCGGCGAGCGGAAGGGGCGCGTGCAGACGATCGGGTTCGCCCGTCCCGTGAGACCGGCGACGGAGTGGATCTCCGTGGCCTCGATCATCTCCTCGCGGCTCATGTCCGGGAGGATGGAGCCCAGGCGCCGCGCCATCATCGACTTGCCGGAGCCCGGAGGCCCGACGCAGAGGATGTTGTGACCGCCCGCGGCGGCCACCTCGAAGGCGCGCTTGACGCTCTCCTGCCCCTTGACGTCGGCATAGTCCGGCAGCGCGAGCTCCTCCGGGCCGATCACCGGTGCCGCGGCCGGCGCGATCCTGCGCTCGCCCCTGAGGTGCGCGACCAGTTCTCCCACGTTCTCCAGAGGGATGATCTCGACGCTCTCGGCGAAGGCGGCCTCCGCGGCGTTCTCGGCCGGGAGGAAGAGACGCTTTACGCCGCAGCGCTCGGCCGCGAGGGCCATCGGCAGCGCGCCGGAGATGCGGCGCAGCGTGCCGTCGAGCGCGAGCTCGCCCAAAAAGGCGCTGTCCTCGCCGACGCGGGGCAGCTCGCCCTGCGCCGCGAGGATGCCGACGAGGATCGGCAGATCGTAGAGCGTGCCGACCTTCTTGCGGTCGGCCGGCGCGAGATTGACGGTCAGTCGGCTCGGCGGGAAGCGGAAGCCGTTGTTCTTGATCGCCGCGCGGACGCGCTCGCGCGCCTCCCTGACGGCGGCGTCGGGCAGACCGACGATCTCAAAGCCGGGCAGCCCGCCGGAGATATAGACCTCGACGGCGACCTCAAAGCCGCCCACGCCGCTGACGCCGAAGCTTTTGATACGGGACAGCATAGGCTGATCCTCCTTGAAACAGCCGGAGGAATTCCTTTCTCCGGCTGTTTGAAAAGCATGTTGTTATTCTTCCACGTCTCCGACGATGGCGATGTGCAGCTCGTCGAGCTGCTTGGGCGTGACCTCGGAGGGGGCGCCCATCATCAGGTCCTGGGCCTTCTGGTTCATCGGGAAGGTGATGACCTCGCGGATCGACTCCTCGCCCGTGAGCAGCATGACGATGCGGTCGATGCCGGGGGCGCAGCCCGCGTGCGGGGGCGCGCCGTAGCAGAAGGCGTTGTACATGGCGGGGAACTTCTTTTTCACGTCGTCCTCGCCCAGACGCACCATCTCGAAGGCCTTGATCATGACGTCCGGGTCGTGGTTTCTGACGGCGCCCGAGGCGCTCTCATAGCCGTTGCAGACCAGGTCGTACTGGTTGGCCATGATCTCGAGCGGGTCGATCTCGCCGCGCTCGGCCTTCTCCAGCACCTCGAGCCCGCCCGCGGGCATCGAGAAGGGGTTGTGGCAGAATTCCAGTTCGCCGCTCTCCTCGCCGATCTCGTACATCGGGAAGTCGACGATCCAGCAGAGACGGTACTGCTCCCTGTCCATGTGCGCGGGGCAGAGCGCGCCGAGCTTCGTGCGCAGCACGCCCGCGGTCTTCTGCGCGACGGCGAGCTTTCCCGCCGCCAGACCGACGAAGCAGCCGGGCTGCAGGCCGAGGCTTTCGACGACCTGCTCCCTGATCGGCTGGACGAACTTCGAGATGCCGCCGACGAGCTCTCCGTTCTCGTCCATGCGGAACCAGTAGCTCTTCTGCGCGGTCTGCACCTCGACGTCGGCGCAGAGCTTGTCGATCTGCTTGCGCGTGGCCTCGAAGCCGCTCACGACCACGGCCTTGACGACGCTGCCCTCGAAGGGGGCGAAGCCGGTGGACTGCATCAGAGCGGTCGCGTCCTGAATGACGAGGTCGATGCGCAGGTCTGGCTTGTCGGTGCCGTACTTCTCCATCGCCTCGCGGAAGGGGATGCGGGGGAAGGGCGCGGGGGTGACGCGGTCGCCGTAAAGGCCGAACTTTTCGAACACGGGCACGAGGACCTCCTCGAGCACGCCGAGCACGTCCTCCTGCGTGGCGAAGGACATCTCCATGTCGAGCTGGTAGAACTCGCCCGGGGTCCGGTCGCCGCGCGCGTCCTCGTCGCGGAAGCAGGGGGCGATCTGAAAATAGCGGTCGAAGCCGGAGGCCATCAGCAGTTGCTTGAACTGCTGCGGGGCCTGCGGCAGCGCGTAGAACTTGCCGGGGTGCTTGCGGGCCGGCACCAGATAGTCGCGCGCGCCCTCCGGGGAGGAGGCGGTGAGGATCGGCGTCGTGATCTCCAGAAAGCCGTGCTCGGTCATCAGCCTGCGGATCTCCGCCACGACCTGGCAGCGCAGGATGATGTTCTTCTTCACGGCCGGATTGCGCAGGTCGAGGAAGCGGTACTTCAGGCGCGTCGCCTCGTCCGCCTCGCGGCTGCGGTTGATCTCGAAGGGCAGCTCGTTGTAGCGGCAGCGGCCCGTCACGGCGATCTGCTCGGGCACGACCTCGATCTCGCCGGTGGGGAGCCTGGGGTTCTTGCTCGCGCGCTCGCGCACCGTGCCCGTGACGCTGATCGTGGACTCCTTGTTGATCGAGCGGATCGCGCTCATCATCTCCTCGCTTTCGACGACGAGCTGGGTCGTGCCGTAGAAATCGCGGAGCACGACGAAGGCCAGGGACGCGGACACCGCGCGGACGTTTTCCATCCAGCCCGCGAGCGTGACCTTTTTCCCGGCGTCGGAGAGACGCAGCTCTCCGCAGTTGTGGGTTCTGGATTGATTCATATCGGTAGCCTCTTTCTTTCGGAAAAATGAGGGGATCATTCCTTGATAAGCGTCGCGGCGGCGCGTCCGGCGGCGTCGGCGCGCAGGAGAGCCGCGGTCTCGTCGGCCGTGAGCTTCCGCTGCTCGCCCGAGCGCATGTCCTTGATGGAGAGGACGCCCTCGGCGAGCTCGTCCTCGCCGAGGAAGACGACGTAGGGCACGCCGAGCCTGTCGGCGTAGCTCATTTTGGCCTTGAACTTTTTCTTTTCGGTATAGAGCTGCACGCGCAGCCCCGCCTTCCGCAGCGCGGCCGCCGCGGCGATCGCGGGGGAGAGCTCCTCCGTCATCGGGAGGATCAGCGCGTCGCAGGGCGAGGCGCCGCCCTCGTCGGAGAGCAGGCCCTGCTCGGAGAGAATGTAGAAAAAGCGCGTCAGACCGATGGAGATGCCCACGCCGGGCAGCCTGCGGTCGGTATAGTATCCGGCCAGATCGTCATAGCGCCCGCCCGAGCAGACCGAGCCGATCTCCGGGTGGTCGAGCATCAGCGTCTCGTACACGGTGCCCGTGTAGTAGTCGAGCCCGCGCGCGATCGTGAGGTCGACGGCGAAGTTCTCCTCCGCCACGCCGAAGTCGGCGAGATACCTCACGACGGTTTTCAGCTCGTCAAGGCCCTCGTCGAAGGTGGCGTCCATGCCGCGGTAGCGCTCGAGCGCGGCGATCACCTCGTCGTTCGTGCCCTTCACGGCCATGAAATCCATGACGTTCTCGGCCTTGCAGGGCAGCATCTTCACGTCGTTGATCAGGCACTGCCGCACGGCCTCGGCGCCGATCTTGTCCAGCTTGTCCACCGTTCGCATGATCTCGGCGGCCTTCTCGCTCATGCCGTTCATGGCGTAAAAGCCGTTGAGCAGCTTGCGGTTGTTCACGCGGATCTGAAAGCGCTTTACCCCGAGGCGCGTGAAGGTGTCGCAGATGATGGCCGGGATCTCCGCCTCGTTGAGGACGTCCAGCTTCCCGTCGCCGATGATGTCGATGTCGGCCTGATAGAATTCGCGGAAGCGGCCGCGCTGGGCGCGCTCGCCGCGGTAGACCTTGCCGATCTGGTAGCGGCGGAAGGGGAAGCTCAGCTCGGCGTAGTGCGCGGCGACGTATTTCGCCAGCGGCACGGTGAGATCGAAGCGCAGGGCGAGGTCGTTGTCGCCCTTCATGAAGCGGTAGACCTGCTTTTCGGTCTCGCCGCCGCCTTTGGCGAGCAGCACCTCGGCCGATTCGATCACGGGCGTGTCCAGCGGCGTGAAGCCGTAGGAGGAATACGTCTCGCGCAGGAGGGCGAGCATGCGCTCGAACTTCAGCTGCTCGGCGGGGAGCAGCTCCATGAAGCCGGAGAGCGTGCGCGGAGTGACAGTGGCCATAGAAGAAGTCCTTTCGTAAAAAGCAAAACCGCAGGCGCATTTTCGATACGAACTGCGGTTTGTGAGTTGTGAAGAGGGGGAGGCGACAGTTCAGCGCCTCTGCGGATTGACGATGTTGCGCCAGTCGAGATCGCCGCGGCGCAGGCCCTGCACGAGCACCTCGGCCGTGGCGGCGTTGGTGGCGAAGGGGATCTGATACTGGTCGCACAGACGCTCGATCTTGTTGATGTCGTCAAAGCCGTTGGGATTGGCCGGATCGCAGAAGAAGAGCACCAGGTCGATCTCGTTGAAGGAGATGCGCGCGCCGATCTGCTGCGCGCCGCCCTGGTCGGCGTGCAGATACAGCGTGATCGGCAGGCCCGTCGCCTCGCTGACCAGCTTGCCTGTGACGTGCGTGGCGCACAGGGAATGCTCGGCCAGAATGCCGCAGTAGGCGATGCAGAACTGGACCATCAGTTCTTTTTTTCTGTCATGTGCCATCAAAGCAATATTCATAGTAAAATCCCGTCCGAATTCGACAGAGTTGTTCTTAACATAAATATTATATACGCCGGAATGGGAAAGTTCAACAAAAACATCGGCTTTTTCAAGACTTTTTTTGTATCAAAACCATTTCGGGCAGACGCTGATCCCTGCGGCGGAAAAGGCGCGCGGCGCGCCGGAGCGTATGAGCCGGCGTTTACTTCAAAAGCGCCATCTCATGCTCGGAGGTATCGGAATAGCTGCGGATCGTCCAATAGGCGTCCAGCACCTGCCGCGCCATGAAGGCGCAGTTGGCGCCCGCCTTGCCGCGCTCGACCACGAAGGCCATCGCGATCTGCGGGTCGTCGTAGGGCGCGTAGCAGATGAAGATGGCGTCGTTGACGATGTTTTTGCCCTTCTGGGCCGTCCCGGTCTTGGCGGCGACGCGCTTGGACTGGGGATAGTCGAAGAAGTATTTCGCGACGGAGGGGTTGTTCACGATGTCGTTGGCCACGAGGCGCATGCCCTCCTGGATCGCGAACCAGTTGTACTCGCCGATGCCGTTTTCCTTGAGATCGTTCACGTCGGTGAGGACGGTCGGCCTGCGCTCGTAGACGAGCTCGTCGAAGTCATAGCTGCGCACGTATTTGAGCAGCGAGGCGCTGTGCCGCACGCCGCTGTTGGCGACCGTGGCGCAGTACTCCGCCAGCTGGATCGGGGAGAAGATCGAGTCGGACTGGCCGATGCCGGCCTGCAGCGTGTCGCCTATACGCCACTCGGTGCCGGTGAAGTCGGCGTGGTTGGCGCGGTTGGACATGTTGCCGGTCGTCTCTGTCAGCTCGATGCCGGTGTGCTCGCCCAGGCCGTAGGCGTGCGCGAAGCGGCCCAGGTCGTCGACGCCCAGCTTGTCGGAGACGGTGTAGAAAAAGTAATTGCACGAGTGCAGCAGCGCGTCGGTGACGGTCAGCTCGCCGTGGGTGTAATGCTCGCCCTCGATGGCCGTCCAGATCCAGCATTCCGGCGCGTAGCCGTTGGCGGCGTATTTGGTGAACACGCCGTTGCACTTGATCTTGTCCTGCGTGTTGATGATGCCCTGCGCCAGCGCCGCCGTGGCGGTGCAGGGCTTGAAGGCCGAGCCGGGGGCGTAGGCGCCCATCAGCGCGCGGTTGAACAGCGGCGCGTTGGGCTGCTCGAGCAGCTCGGAGTATTTTTCGATGATCGTCGACACGTCGTAGCTCGGCCAGCTCGCGATGGCGAGCGGCTCGCCGCTCTTGACGTCCACGACCACGCAGGCCCCGCCCGTGATCTCCCAGTAGCCATCCTCGAAGGTCCAGTTGCCCATGGCGGTCTGCTCGGCCTTTTCGTTGCGGCGCTCGCTCATGAGGATGTCGATGCCGTTCGAAAGGATACGCTCGACCTGCTCCTGCAGGACGATGTCGAGCGTGATATACACGTGGTTGCCGGGCTCGGGCTCTTTTTCGTATTCGTTCGCGAGCACGGTGCCGTTGGCGGTGCGCGTCACGAGCACCTTGCCGTCGTTGCCGTGCAGATAGGTCTCGAAGGCGTATTCGATGCCGTCCTTGCCGACCATCGCGTCGGGCGAGTATTCGAGCAGCGAGTACTTCTCGTATTCCTCCTGCGTCATCAGGCCCGTGTAGCCCAGGATGTGCGCGGCGTAGTTGGTCTGATAGTCGCGGGTGAAGGAGCGCTTGACCTGGATGCCGGCGAGCTTGGTCTCCATGATGGAGGTGATCAGCTTCATGCTGGCGTCCTGGACGAAGACGTAGTCGGCGGTGTTGATGGCGTAGCGGACGTTGATGGAGTAACGCAGGCCCGCGATCTTGCGCATATCCTCGGCGGAGTAGTTGCTGTCGATGTCATAGCGCGTGCGCATATAGCTCAAAAGCTCGACCGCGGTGGGATTCTCGGGCAGGCTCTTCGCCTTGTCCTTGAAATAGGCCTCGAGCATCGTGCGCTGGATCTCGGTCATGTTGGGGTCGTATTCGAAGGGCGGCTCCTTCGTGATCGGCAGATCGTCGATGTAGGTGTCGCCGAATTCGTTGACCATGTCGATCAGCTCGAGCAGGACGCCGTTGGGGTCCTCGCTCGCGAAGAGCTTGCCCGTGTCGATCGTGAGATCGTAGCATTCCTTGTTGCTGATGAGCACGCGGCCGTAGCGGTCGAGGATGTCGCCGCGCGCCGCGGTGACCGTTTCCTTTTTCTGCTGCAGCTCGCTGCTGGCGGCGTAGTACTTCTCGCCTTCGATGATCGACACGTTGTAGAGGAAGACGAAGTAGACCACCAGCAGGATCGTCAGCAGGATGGCCAGCGTCAGCACGCGCTCTTTGGAGATCAGTTTGTTCATAGGCTTCCTTTCGTTATTCGATCCACCTGGCGGGCGGGAAGTAGACCAGCGCGGAGAAGGGCAGCGACCAGAGCGTCTGCAGGATCCCCGTCCAGATCGCGGAGAAGGAGCCGGCGCTCTTGAGCGCGATGATCGTCGTCTGCGTCAGGGCCGTGAGCAGCAGGGCCGCGAGAGCCAGCAGCATGAAGCCCAGAAAACGCCGGTTGACGAAAAACTGCGCAAGGACGCCCACGCAGAAGGCGATGAGCGGGAACAGGACCGTGTAGGTGATCAGCGTGCCGGGGGTGAACATATCGGTGAAAACGCCCATCACCAGCGCGAAGAGCGCGCCGGGGACGGCCCCCTCGAACATGGCCACGGCGGCCACGGCGGCGGGCGGGATGAAGGCGCAGACGCCGCCCGGACGGATCTGCGTGAGCACCATGTCCTGCACGATCAGCACCAGAAGCATATAGACGGCGTACCACAGTACGCGCCGCAGCCGCCGGGGCGTGAGATAGTCCCTGAACAGGTCTTTTCTGAAAATGCGTTTCAACAATTTATTCCACCACTTCAAAGTCCTTGATGACGAATACCTGCACCAGCGAGTCGAACACGACCTGCGGTTCGACCACGCCGTATTCGATCTGGCCGCCGGCCTCGGTCTGCACGGCGGAGATTTTGCCGATGACAAGCCCCTGCGGGAAGGCGCCGCCGTTGCCGGAGGTCAGCACCTCGTCGCCGACGTAGATGTGCGCGCCGTCGGCCAGAAAGGTCAGCTTGGCCTGCTTTTTCTTCATGAACGAATACTCGCCCATGACGATGCCGGAGGTGCCCGTGTCGCCGACGAAGGCGCCCACGCTCATGTCGACGTCGATGAGCGTCGAGACGGTGGCCCAGGTCTCGCCCAGCTCGGTCACCTGACCGACCACGGCGCCGTACTCGGTCACGACCGGATCGCCCAGCTCGATGCCTGAGCTCGCGCCCTTGGAGATCGTGAAGCTGTGCGCCCAGTTCGACGAGGACCAGAGCACGACCTTGCAGGACTCGAAAACGTAGTCCGCGTGCTTTTCGCGCAGCTCGAGCAGGCGGCGCAGGCGGACGTTTTCCTCCGAGGCGGCGATGCCGTCGCGCGCGGACTGCTGCGCGTCGGCGAGCTGGCTGCGCAGCGACTCGTTCTCGGCGAGCAGGCTGTCGTACTTGTAGAGATAGCCGTAGATCGTGTCGAACCAGTTGACGGCCGAGCTCACGACCTTCTGCACCGGGGAGATCAGCACGCCCGATACGTTGTGCAGCAGGCTGATCTGCCCGCCCCTCGCGGCGGAGGACAGCGCGATGATCAGCGCGACGGAGGCCACGATCACGCCCACGCGCACGCCGTATTTTCTGATGTATTCCTTCAAAGAAGTTCAACTCCTTGCTTTTTGAGCATTTCCCCCAGCAGACACAGGGGCAGGCCCATGACGTTGAAAAAGTCGCCGTCGATCCGCTCGACGAAGAGCGCGCCCTTGCCCTGGGCGCCGTATGCGCCGGCCTTGTCCATCGGCTCGCCGGTCGCGATATAGCGTTCGATCTCGCTCTCGGAGAGCGTGCGGAAGCTGACGGCCGAGCGGTCGGCGCGGCAGAGCTCGACGCCGCCGCGGACGACGCACACGCCGGAGTAGACCTCGTGCGTGTTCCCCGAGAGCGTGCGGAGCATCTCAGCGGCTTCGTCCGCCGTGCGCGGCTTGCCGTAGACGCGGCCTCCGTACACGACGATCGTGTCCGCGGCGACGACGACGTCGCCGTCCTCCGCCTCCGCGGCGGCCTCGCGCGCCTTGGCGGCGGCGAGAGCGCAGACCAGCTCCGGCGGCGAAAGCGAGGGATCGGCTTTTTCCTCGCCCTGCGCGGGGCGGACGAGCAGCCCGGGCACGCCGAGCATCTCCATCAGCTCTCTCCGGCGCGGAGAGGCCGAGGCCAGAATAAAACGCATGTGTTTTCGTTTCCTCCGGAGGGAAGGATCAGTCCACGCCGCGGTAGTACAGCCCGCGGGTGAGGACGTTGGGACGGTAATCGCTCTGCCCGAGATAGGCCTTTGCGACCTCGACGCACTCGCGCGCGCTCTCGGTCGTGAACAGCAGCCGGGCGCCCCAGAGCCCGCAGGCCGCGACGTCGCTCCCGCGGTCGGCGAGATAGAGCTTGTGGGCGTTGTAGATCACGTTGCGGCAGCCGAATTCCTTGACGACGTGGAAGACGTTGCCGGTGCGGTCGGTCATCTGCGCGGGCGCGGAGCAGGCGCAGCGGCCGGCGCTGTGGCGGATGACGCACTGGTCGGACACCATCAGCGGCAGGCGGCCGTAAACGATCATCTCCAGATCAAGGCTCTTGCGCAGATCGCGGATCTGCGCCATGCGCAGCTCGAACGAGGCGGTGGCGGAGAGGAAGCCCCCCTCGCAGAGCACGTTGAGCGTGCGCGAATTGAATACGTTCAGCCCGAAGTCGCCGCGCAGCGCCATGCCGGCGCGGCGGGCGAGGGCGATATGGCCGAGGTTGCCGACGAGCGCCTCCTCCACGCCCTGCGAGGCGAGGAATTCGAGCGCGGCGAGGACGTCCTCGCTCTGGTCGTCGGTGATGACGCGGGGGAGCACGGCGACGAGCTTCGTGCCGTTCTCGGCGAATTTCCGCACGGGAGAGAAATCGCCGACGAGCCCCATGGCCGGGAAGTACAGATAGTCGGGCCGCAGCGCGCACAGCTCGTCGCTGAGCTGGGAGACGGCGCGCACCTGGAAGATCGTCAGCGGGGCGCCAGGCTCGTTCTTCTTCTCCTGCAGCGGCGGCAGCGCGAGCGAGCGCCGCAGCGGCGGCTTGGCCCGCTCCTCGGAGATCTGCGTGATCAGGCGGCGCCTGAGATCGTTGATCTCGGCGGTCGGCAGGAAAAGGAAGGGATCGACCTTCGCGCGGTTTTCCACACAGTTGTAGGGCGTGCCGCCGGTTTTGAACATCTGATCGGCGACGAAGCTCTCCGTCAGGCCCTGGCGCTTGGCGGCCTCGGGCAGCGGCCCTGCGGCGACGGCCCTGTGGCCGTCGTCGTCGAAGGCGATGGCGCGGATCGGCTGGCCCTTTTCGCACAGCGTGTAGAAATGCAGCGGCACGCGGCGCAGCTCGCCCTCGGAATAGGCTTTGCGCGCGGCGGTGAAAAGCTTTTCGGCGTCGCGGTCGGCGCCGTCGGCGCGCACGCCGAACATGTCCTTTTTATCGCCTTTGTAATAGCCCTGCGTGAAGCCTCCGCGCGAGAAAGCGGTCTCGAGCGTGTCGAGCTCGTCCTTCGTGGGCGCGCGGCGGTCGTGCAGGACGTTGGCGTAAACGCCCGTGACGACGGCGGTGTACTCCGGCCGCTTCATGCGGCCCTCGATCTTGAGACAGGCCACGCCCGCGTCTTCAAGCTCGGCGAGCTTGTCGACAAGGCAGCTGTCCTTGAGCGAGAGAGGATAGTCGTCCATCCGCCCGCCGAGCGAGTAGGCCATGCGGCAGGGCTGGGCGCACATGCCGCGGTTGCCGCTGCGGCGGCCGATCAGCGCGGACATGTAGCACTGCCCGCTGTGGCAGAAGCACAGCGCGCCGTGGACGAACACTTCCGTCTCGATGGAGGCGTTGGCGGTGATGTAGCGGATCTGGTCGATCGACAGCTCGCGCGCGAGCACGGCGCGCGTCAGACCCAGCTCGGCCGCGGCCTCGACCCCGGCGAGATTGTGGATGCTCATCTGCGTGCTGGCGTGCAGGGGCATGTCCGGCAGCGCGGCGCGCAGCGCGCGCACGAGCCCGAGATCCTGCACGATCAGCCCGTCCGCGCCGAGAGAGGAGACGAGCCGCGCCTGGGCGACGGCGGCTTCCGTCTCGCGGTCGTCCACGAGGGTGTTGAGCGTGACGTAGACCCTGCAGCCGCGGATGCGGCAGTAGCGCACCGCCTTTTCAAACTCTTCTTCCGTAAAGTTTTTCGCTCCGCGGCGGGCGTTGAAATCGCCCAGGCCGAGATAGACCGCGTCGGCGCCGTTCTGTACGGCGCCGATGACGGCTTCCGGCGAGCCGGCGGGGGAGAGCAGTTCTGTCATGTCGGGTCTCCTTCGGAGAGGGAGATCGTCTCTCCCGCTCCCGAGTTCATAACTATACAAAATACATTATACCACAAGTCCCCCTCTTGCGACAAGAACTAATTCATGCTATAATGTGTAAACAAATTAAGACGCTTTTGTGTCTTTTTTACGGGATCCCGAACACGGAGAGAAGCAGCGATGGCGGATAAAGAAAGAGAAAACCTGATAAGCGCCGAAACGGCGGACGCGCTGATCGCCGCGCACGACGGCGACATGGCGCTGTGCTGCCTGTATTTTGCGCGTCATCCGGACGCGGACGACGAGACGGCCGCGTCCGTGCTCTGCCGCACGCGCGCCGAGATCGCCGCGGCGCGGGAAAAGCTCGGACGCATCCTGCGGACCGGAAGAAAAGACGTGCCGGCGCCTCCGCCCGACGAACCGGTGGAGCGCGACGCCGAGGAGATCGTCAGGACCTTCAAGGAGAAGGCCTTCGAGCCGATCCTCGCCGAGATGACCCGCATCCTGGGCACGATCCCCTCAAAAGCCTATCTCAACACGCTGGTGGACATATACGATCGCCTGGGCATGCCGCCGGAGGTCATCCTGCTGCTGCTCAACTACTGCGACGAGGAGACGCATCGCCGCGGGGGCAGCGGCCGCCGTCCCTCCGCCAAGGCCATCTCGGACGAGGCCTATCGCTGGGCCAACCGCGAGATCCTGACGCTGGAGCTGGCGGAGGAGCATATCGCCCGCTGCGAGCAGCGCCGCTCCGACCACGGACGGATCGCAGAGCTGCTCGGCATCCGGGGCAGAGAGCTGTACAAGAGAGAAACGGATTACATCGACGCCTGGCTGGAAATGGGCTTTTCGGACGAGGCGATCGCGCTGGCGCTCGAGCGCACGGTGATGAATACGGGCGCGCTCAAGTGGCCGTATCTCAACGGCATCCTGCGCAACTGGCACGCCGCGGGACTGCATACGCCCGAGGAGATCGAACAGGCCGAGGGCAAGCGCCGCGGCTATGAAGACGCGTCCGTCCCCCCGCCGGGACCGGATCAGAAGGATCTGGAAAGGATCCTGAACAAACTCAAGGGAGGCAAGGCATGAGCTACGACGGAAAGATCCTCGCCCTGGCGCGGGATCGGCTGGACGCCGTGCGCGAGCGGAATGCGCGCGAGCGCGAAATGCGCGAGACAAGCGCCTATGCCGCAAAGCCGGAGCTGCGCGCGATCGACGCGGCCCTGCGCGCACAGATGACGGAGCTTGTGCGGCTCACCCTCTCCGGCGGACCGGACGCCGCGGAAAAAATCGAAAAGCTCAGGGAAGACAATCTTGCGCTGCAGAGCCGCCGCGGCGAGCTGCTGCGCCAGCTCGGACACGGCGGGGACTGGCTCGACGAGATCGTCTCCTGCGAGAAATGCCGCGACAGCGGCGTGTACCGCGGCGGGGTCTGCAGCTGTCTGAAAAAGCTGTATAACGAGGAGCTCACGCGCGATCTGGGCGTACTGCTGAAAAACGGCGGCGAGAGCTTTGAAAAGTTCGATCTTTCGCTCTACGACGCGGAGTATCGCGGCTCGATGCAGACCGTGTACGAGATCGCAAAGGCCTTCGCCGAGCAGTTTTCTCCCGCCTCCGGGAACCTGCTTTTCCAGGGCGGGACGGGCCTGGGAAAGACCTTCCTTTCCGCCTGCGTGGCCAGAGCGGTCGCGGCGCGGGGCTATTCCGTATGCTACGACACGGCGGCCGCCGTGGTCGGCAGCTTCGAGGCGCAGAAGTTCAGCCGCGACGAGGAGGCGGACGCGCGCGTCAAAAGGATACTCTCCTGCGACCTGATGATCCTGGACGACCTCGGCACCGAGATGCCCACGCCGATGGCGGACAGCGCCCTCTATACGCTGATCAACACCCGTCTCAACGAAGGAAAGAACACGATCATCAGCACGAATCTCCGCGACGGAGAGCTGCAGAAGCGCTACGGAGCGCAGATCTGCTCGCGGCTGTTCGGCGCGTACGAGCGCGTGCCCTTCGTCGGCCGGGACATCCGGATGCTCAAGCGCTGAGGACGCGGAAAGGAGCGAAAAGCCATGCAGCATGAGATCACGAAGGAGATCCCCCTGCTGAACGCGAACGGGGACCTGACCGAGCCGGGTTATGCCAAAAGCCTTCTGCCCGTCTACCGCCGCGCGGACGTCAAGGCGAGCAGGCTGCGGCTGAAGGAGTGGGACTATTATCTCGTCAGCAACGGCCGCTTCGCCCTGGCGCTGACGATCGCCGACAACGGCTATATGGGCCTCGACTCGATCTCGATCATCGAGCTGGAGGAAAAGTGGGAGATCACGACCAGCCCGATGAGCCTCATGACGCTCGGAAGGGTCGGCCTGCCCGAGAGCTCGAAGAGCGGCGTCTCGCAGCACGCCGGCAAGGGCTATGAGCTGAAGTTCAGCGCGCTCGGCGACGGGCGGCGCGTCCTCTCTGCGCACATGGACCGTTTCGGCGACAAGGGCGCGATCGACGCGCTCGTCGAGCTGTTTGACGAGCCGGAGGACAGCATGGTCATCGCCACGCCCTTCGGCAAGCCCAAACACTTCTATTACAACCAGAAGATCAACTGCCAGCGCGCCAAAGGCTGGTTCACTTACGGCGGCCGCACCTGGCATTTCGACCCCGACGACAGCTTCGCCGTGCTCGACTGGGGCCGCGGCGTGTGGACCTATCACAACACCTGGTACTGGGGCTCGGCCTCGTATCGGGTCGACGGCGTGCCCTTCGGCTGGAACATCGGCTACGGCTTCGGCGACACCTCTGCCGCGAGCGAGAACATGCTCTTCTACGACGGCAAAGCCCACAAGCTTTCGCAGGTGAAATTCCACATCCCCGGCGACGAAAAGGACTTTCTTTCTCCGTGGAAGTTCAGCTCCGACGACGGCCGCTTCGAGATGGATTTCACGCCCATCCTCGATCGCGCCTCCTGCACGGATCTCAAGCTCAGCAAATCCGACCAGCATCAGGTCTTCGGTAATTTTACCGGAAAAGCCGTGCTGGACGACGGCCGTGTGATCGAGGTCAGGGACTTCCCGGGCTTCGCCGAAAAAGTGGAAAACAAGTGGTAGACAGGATGCCTATAGCCGTGAACGATCGCACGCGCGCGTGCTGCAAACAAATAAGAGGAACAGGAAAAAGCCTGTTCCTCTTATTTTTCTCTTGGGAAGGATGGCGCGAGAAATCAATTTCTCCCGATGTAAAGCTGTTCGATTCTCATGGAAGGGATGGTTATACTTCCACCCAAAATGGTCGTATACGTTTTTGTGCCGGTGCACGTTCCGTATACCGTAATATAATCTCCTTCGATGATGCTGACATCAGAGCTGCCGGTTACATAGAAGACATTATCCCATCTACCTTTGGTGGCGACCCTTAGCGTATAGCTGCCCCAACTTTTCTGTACCTGAAGAACACGTCCGTAGATGCTGATTTTGTCACCGTTATAGGACGAGGGGTATCTCATGATGGAAGTATAATCTCCCTTGGGATAGGAAGTGGTATCATAAACTGCATCATGGTCGATGGTTACCTGAAGCGTGATCATGTTCTTCGGATCAGAATTATCCTTTAAGATGAGGGTGCCTTTACCTGCCTTCCGCGGGGTAATATCAATATTGATCTTGGTTCCGGAAAGCGTGTAGTCACAGTCAAAAAATGTTTTTCCGGAATTCGTTAC